>JANOHV010000007.1:0-122841 GCA_031406795.1 Candidatus Rokuibacteriota bacterium
GTAATGCTGCAGCGCGGCGCGGTCGACCTCCCGGGAGAAGGCGGGGCAGGCCATGATCCCTTTGAGCTCGGAGGCGAACAGCACGAGCCCCGGAGCGCGGGCGAGATAGAGCGGCTTGATGCCGAGCCGGTCGCGCACGAGGGAAAGCCGCCGCTCCCGGTCGTCCCAGAGCGCGAAGGCGAACATGCCGATGAGGCGGGACGCCGCGCCCTCGGCGCCCCACTCGCGGCAGGCAGCCAGCAGCACCTCGGTGTCGGAGTCGCTCCGGAACGCGTGCCCGCGCCCCTTGAGCTCCTCGCGGATCTCGTGGTAGTTGAACACCTCGCCGTTGAACGAAATCGCGAACCGGCGGTCGCCGGAGACCATAGGCTGCGCGCCGCCCTCGGACAGGTCCAGGATCGCGAGACGCCGGTGGGCGAGGCCCGCGCGGCCGTCTGGCGAGAGCCACTCGCCCGAGCCGTCCGGTCCCCGGTGTGCCAACGCGTTGCCCATCGCCACGAGCAGTTCCGGTCCGTGCCGTCCAGCACCCGTCGCAAGGAATCCGGCTATTCCGCACATGAATCACCCGAACGAGCGAGCCAGAGCCGGTCGAATTCGATGTGCCGCTGGTTCCGGACGGATTCAACGCAGGCGGGCCTGCTCGCCCATGACGAAGGGCTCTTGCGGAAAGGCAGAGGCGGAACACAGTACCTAGCGATTGGCCGCTTATTCCCGGTCCCTGTGTCAGCGCTAAGGTTTCCCAATGGCTATCCACCGTTTTTTTGTTGTACCACGTCAGCGCGGTCTCTGTACCAGCGCGTCCGCCATCGTATCACGCTGGTGATTTTCGAGGGGCCAGAGAAGCGTAGCGGCCGAAACCATAGCGGAGGCCCGCCATGGGCGAGTCCAGCGCGACCTGTGGCAACAGGATTTGTCGCCATCTCAAACAAAAAGTTCACACCGGTCTCTCGAGCCAGATGCGGTTCAGCTCGGCTGTGTGGTATCGTGCTCAGGTGCAGAGCGGGCGCTGAACGATGAGCAGGACTGGATTTCAGGATGGAGAGCCGGTCGGACTGACAGAAGAGCCAGTGCTTGTTCTGGAGTCGGGCAGTGGGTCGAGGAGGAAGCCGACGTGCTCGGGGACTGCCGCCGCGCCTTCGGCAAGAACCCGCCGCGGTCCGCGAGCCTCGCCGTGATGAGCGACTCCGACAACACGGGTGAGAAGTGGGTCTCCTTCATCGGCAGGCTAGAGATCGCGCGCTGACCCGTGAGTGAGAGCCTGCGCCACTACCTGCACATGGCCCGCACGCTGCCGCCGCGCACGGCAGTGCGTCGCGCGGGACAGATCGTCCACCGGGAGGTCGCTGCGCACGCGCGCTACCTGAAGGACCGCGTGCTGCCCACGCTCGCTGCACCTCGCGCCCCCGGAACGCCCTTGCTGCGCCACTTCCCCGCTCCTCCGCCGGAGCTTCTGAAGTCCCGGGCGGACGAAATCTGCGCCCGCAGCGCGCTCTGCATTGCCCACCGTTTCGACCTGCTCGGCTCCGGCTGGGTCGAAGTGCGCCACGGCATGAGCTGCCGCGGGCTGGACGGGCATCGCCGCGAGACCCCCGCCGTCGACCCCGTGCGCGGCATCAATCGCGCGAATCGCGGCGCGGCGCGGCGCATCCGTCGGCTGATCCCCCGCGAATACCGGCCGATCGACTGGCACCTCGACTTCAAGTCCGGCTTCCGCTGGCCGGAGAGCCTCTGGTATCGCGACATCTCCTACGGTCACCTCGCCGGGGTTGACGTGAAGGTCCCCTGGGAACTCTCCCGCATGCAACACCTTCCCGTTCTGGCCTGGGCTTTCGCGCTGGCGCGAGACAGGTCTCCCGGCTTTATGCCACCGCACTCCTACGCGCTGGAGTTTCGCTCGCAGGTGCTCGATTTCATCGCCGCCAATCCGCCGCGCTTCGGCGTCGCCTGGGCCTGCACGATGGACACGGCGATTCGCGCCGCCAACCTGCTCGTGGCGCGGGATCTGCTGCTGGCCGCCGGGGTCGTTTTCGATCCACTCTTCGAGGGGTTGTTTGCCGAGTGCGTCGCCGAGCACGCGCGGCACATCGTCGCCAACCTGGAGTGGAGCGTCGAGTTGCGCGGGAACCATTACCTCGCGGACGTCTGCGGCCTGTTCTTCATCGCCGCCTACCTGCCGCGTTCGCCGCTCGCCGATGCCTGGCTGGCGTTCGCCGTGCGCGAACTGGTGACCGAGGTCGAACTGCAGTTCCATCCCGATGGCAGTTCTTTCGAGGCGTCCACTGGCTACCACCGCCTGGCGGGGGAGATGGTGCTCTGGACGACCGCTCTGGTGCTCGGCCTGCCCGAGCGGAAGCTGGCCGCCCTCGCCGAGTACGACCACCGGCTGCAGCCGCACCCCCCGGGACTCGCGCCCGCGCCCGTTCCGCTTCACCCGCTGGAGGGATCGGGGCGAAGCTCGCCCTTTCCGCCGTGGTACTTCGAACGGTTGGAGCGACTTGCCGATTTCACGCTCCATGTGGCCGGCCCCGATGGGCGCGTTCCCCCGGTCGGCGATTTCGACAGCGGTCGCTTCCTCAAACTCTGGCCCGCTTTCCGTCCGGAGCAGGTCGGGCAGGCCCGACGGCGTTGGTCGAATCTCGAGGGCTTCGACGATCTGCCGGAGCATGCCCGGTACTGGTGGGAAGACCACCTGGACCACCGGCACCTTCCGGCTGCGGCTGCCGGCCTCTTTGGACGGAGCGATTTCCTGGGCGCGGGCGACGAGGGGAACCTGGAGAATTTTCTGATCAGGCATCTGGCGAACGTGACGTTGCCCGCCGTGGCGGCCGGTGCCGGGGCGAATCCCGCGGTTCCCTCCGCGTGGGGGTGCGCCTCTCCCGCCGACGCCGTTTCCCTGGAGATCCCTCTCCCCGGCGGCGATCTGCGCAGCGGGCTCGTCCTGCGCGCCTGGCCGGGTTTCGGGTTGTACCTTTTTCGCTCGAAGCGTCTGTACCTGCTGGTGCGCTGCGGTCCCGTCGGTCAACGCGGGAACGGGGGGCACGCTCACCACGACCAACTCGGGTTGGTGGTCGCGGCCGACGGGCAGATGATCGTTGCCGACCCCGGCAGCTATCTGTACACGCCGCTGCCGGAGCGGCGCAACGAGTATCGTTCGGTGCATGCGCACTTCGCGCCGCACACAGTTGACGGCCGCGAGCCCGGGCGCTACGGACCGGGACTCTTCTGCCTGCCTGACGAGACGCGCGCCGAATGCCTCTCTTTCTGCCCGGAAGGCTTTCTCGGGGAGCACCACGGTTACGGGTCTCCCGTCCGGCGGCGGGTGGAGATCCTGGCCGACCGGCTGCGCGTGACCGACTGGGGGAGGGGACTGGCGTTGCTCGCTCCGGCACTGCCCCCCCACGGCTTCAGCAGCGCGGTTCCCTTCTCCTCGGGCTACGGCTGGAGGGAGCGGCGATGAGGATCCTGGTGGTCAGCTGCTGGTACGCTCCCCGGGAGCACCCCCGGGCGCTGCGCTGGTCGGCAATCACCAGGGAGTGGGCGGCCGGCGGCGCGGAGGTGACGGTGCTCTGTGCCGCGGGCGCCGGACTCGCGTCACAGGAGAGCAGCGACGGGGTGCGGGTGGTGCGCATCGGGCGCGGCCCGGCCGCCGCCGCGCCGCGGTGCTGCGGAAAACCCGGCCCGGGCGCGGATCTGGCGCGCCGGATCTGGCGGGCCGTGCGCTGGCCCGACTGGGCGTGTCTCTGGTATGCCCCGGCCAGGCAAAAAGCCCTCGAATTGTCCGCCGCCGGGCAGTACGATCGTCTGGTGAGCGTTTCGGACCCCTTCACGTCCCACCTCGTGGCGCTGGCCGCGCACCGGGCTTGGCCGCGGGTGCCGTGGCTCGTGGACATCGGCGACCCGTTCTCGCTGCAGGAGCGCCCGCCGGTGAACAACCCTCTGCTTTACGGCCGGCTCAATCGGCGCATGGAGCGGCGGGTGTTGGCGGCGGCGCGCGTGGTGACTGTGACCGCCCCAGCGGTGCGCGAGCGCTACCTCTCGGCCTTTCCCGAGGCGGCCGCGAAGATCGTGGTGATCCCCCCGCTCTATGCCCCGCCGCCCCGTGCCGCCGCTGTCGCGGTCTTCCCCGTCGACGGGAGGCTGCGTTTGCTCTGGGTGGGCACGCTCTACCGCGCGGTCCGCGATCCCCGGCCGCTGTTCGAACTCTTCCGGCGGCTGTGCGCCGGTTCCCTCGGGGATCGCGTCGAGCTGCACCTGATGGGCGATACGGGTGATTGCGGCGAGATCGTCGAGTCCGCCCGGCGATCGTTCGACGGACGGTTGATCGTGCACGGTATCGTGCCGCGAGCGACAGCGCTGGCCGCTGCCCGCCAGGTTGCCTGCCTGGTGAACATCGGCAACGCCACCGAGAGCCAGCTGCCGAGCAAGCTGGCCGAGTATGCCGCCTCCGGCCGGCCGATCCTCAACCTGGAGGGGAGCGACGCGGACACCTCGCGTGCGTTTCTCGCCGGGTACCCGGCTCTGCTCTCCCTGCCCCACCGCAGAGCGGCAACCGCGGAGGGGGCCGAACGGCTCGAGGTCTTCCTCAGCCAGGCGGGTACGCCCGACGCCGTGCGGCTCGCCGCCTGGCTCGAGCCCTGTACCGCCGCACGCGTGGCAGCGAGCTACGCCGCTCTTTTCGAGGGCGCGGCATGAAAATCCTCTCCGTGGTCGGGGCGCGCCCGAATTTCATGAAGATCGCACCGATCGTCCGCGAGCTGCTGCGGCGCGGGGTCCCGCACCGGCTCGTGCACACCGGCCAGCACTACGACGCGGCAATGTCCGGGGATTTCTTCCGCGACCTGGCGATCCCGCCGCCGGAGATCTCGCTCGGCGTCGGCTCCGGGACGCACGCGGAGCAGACGGCGCACGTGATGCTCGCGCTGGAGGCGCACCTGCTGGCCGAGCGACCCGACGTCGTGCTCGTGGTCGGCGACGTCAACTCCACGGTCGCAGCCGCATTGACGGCGGCCAAACTCGGTATCGCGATTGCGCATGTCGAGGCCGGGCTGCGCTCGTTCGACCGCTCCATGCCCGAGGAGATCAACCGCCTGGTGACCGACGCTCTGGCCGACCTGCTCTTCGTCACCGAACCCTCGGGGGTCGAAAACCTGTGCCGCGAGGGCGTGGCCCAGGAGCGCATCCATCTGGTTGGCAACGTGATGATCGACACGCTGCTGGCGCACCTGCCAAGAGCCCGCGCCCTGGACACCCCCGGGCGCCTCGGGCTCGTGCCCGGCGGCTACGCGCTGGTGACGCTGCACCGTCCGTCGAACGTGGACGACGCGGAAGTCTTCGCGGGGATCCTCGGCGCCCTGGGGCAGCTCGCGCGCCGGGTGCCGGTGATCTTCCCGGTGCACCCGCGCACGCGAAAGCGGGTTGAGGCGATCGGCGCGGCGGGGATCTTCCGGGAGCCGGCCGGGCCGCTGCCGCCGGGCGCGACCGGGCTCTGGTGGCTCCCCCCCTCCGGCTATCTGGAGTTCCTTGCGCTGCAGGCGGCTGCGGCTCTGGTGCTCACCGACAGCGGCGGGGTCCAGGAGGAGACGACCGCGCTCGGCGTGCCCTGCCTGACGCTGCGCGCCAACACCGAGCGCCCGGTGACGGTGGGCGAGGGCACGAACATCATCGTCGGCGTCGACCCCTCGCGCATCGTCGAGGCGGCGACAACGATCCTCGAGGGGCGGCGCAGGCCCGGCCGGGTGCCCGCGCTCTGGGACGGCCACGCCGCCGAGCGCATCGTCGCCATCCTGCTCAGGTAGGATGAGCCGGCGCTGTTCGGGCGCGGCTCAGACGCGTCGCGCGGTGCAGAGTTCCTTGAGTTTTTCGACGATCCTGCGGGTGTGCTCGGCCCACGTGTAGCGCGCCACGACCTCGTCCCGGGCGGCTCGGCCGAGGCGCTCGCGCAGCGGTCCGTCCCCGATCAGCACGAGCAGCCCCTCGGCGAGCGAGGCGACGTCGCCCGGGCGGACCAGCCACGCCGTCTCGTCGTGATGCAGCACCTCGCCGATCTGGTCGAGGTCCGAGGCCACGATCCCCTTGCCCATGGCCATGTACTCGAACAGCTTGGTGGGGGAACCGAAAAACGGCGTTCCGTCGGCATTCGGCACGTGAGGCGCCGCCAGGATGTCGCAGGCGGCGAGGTGCGCGGGGCCCTCCTGCTGGGCGACAGAGCCGGTCAACACGCACACGTCTCCCCCCCCGAGGCGCTCGACACAGGCGCGGACAAGGGGCATCGTATTGCCGTCCCCGATCATCAACAGACGCACGTAACCGCGCAGGTCGGGCCGCTGCTCCAGCAGCCGGCCGAACGCCTCGACGAGCACCTCGGCGCCGTGCCAGCGCCCGAAGGTGCCGATGAACCCGATGACCGTCTTTTGCTCGAAATGGTACTTCGCCCGAATTGCGGTGCCGTCCACCGCAGGTGAATACCGCTCTGGGTCGACGCCATTGGGATTCACCAGGATCTTGCCGGGGTCGATCCCGCGCACCTCCAACTCGTTCCTCAGCGGTTTGCTGATCACGACCACGAGGTCGGCGCTGCGAAGGTTGAGGCGCTCGATCCGATCCGCAAGGGCCTCGTATTTCAGAGGGCTGCCCCAGTTTCGGCTCACCCAGAGCTCGGAACCGTTGTACTCCAGCACGAACGGGACACCCTTCCGGCGTGCAAGCGCCAGGCCGGCATAGTTGTTCAGCGAGTAGCGCTGATAGACGAACCCGATCGCCCTCCCCTGGAGACAGGCCTCGGCGCCCCTCAGGAAGTCGTGGTTGAAATGCAGCAGCGGCAGCTGATTGAAATCCAGGAATCTCCCGGAGGGGAGGACGATGTGGGTTTCAATTCCAGGATCCACCGTCGGGATAGCATCGGTCGTGAAAAACACGGGCGGCGCCGTGAAAGCCTCGAGATTGTTCAGCACGCCGGCGATGTGTCCGACCGAACCCCCGGCACGGAGTCCGAAAATCAGGTCGGTGCGCAGGTAGACCGGCGGCAGAGCCGCGAAGCCCATGCTGCCGAGGCACGTGCCGCAGCGCTCGAGGGCATCGAGCTCTCGACGAATCCTGGCGAAAAGCGCGGGGCGCCCCAGGAGGTCCCGGATCAGATGGGCGAACGCGCCTGCGAGAAGGGCGGTCGTCACCCTGCGGTTCACTCCCTGGTCGTCCTCGATCCAGGCCGCTCTGCGGCTGAGGAGGCGCACGAACAGCGCCGAAAGCAGCGGTCTGCTCAGCATGTCCAGCCGGTTGGTCCACAGCCGTGCCTCCTGATAGGCCAGCAGCAGCTTGAGCACCTCTCCCCGGAGGATGCGCTGGCGCAACTCCTCGAAGGGGACGATCTGCTGGCCCGGTGTCCGGGGCGGGGTACGGGCGGAGCCCCTCAGGACGATGATCTTCTGCCGCACGATCTCACTCCTTGCGGGCGCTCAGGACGATATACCACCCGAACGCTCTCCCCAGACGGTCCAGCCACCCGACGGGGATGAGCGGCCAGAGATGCTGCACGAGCGGGATGTCGGGCAGGTCCTCGGGCGCAAGCTTGCGTATTTTTGTCGAAAGAACCGTGAAGCCGGCCTGCTGCACCCGGTGGCGGAAATCCCTCCGCCCGTAGACGTTCACCAGCGGGCGCTCACCGGAGGTGGAGTACTCGATCATCGCG
The DNA here is from genome assembly GCA_031406795.1 of Candidatus Rokuibacteriota bacterium. Classification (GTDB taxonomy): domain Bacteria; phylum JAUVQV01; class JAUVQV01; order JAUVQV01; family DATDCY01; genus DATDCY01. Next base: position 7,685 of record JANOHV010000007.1, read on the forward strand.
AGGCGCTCGCGGAGGGTGCGCCTCAAGAATCCCAGCCGCAGCAACTGGTCAGTGAACCCAAGGGAGAGCCAGAAAAAAATCGAGTCCCGGTGGTAGACGGTGACCATTAGTTCGCCTCCTGGCGTGAGTACCCGTCGGGCCTCCCGCAGGGACGCTTCGAGATCCGGCGTGTGGTGCAGAACGCCGTTGGAGAAATAAACATCGAAGGTGTTGTCACCGAAGGGGAGGGACTCCGCGTCGGCGCGCAGCAGCGGCGGGTTGAATCCGAAGAGGGCAAGGTGCCGCCGTGCCAGCGGGGGATTGCCGGGAGTGATATCGAGCCCGACGTAGCGCGCGCCGTGGCGGCAGAACTCCCAGGCATCATACCCCGCGCCGCAGCCGACTTCCAGCACGCGCTTCCCGCGGGAGGCCTCGAAGGGGAAGAGCTCCTGGAGCCACCTCATCTCGCGGCTGTTCCGCAGATCGATCACCCGTTCGAAGAATTCCCTCGTCCCCCGGGCCAGATCCGGCGCATGGGCCGTGCCGGCCGGCGTTGCGCCCCAGACGCTTGCGGCCTTGTCCTTCCAGGCCGATGTCACACCCGCTCCGCCTTCGCCTCGCGCAGGGGGGGGACGCGGAGCACGAAGACAAGGCACCAGCCGCGGATCGGGCCGCTCATGAAGGGGGAGAGGAGGAAGCCGAGGAGGTTGCGCAGGAGAGCCCGCAGAGGCCGGTCGAGCCACAGCCGCGGCAACCAGCCCCCGGGCAGCTCGAGCTCGAGCTCGAGGCCGAGGATTGCGCAGATGTGGCGCATCTCGTCCCAGCCGACGGGGTTGATGTGGCCGTAGGCCCGGTCGACCTCCTCGAACTGGTGGAGCCGCCCGCGGAAGAGGAAATTCATTCGGGAGTACCAGGAGGCGACGTTCGGCGTCGTGAGGACCATCCGCCCCCCTGGCTTGACGAGGCTCGCCAGATCGCGGAGGAACTGCCAGGGGTTTTCGAGGTGCTCCACGACCTCGACCCCGAGTGCCAGATCGAACGCGCCCCGGTGCCGCTCGACGAAGGAAGCGACGGCGGTGCGGTCGTTCAGGTCGAGCGGTTCGAAGGGGGTGTCGCCCCGGAAGGACGCCGCATCGCGTTCGGCGGCGAGGACCCGGTAGCCGAGGTCCTCGAGCCGGCGGGCGAGGGCGCCCTCCCCGGCCCCGAGGTCGACTACGGCCCCCCCCGGGGGCGCAAGCGTCGGGACGAGCGCCGCGAGTTGCTCGTGGAGGAGTGGGTCGGCGCCCATCCGAAGGCCCCGGTAGCTCCCCTGCGGCTTCGTGTGCACGCACGAAACAAAGTCCGAAGCAGGCGCGCGGCTGCCCGGGCGGGCCCCCTCACCGCGGGACATGGGCGATCACCAGCATGTTGCTGCTTGAGACGGCGCGCAAGACGAGGTCCCGCAGCCCGGCCGGAGGTTCGTCGTAACGCACTCGCGCCGCGAAACCGTGGCCGCGCAGGAAGCCGCGCCACTGCCGCCAGGACTTGACGTTGATGTGCGTCTGCTCGTAGTACAGCTGCTCCATGGAGCGCTCGAAGCCCCGGTAACCCTGCGTTGCGCCGAGCCAGGCCTCGAAGAGGCGGCTCGCTGCCGTGCGGTCGGTCCCGCAGCAGAGGGCCAGGCCGTTCGGGGTGTGCAGCAGCAGCTCTCCCCCCGGCGCAAGCAGCGCGCGTGTGGCGGCGAGCAGCGGCGCGAGCTCGCGGTCGGAGAGGTGCTCGGCGACGTCGTTGAGGACGACGAAGTCGAAGGTGGCGCCCCCCTCCCCGCGCGCCGCCAGCTCTGCGACGTCAGCCTGGAGGAAACGGGCGGGGAGGCCGCATTCGGCCGCCCGCCGGGCCGCGCGGGCGACGAACTCCGCGGAGCGGTCGACGCCGGTGCAGGCGCAGCCGCGGGAGGCGAGTGCCAGCGCGAACTCCCCGTCGCCGCAGCCGACGTCGAGCACCGCGGCGCCGCGCCGGCCTGCGAGCACGTGCGCAAAGGTATAGCGGTTGTAGACGTGGACGCGGAAGCGCCCGTCCACGAGCTCGTGCAGCGGCGTGGCCTGGATCCGCGCGCGGTAGGTCTCATCGTAAAGCTCCCCCACCTCCGCAGAGTCGAGGGCGGGGCGCAGAGCGTTCAAGAAAGCAGTGATTGTCACCGAGGCCCGGGGTTGCCCGAGCTTCGCGACGATGGCCCCGATCTGCTCCCGCGTGAGGTGCATCACGCGTCCGTCCCGTCGGGCCGGGTAAAAACCATGAGGTGCTGGAGGGCCAGGGGGGACCGCCGCCCCCGGCTCGCCGCCATGAGCAGGTAGTCGAGGGGATAGTCGAGGCAGACCGCGGCGAAGTCCCCGAGTTTCCCGTTCGGCTGAATGGCGCGTCGCCCGAGGATGAAGCAGTGTCCCGAGAGGTGCGCCGCTCGCAGCCCCGCCTGCGCCCAAATTTCCTGCCAGGCCTCGACCGACTGGCCGAAGACGTGCTCGGCCGGATCGTCCCAGGTGCTCTCGATCAGCACCGCGCTGCCCCCGGGGGCGAGGACGCGCGCCGCTTCCGCCACCGCGCGCTGCTTGGCGGCCGGGGGCAGGTGTGAGAGGACCGTCACCGAGGTGACGATGTCGAAGGAGCCGTCAGGGAAGGGGAGTGCTTCGATCGACCCCTCGCGGGCGTCGAACCCCTTCTCGCGGCAAGCGCGCACGGCCTTGGGGGAGATGTCGATCCCCGTCGCGCGTGCGCCCATCCCGCGGCCGAAGAAGGCGAGCCAGCGGCCCCGCCCGCAGCCGAGGTCGAGCAGGCGCCGCCCGGCGGGGGCGATGCCAACGTCGCGCAGGGCGCGGCGCAGCGCGTGCCGTTGGATGCGGTCGAAGAAGCGGTTGAGCCAGAGCGGCTTGCCGGGGAAGCAGACCGCCGCCAGGTCGCGCCCCTCGACGGAGTGCGTCCGCAGCCAGTAGTCCCGATAGTCGCCCGGTCCCGGTTGTATCCCACTCATTGGCCGCTTTGTCCTCCCCTGGCTCACGCGCCGTCATCGTACCCCACGCATGGCCCCGGTGGAAAGGCGCGCGCGCCGCCGGGGCACGCTCAGGCCGCGCTCGGGTCCGGCCGCCGGCCCGCGAGCGCGCGCGACCCGGCGAGGATGGCCAGGAGCACCGCTGTGTAGCTCACGGACGAAGCTACGGCGACGCCCACGATGCCGAAGCCGGCCGCGAGGGAGAAGTAGTTGAGGGCAATGTTCAGGACCGCGCCAGCGACGGCGACGGTGGTCACGAATCCCGTGCGGTTGAGGTTGTACGAGAGCATCCCCGCGACCACCTTCCCCGCCGACCAGGCGACGACGCCGGGGACCAGGGCCGCGAGGGGTAACGCCGCACCGGCGAACTCCTGCCCGTAGAGGAGAAGGATGAGCGGGCGCGCAAGAAGTGCGAGGAGCAGCCCGCAGCCCCCGCTGATCGCCAGCTGGGTGCGGAAGACGCGCCGGGCGAGCGCGTAGCTCTCCCCGGGTGGGGCGGTGCAGACGCGGTAGAGGCTCGCGGTGGAGAGGGCGCCGTCGAGGAGGAAGAGTGTCTCGGCCCAGCGGACGGCAACGGCGTAGAGCCCCACCGAGGCGCTCCCGAGCCAATAGTTCACCATCACCTGGTCGGCTTTGAAGTGCAGCACATTCGCGATGTTGGCGACGAAGAGCAGGGAACTGAAGCGCAGGCTCGCGCCGAGCAGCTTGCCGCTTGGTGCGAGCGCAGGCTCAGTGCGGTGCACGACAGCGTAGCTGACGGCGACGCCGACGACGGTGGTCGCCGCTGCGAGGGCGACGAGGGCCGGCACGTCCAGCCGTCCGGCGGCGAGCAGGACGAAGACCCCGGCGGTGCTCGCGACGGCGAACCCGAGGGCGAGCCAGTGGCTCTGCACGATGCGGTTGAGCCCGGTCATGAGGCTCGACCAGACGAGGTTGTAGTACCGGAAGGGAGCAAGGAGAAAGGCGGTGAGCAGGATCCACCCAGGCACGTTCGGGAAGAACTGCTGCCAGAGGGGGATACCGAAGACGCCGGCGGCAGCCGCGGCCAGCCCCGCCCCGAGGGAGAAGGCGAGTCCAGTGCCGTGCACCTCAGCCAGGGGGCGGCCGCGGTTCGCGAGCTGGAAGAGCAGGCCGCTGCCGATACCGAGCGTGCCGAAGTCGACGAGGAAGGAGGTGAGGAGGTTGAAGATGTCGATTTGTCCCTTCAGACCGGGGCCGAGCGTGCGCGCGATCGCGATGCCCGCCGCCGTGCCGATCCCGAGCGTCGCCGTCTGCAGGACGAGGATGCGCAGGGCGTCCCCCTTGATGGACCCCGGGGGGAAGAGCGTGCGGATCCGCGCGATCAAGCTCCCCCCCCCGGCGGGCCGAGCGCCTGGAGGATAGCCACGAGGTTCTCCTGCGCCGCCGCCGCGTACTCTGCTGCCACGGAAGGGTCCGGGGGCTCCTTGTCGCGGGCGAGGCGCGCTGCAATGCGGGAAGCTAGAGTTGCGGAGTCGCCGAAGGGGAAAAGCTCCATCCCGCGGGTCTCCCCGGTCGGGGTGGCGAGTACCGGCGTGCCGCAAATGATCGACTCGACGCGCGAGAGGCCATAGCTCTCGGTCCGAGTGCCGCGCACGAAGAGGTCGCAGCGCCGCAGGACCTCGAGGGTCGACGCATGCGGTACGCCGGTGAGCGCCGTCACCCAGGGGCGTCCCGCCGTGACTGCAGCGCGGCAGTCGGCGGTCGGCTCGAGTACGAAGCCCCCATCGATCAGCAGGAGGCCGACATCAGGTCCCCCATGCGCCCGCACCCGCTCCACCGCCTCGGCGAGCGCGGGGAAACCGTAGTCGGGGAGGAAAGCCCCGACGGAGCAGACGGTCCGCCGGTGGCTCGCAAGGACGCGGGCTGCCTCGGGGGGGAGCGCCGCCGCGCCCGCGGGGGGCAGGGGCAGAAGGCTGCCGATCCGGGACACCGGCGCCTGCACCCCGAGGGGGCCCGTGAGCCACTCCCCAAGCCCCGCACCGGTGACGAGGAAGGCGTCGACGAGCCCCGCGAGGCGCCGCACGAGGCGCTGCCGGGACTGCTCGAAACCGCCGAACCGCTCCGGCAGGGTGCCGTCGTGGATGACCTTCACCCAGCGGAAGCGGCGCACGCGCTTGAGCAGCTCCCAGGCGGCGGGCGCCGTGCCCCCGCGGTACTCGACGAAAATCGTTCCGGAGTCGAGGCAAACGTCGCGCTGCCCAGCGCCCCGGAAGTGGCGCCAGACGCTCGAGAAGGAGGGCAGGACCGGGTCCCGACCCACCTCCGGGTGCTGCCGCAGCTCCTTCGCGACGCAGGGGTAGCCCGCCGCGGCGAGGTGCCGGTGGAGGTTCGCGTCGAAAACGCTCACGCCGCCATGCGGGGGGGGGAAGGGGCCGAGGAGGTAGAGCCTCCTCACCCGACGAATTCCTTCCACCAGAGCGCCAGGTTGAGCAGCAGCCAGCCGTGGATACGGCGCTCGCCGGCGAGGAGTCGACGCACCTCGCCGCGGTCCAGCAGGTCGGTGGCGTCGCAAAAAGATTCGAGTTCCTTCCCGACGCGTTCGCCCAGCCTCCCCATGAACCACTCGGTCACCGGCACGCCGAACCCCTGCTTGGGACGGTCGATCAGCTCATCGGGTATCAGCCCGCGCACTGCTTTCTTCAGGATGTGCTTGAGCTCCCCGTCGCGGGTCTTGACGGCGCTCGGGATGCTCAGCGCCAGAGAGACGAACTCGTGGTCCAGGAAAGGGACTCGCCCTTCGAGCGAGACCCCCATGCTCATCTTGTCCACGCGCATCAGCAGCAGCTCGGGCAGTCGCAGGTTCAGGTCGAGGTAGCTCATCCAGTGGAGGTTGGAAGGCTCCCAGGCCTTCGCCTCGAACCTCTCGCGGATCGGCCGCAGAACTTCCCAGGAGGTGAGTCCGGCGAACTTCTCGCGCAGCCGCGGCGAAAGCAGCCGACGCTTCTGCGCGTCGGTGAACGCCTCGGCGCCCCCCCAGAAAATCGGCTGCCCGAGGCTCGCCCGCCGCAGCCACTCGTACCGGGTGTCCTGGTCCTTCCCGAGCGCCCGCAGCGCGCCGACGCCCAAGCGCTTGAGGACCCGCGGCACCGGGAGGTCGTCGTACTGCTGCGTGCGCAGCGCGGTCTTCCAAGCGGGGTAGCCCCAGAAGAGTTCGTCTGCCCCTTCGCCGACCTGGCAGACGATGACGCCGTTGTCCCGCGCGAGCTTCGAGACGTAGTAGACGGGGACGCAGACCGGGTCGGCGATCGGCTCGTCCTGCAGGCGCACCATGGTCGGCAGGAAGTCGATGAGGTCGTCGACGGTCAGCAGCAGCTCGTGGTGCTCGGCGCCGACCTCGCGCGCCATCCTGCGCGCGAACTCCAGCTCGTTCCGGTAGCTGGCGAACTGCCCCTCGTACCCGATGGTGAAGGTCTTGATCGGCGCGCGCTCCCCCTCGGAGAACAGCGCGGCGTTGGTGCTCGAGTCGATCCCGCCCGAGAGGAAGACTCCGACGGGGACGTCGCTGACCTTGCGCAGGCGCACCGCGGTCCGCAGTTCCGCGAGGACCCGGTGCGCTATCTCCTCCTCGGAAACGCCACGCAGGGGCGTCACGTGGTCCCAGACGTCCCAGTAGCGCTGCTCCCGGACGTCGCCGTTTTCGCGAAAGCGCAGCCAGGTGCCCGGCGGCAGCTTGCGAATCCCCTCGAACAGGGTCTTGGGCGCCGGGACGGTCAAGAACGACAGGTAGTGAAAGAGCGACTCCTCGTCCACTGCGCGGCGCTGGTCCGGGTCGAGCAGCAGCGCTTTGATCTCGGAGGCGAAGGCGACCCGGCCGTGGTGGACAGAGTAGTAGAGCGGTTTGATCCCGATGCGGTCGCGGACCAGCCACAGTTCGCGCGCGCGGCCGTCCCAGAGCGCAAAGGCGAACATCCCTCGGAGGCGGTCGATGCAGTCGATCCCCCACTGCTCGAAGGCGTGAAGGATGACTTCCGTGTCGGAGTGGTCGGTTCGCCAGCGGTGCCCGCCGAGCTGTTCGAGCTCGGCCCGGATCTCGGCGTGGTTGTAAATCTCGCCGTTGAAGACGACCTGGAGCATGCCGTCCTCGTTGCCCATCGGCTGGGCGGCGCAGTCCGAAAGGTCGATGATCGAGAGGCGCCGGTGCCCGAGGCCGATCCGGCCGTCGGGGGAGACCCACGTTCCCGCGCCGTCGGGGCCCCGGTGGGCCATGGCGTCGCGCATCCGCGAGACGAACCCCTCAGTGATGGCGGAGGCGCCGGCCGTGAACGCCAGCGCACCGGTGATCCCGCACAACTACGGCGTCCCCTCAAGCTGCGCTTCCACGCGCAGCGCGATTTCAGTCGCCTGGACCTGCTGCTCCAGGGGGATCGGCCACTCGCCGCCGTCCTGCACGGCGCGCGCGAACGCGACGAGTTCCTCCTGGTGCCCCTTCTCAACCGCCGCGGTCTCGAGACCGCGGGTTTTCGCCCCGTACACGGAGAGTTTCCGGTAGTTGTCGAGCACAAAGACCCGGCCGTCCGAAAACGCCTCGAGCCGTTCCTTGGGGTAGTCGCCCGAACCGAGCGCGGTGTACGTCAAGGATGCGACGGAGCCGTCGTCGTAGTCCACGGTGGCGATGAAGTTGTCGCGCGCGCCGTAGTGATTCGTGGCCGGGCGGATCGCCTTCGTCGACACCGAGACGAAACGGCTGCCGGTGAGGTAGGCGAACAGGTCGTACACGTGGCAAGCCTCGCCGAGGTTGCGGCCGCCCCCCTCGCTCCCGTGGACCCAGTGGTCGAGGGGGATGTGCCCGGCGTTCATCGTGTAGGCGAGGACCACGGGGTTGCTGCGCCCGGCGAGCGCTTGGCGCAACGCGCGCGCATGGGGCGAAAATCTCCGGTTGAAGCCCGTGAGCAGGACCGGCGGCGGAGCCCCGCCGGGGCGCTTCCCGTAGAAGCCGACCAGCCGTTCGAGGCCCTCGCGCGTCAGCGAGAGCGGCTTCTCGACGAGGACGTGCTTGCCGGCCTCGAGAGCCGCGAGAGCCATCTGCGCGTGCAAGTTGTGCCGCGTGGTGATAAGTACGGCGTCCACCGCGGGGTCGGCGAGCGCCTCCCGGTAGTCCGTGGCCGCCGTGGCCGCGCCGAACTGCTTCGCCACGGCGGCGGCGTTGGCGCCCGAGCGGCTGACGACCGACTGGATGTGGTAGGTCGACGAGAGCGCCTGGAGATTGGGCAGGTGCGTCCCCTTGGCGAAGCCGCCGGCGCCCACGACGGCGATCCGCACCTTCCCGGGCCCCGCCGGTTTCGCGTACGGGTTGGGCAGGGACCGGGCCGGCGCGTCCGCGTCGGCGGCGCGGGGGTAGGAGAGCAGAACCATCAGCGGGCGCTCCCCGGGCCGCTTCAGGGATTCATAGGCCTCGGCCGCCAGGTCGACCGGGTAGACGGCGGCCACGAGGGGGGCGACCTTCACGGCGCCTTCGGCCGTCAGACGCAGATACTCCGCCATGTTCCGGTTTTCGGTCCAGCGGACGTACGCGACCGGGTAGTCGAGCCCCCGCTCCTCGTAAGCCTCGTCGTACCGGCCGGGACCGTAGGAGGTCGAGATGAAAAAATCGAGCTCCTTCTTGTAGAAATCGCCGCGGTTAAGGTGCAGTCCCACGTCGCCGACGAGGACGACGCGGCCCTTTCTCCGGCACATGCCGAACGCGGTCGAAACGATGGCGTCGGACGGCGAAGCCGCGGTGATGATCACGCCGTCGGCGCCCACCCCGTCGGTGAGTCGGGCCACCTGCGCCACGTCCGGCCCGTCGTCAGGATGGATGCCGTGCGCCGCCCCGAGCGTGCCCGCCAGGGCGATGCGTTCGCGGTCGAGATCGGTGCCGATGACCCGGCAGCCGTTAGCCCGCAGTAACTGGACCGTCAGCTGCCCGAGGATGCCAAGCCCGAGCACCACGAATGTCTCGCCGAGGGTTGGCTGGGCCCGGCGTACCCCTTGAAGCGCGATCGCTCCGAGAGTCACGGTACTGGCGGCGTCGAGGTCGAGTCCCGCGGGGACCGCGACGACGAGGTTGCGCGGGACGCGGACGATCTCCGCGTGGTTGGCGTACTGCGCGCCGGCACAGGCGACACGGTCGCCCGGTCTCAGGTCGTCGACGCCGGCACCGATTTCGACGACCTCCCCCGCGGCGGAATACCCCGTCGGGCTCCCCGCCTGCAGTTTGCCCTCCACGACGCTGCGGGTGTGGGCCAGTCCCTGGGTCGCGACCATCTCCAGGGCCTTGCGGACCTTGGCCGGCTCCTTGAGGGCGCGCTTCCAGAGGGGAATGCCGCTTCCCTGGAGCCCGCTCATTTCGGTCCCCGCGGAAATGCAGGAGCGCTCCACCCGGATCAGGATGGTTCCCGGCTCGACCAGCGGCGCGGGAACTGCCTCGACGACGGCCTGCCCCTGGCGGATCAGGACTTGTTTCAAAGGACACCCTCTCGGACCAAAGCGGCTGCGTGCATACCGTGTGAAAATACCACACTGCCGCATCTTTCTCCACGCGAGTGCCAGCTGGAGGCGACGACGGGGACAGGCGCCCCGGTTTGAGCATTGCCTTGAGAATGCAGGCGTTTTCAGGAAGTTTTGCCGTTGGTTGACAGGGTCCGGGTGCCGGGCCGCGCCGCTGACGGGCCGTTTGGGGCGGCGTGCTTCTCTACGCGCGCCGTCGCACCGGAACCGCCTCGCTGACCGCGAAGAGCGCCGCCGCGGCCACGACGATCGACGGCCCAGCCGGCGTGTCCCAGCGCAGGGAGCCCCAGAGACCGCCGCCGACGGCGAGGCAGCCCACGAGCGAGGCTGCGACGGCCATCGCCTCCGGCGAGCGGGCGAACCGCCGTGCGGCGGCGGCGGGGATGATCAGCAGCGCGGTGATCAGCAGCATGCCGACGACCTTCATCATCAGCGCCACGACCACGGCCAGCAGCAGCACGAAGGCCGACTGGATCACCTCGACGCGAGCGCCCTCGACGCGGGCCAGTTCCTCGTGCACGGTCATGGCGAGCAGGGGCTTCCAGAGAACGATGAGAGCGGCGAGCGCCGCGATACCGCCGCCGTAGATCCAGAGCAGGTCCCCACGCGTGACGGCGAGTACGTCGCCGAAGAGGTAGGCGATGAGGTCCACGCGCAGCGTTTCGAGAAAGGCCACGGTCACGAGGCCGAGCGAGAGGGCGCCGTGGGAGAGGATGCCGAGGATTGCGTCCCCGGGCAGCCGCTGACGACGCTGCAGGGCGAGCAGCAGCAGGGCGACGCCCGCGCAGACGGCGAGCACGCCGAGCGCGAGGTTCACGTGCAGCGCGAACCCGAGTGCCACCCCGAGCAGCGAGGCGTGGGCCAGCGTGTCGCCGAAGTAGGCCATCCGCCGCCAGATGACGAACGAGCCGAACGGTCCCGCGACAAGGGCCACCCCGGCCCCGGCGGCCAGCGCGCGCCAGAGAAAATCATCCACCGTGCCGGCCTCCGGCGTCGCAGGCGTCGTCCTGCCCGTGGCGGTGGGCGTAGAGCGCGAAGCCCGGGGCGCTCATCGGGAAGAGGCGCAGGTACGCCGGGTCGCTGGAGACGGCCAGGGGCGCCCCGGTGCAGCAGACCGTGCGGTTGAGACAGACGACGCGATCCGTGGAGCTCATCACGAGGTGCAGGTCGTGCGAGACCATCAGCACCCCGCACCCGCATTCGTCGCGGATGCTCGTGATGAGCGCGAAGAGTTCCTCCTGGCCCGCGAGGTCGACCCCCTGGCTCGGCTCGTCGAGCACCAGCAGTTCGGGATCGCGCAGCAGCGCGCGCGCCAGCAGCACGCGCTGCATCTCGCCGCCGGAGATCGACTGGATCGGGGTCTGCAGCGTCCGGGGCGCGCCGACCCGGACGAGCGCCTGCTCGACGCGGCCCCCGGCGTCCGGAGCCGCCATCGCGAGAAAGCGGCGGACCGTGAGGGGGAGGGCCGGGTCGACCGTGAGGCGCTGGGGCATGTAGCCGATCCGCAGGCCCGGTTTGAGCCAGAGCTCGCCGCGCCCCGGCTTGAGCAGCCCGAGCGCAACTCGCAGCAGGGTTGTTTTGCCGGCGCCGTTGGGCCCGATGAGGGTCACGATCTCCCCGGCGGCCACCGCAAGCTCCACGCCCTCGAGCACGCGCGTGGCGCCGAGATCGACGGTGACGCCGCGCAAAGAGAGCAGCGGGCGGCCGGATTTTTCCATTTGAGGCATGCCGCAGTGTATCATTCGTCGCGTGCGCCGGATAACTCAAGGAGCAGGCACCAGGGTGCCGAGGAGCGGCCCGCTGGTTGCCCTCGTCGTCGCACTGCTGTGCGCGCCTTCCGCAACGGCATTCGCCGGCCCCCGGGTGGTGGTGACTCTGAAGCCGCTGCACTCGCTGGTGGCCGGGGTGATGGCGGGGGTCGGCGAGCCCGAGTTGATCTTGCGCGGCGCCGGGTCGCCGCACACCCATCATCTCAAGCCCTCCGAGGCGCGGCTGCTGGAGCGCGCGCAGGTGATCTTCTGGGTCGGCGCGTCGCTGGAGACCTTCATGGAGAAGCCGCTGGCGGCGCTCGGCGCCCGTGCGCACATCGTCACGGTTCAGCAATCGCCGGGGATCGCGATCCTCCCGGCGAGAAGAGGAGGCGCCTGGGACAATCACGAGGGGCACGACGGCTCCGAACATGCTCGCGCGGGCCGGCAGGCGCCCGCCCGCCACGGGATCGAGGGCCAGACGCTGCCCGACGGCCACCTCTGGCTCGACCCGGCCAACGCGCGCGTCATCGCGCGGGAGGCGGCGGCGGTGCTTGGCCAGCTGGACCCTGAAAACCGTGCGCGGTACGCCGCGAATGCCGATGCCCTGGTCGCCCGCATCGACGCGCTCGACGCCGACTTGCGGACGACGCTCGCCCCGGTGCGGGAGATCCCATTCGTCGTCTTTCACGACGCGTACCAGTATTTCGAGGCGCGCTACGCGCTGCGGGCGGCCGGCTCGATCACGGTCAGCGCGGAGCGCGCGCCGGGGGCGAGGCGGGTGCGAGAGATCCGGGAGAGGATCGGGCGCCTCGGCGCACGCTGCGTCTTCAGCGAGCCGCAGTTCCCGTCCGCGATCCTCGGCACGCTCCTCGAGGGGACGGACACCCGCAGGGGAACGCTCGACCCGCTCGGCGCCGGATTGCCCGTGGGCCCGGAGGCTTATTTCACGCTGATGCGCGCGCTTGGTTCTTCGCTCGCGGAGTGTCTGCTGCCGCGCTGATCCGCACCCGGCTGCCGTGTCGGGGGGAGGCTCTCACCCTCCTGCCTCGCCTCCACGACAAGTGGTAACTCTGCAATGAACGGTGACCTGATCAGTACCGTTCGCCCTGAGCCCGTCGAAGGGCGTTTGTATGAAGACTCTTTCCCGTCCGTGGTTCGACCGTTCGTCAAGCTCACGGCTCACCACGAACGGAAAAAGTTACCGCGCTTCACGGAAGGGTTACGATAAGTTAAGGAATTCACTTGACAGCAGATGCTCGTGCAATTACCTTCATCTCGGATCGATTGGATCCTATATATCTTAATTAGGAGGTCAGGATGGAGATCACGCGTGCCACCGAGTATGCGGTGCGGTGTGTGCTGCACCTGGCGCTCGAACCCGGCGACCGGATCGTCCCGCGCCGGGAGATCGCCGCTGCCCGGGAGATCCCCGAACAGTTCCTGGGCAAGATCGCCCAGCGCCTGGCGCGTGCCGGGATCATCCGCATCCTGCAGGGCGCGCGCGGCGGCTACCAGCTCTCCGTCTCCGCCGACAAGATCACGCTGCTCGCCGTCGTGGAGGCCGCGGAGGGGGATCTGGGGCTCAACACCTGCGTCATGCACGCCAAGGCCTGCTCCCGCACCTGCGTCTGCGCCGCCCATCGTGTCTGGACGGAGGCCCGGCGTCAGTTGCGCGCCACGCTCGGGAGCGTCACCTTCGCCGAGCTCGCGGCGCAGGAGGGCCCGCTGCCGCCGCCCGGAGACGAACCGATAACCGAGAAATCATCCTTCATGCGGCGAAAAGGTGTCGCTGAACGGGGGCCCCCGGCAACTTGACACCCGCACGCCGCTGCACGGGCGGCGAAGGGGTGGCGCGGAGGGGAGGTCTCCAGCGGTGGAGCGGAGCGAGGCCGATGGAGGTCCGCAGCGACAGGACCCCGCAGCCAGAACGATTATGGGTGCCATCGGTCGGGGTTCGGTACTTGATCATCGCATGAGGGAGGTAGCACGATGGAAGTCTTGATGCTCTCGCGGCTGCAGTTCGCCGTGACGGTGCTCTTCCCGAACATCTTCCCGTCGAGCCTCGACCCGGCGTTCAGCAGGACCGCCTTCAACGCCGCTTCGACCCCGATGACGCTCGGCATCATGCTCGCCGTGGCCCTCGTGATGGTGCCGATCGTGATCGCCTGCCAGACCTGGGCCTATCGGCTCTTCAGCGGCAAGATCACGCGGGAGAGCCCCTCGTACGACTGAGCGCGGGGTCCATCGACCCCGCAAGGCAGAACCACCAACAAAGGAGAAGACCATGGGCGTGCTCGTCGGAAAGCCGGCACCGGATTTCACCGCCAACGCGGTGCTGGGCAACAACGAAATCAAGGAGATCACCTTCTCGGAGGTCATCCAGGACAGCTATGCCGTCCTGTTTTTCTATCCGCTGGATTTCACGTTCGTCTGCCCCTCCGAACTGCTGGCGTTCGACCACCGGCTCGCGGAGTTCGAGAAGCGCGGTGTCCGGGTGATCGGCGTCTCCATCGACTCGCAGTTCACCCATCTCGCCTGGAAGAACACAGCGATCGAAAATGGCGGCATCGGGAAGGTCAAGTACCCGCTCGTGGCCGACATCAAGCACGAGATCTGCCGGGCCTACGATGTCGAGTTCGCCGCGGCCGGCGTGGCTTTTCGCGGCTCGTTCCTGATCGACAAGGCCGGGCTGGTCCGGCACCAGGTCGTGAACGATCTGCCGCTCGGGCGCAACATCGACGAGATGCTGCGCATGATCGACGCGCTGCAGTTCACCGAGAAGCACGGCGAGGTCTGCCCCGCCGGCTGGACGCAGGGGCAGGAGGGGATGCAGGCCACCCCGGCGGGGGTCGCCAAGTATCTCACCGCGCACCATCAGGAGCTCTGATCCGCCGCACGGCGGCGCCTGATCCACCCGGCCCGCGGTCGTTCCCCGGCGGACGCCCGCGGGCCGGTCTGTATCCCCACCCTGCCGCATGACAAAAGCATGACATCGAGGCCCCATATTCTCGTCCCAGGCAGCACACAGCGCAGACGGGCCGGCCGCGCCGCGGCGCGCACGACGGCCCGAGGACGGGAGGGGGAACATGAAGAAGCAAGTGGTACCCGGGCGGAAGAGAATTCTCCTGAGCGGGGTTTTCGGCCCCTTCGGCGTCGACGACGCGTACGGTCGCCGCGAGAACATCATGGAACTATTCCACAACCAGGTGACCCGCGAGCAGGGCGCGGCGTCGTTTCGCTTCCATCACCGCTCGTTCGGGCTCTATTTTCTCGCCGAGAACGTCGATGCCGATGTGACCGTGCTCGACTTCCCGTCCAACGAGGAGTTCGAGCGCGAACTGCGCAACGGCTACGACATCGTCGGCATTTCGTTCATCGCGCCGAACTTCGTCAAGGCCCGCGAAATGGCGCGCCTGGTGCGGCAGCACGCGCCGGGAACGGTCGTGGTGCTCGGCGGCCACGGCGCGGCGATTGAGGGGGTGGAGCGGCTCATCGACTGCGACCACGTCATCAAGGGCGAGGGCGTCGCCTGGCTGCGTCGATTTCTCGGGCAAGACCCCGAAGCGCCGATCCGCCATCCGGTGCTGCCGAGCACGGAGCGGCAGAGCATCCTGGGCGTGCCGCTGACCGGCGTCTGTTCGAGCCTGCTGGTGCCCGGCCTCGGGTGCGTCAACGGCTGCCGCTTCTGCAGCACCACGCACTTCTTCGGCAAGACTTACACATCGTACCTGGCGACGGGAAGGGCGATCTTCGAGAACGCCGTGCGCATTGCCGACCGGCGCGGCACTGACTCTTTCTTCGTGATGGACGAGAACTTTCTCAAGGACACCAGCCGCGCCCGGGAGCTGCTCGAGCTGATGGAGCGCGAGCAGCGCTTCTTCCGGTTCCAGATCTTCTCGTCCGCCGAGGCAATCATGGCCTTCGGGCTCGACGAGCTGGTGCGGTTGGGCGTGACGTTTATCTGGATGGGGGTCGAGACGAAGAGCCGGGAGGCGAACTTCACGAAGAACGCCGGCGTGGACGCGCGGTGGCTCGTGCGCGAGCTGCGAAATCGCGGGATCACCGTGCTGGCCTCCGGGATCCTCTGCATGGAGCACCACACCCAGCAAAACATCCAGGAGGACATCGATCACCTGGTCGACCTGGAGGCGGACTTCACGCAGTTCATGCTGCTGACCCCCTTGCCGACCACCGTGCTCTACCAGGAGAAGAAGGCCAGCGGGCAGCTCCGCGAGGACCTGCCGTTCGAGGAATGGCACGGCCAGAAGATGCTGAACTACGTCCACCCGCACTTTCCGGGAGACAGCGCGGAACGCTGGATCAGGCAGGCTTTCCGTCAGGAGTACGCGGAGAACTCCAGCTCCATCTATCGAGTCACGGAGACGGCCCTGCGCGGCTACCTGCACCTGGCGGGCCTGCAGGACCGGGATGGCTGTCTCGAGGCGCGATTGGCCCAGGCCCGCGAGCGACTCGCGGAGTACGCGCTGATCCTGCCCGAAATCGGCCGGCATGCGGTCAACAATCTGGAGCGGGAACGCGTGGCGGACCTCGCCCGTCGGCTGGTCTCGGTCCTGGGAAAACCCGGCCTGAAGGAACGGCTGATCCGGTTGGGAATCCGGGTCCTTGCGGCGCGCTGGCGCTGGCGTATCTGGTTGATCGGGGATGCCATCCAGCCGAAGACCATCCGCACCCGGTACGCCGCAGCGGGGCGCGCGCGCGACGCCGATCCGCCGGTCGCCTGCCCGATGCCGGAGGCGCAGCCGGCCCGGCGTCGGGTCCGGGCGGCCGAGGTGGTCGTCAAGTAGCAGAGCCCGGTGCCGGGAGCGGGTCGGCGCGCTGAGCGCACCCGCATTGACAATCTTTCGCCATGTCCTGAGAATCCCCGGCAGCGAGAGCGCGCTCTGCGTGAACTTCGAGTGGTTTCGCGCCGGGGGGCGGCAGCTGGCGGAATGCGTGGCGGGCGATCAGCGAGCGTATCATGCAGAGCGAACAGTCGCACAAGATCGAGCGCATCCGTCAAAGCCTGAGTCTCGTCAAGCCGATCGTCACGCTCTCGGTCGGCGTCGTGCTCCCGGTGCTGCTCTCGACGGCGGTCGGTATCGTGGCCATCGTCGCCGGGGAAAGTTCGCTGACGTTGATCCTGGGGATCCTGATGGTTTCCTTCACCGCTGCGGCGATCGGCGGGGCGGTGATCCTCTACGTGCTGCTGGGGCGGCGCGCCCGCCTCGCGCGGCTGCAGTCCGACCTGCTGGCCAACGTCACGCACGATCTGCGCACGCCGCTGGCCGCGATCCGGGTCTACGCCCAGACGCTGCAGACCGGTCTGCTGCGCAGCGACCCGGCGCGCGCCGAGGACTGCCTGCGGACGATCGTCCGGGAGACCGAGTGGCTGGACGCCATGATCGACCGGGTGATCAGCTGGCGGGTGGCGTCGAAAGACCGGGGACTCGTCGATCTGCGATGCGGCCCGATCCGCCCGGTGGTGGACGAGACGGCGGCGCGGTTCCTGCGGATGGTCCCCACCGACGAGGTGCAGTTGAGCTACATTTTCGAGAGCGCTCGCGATGTCCGCCACGATCCCCGCGCGCTGGAGCAGGCGCTCCTCAACCTGCTGGTCAATGCGGCCAAGTACTCCGCGGCGCCGAAGCGGATCGGCCTGCAGGTCCGCGATGAGGGAGACTGGGTGGTCGTCGCCGTGGAGGACAACGGGATCGGCATCCCCGCCGCGGAGGTCCGCCGGATCTTCGAGCCGTTCTACCGGGTCAGCGGCGCCGGCTCCCGCGCTTCAGGGGCCGGCCTGGGACTGGCGATCGTGCACCACGCGGTGAAGGCCCACGGCGGGAAGATCATCGTCGACACGAAAGAAGGCGTCGGCAGCCGTTTCTCAATCTTCCTGCCGGCCTGCGCGGCGCAGGAGGGCAGCGGGTGAAGCGCGGGGAGCCAGGGTCCGCGGCCGCGCCGAAGGCCCGCGGGGAGACGATCCTGGTCGTGGAGGACGACCGCTCCCTCCGCGAAGGGCTCGTGATGAACTTCGAGCTGCGCGGATACCGGGTGCTGGCCGCCGCGGAGGGGGAGACCGGCGTGCGGCTCGCCTTCGACGAGCGGCCGGACCTGATCGTGCTGGATCTGATGCTCCCCGGGTTCGACGGCTTCGAAATCCTGTCCCAGCTGCGCGAACGGGAGATCGACGTGCCGGTGCTGATTCTTTCGGCCCGGGGCGAAGTGTCGGACAAAGTCGACGGTTTCCGGCTCGGGGCGGACGACTATGTCACGAAGCCCTTTCAACTTCCGGAACTGATCGCCCGCGTCGAAGGGATGCTGCGCCGGCGCCGGCGTCAGCGCGCGGCCCGAGACTCGATCACTTTCGGGGAGATCGCCCTCGACCCCGCGGGCCGGACCGTGCGGCGGGCGGGGCGGGAGGTCTCGCTGCTCGCCAAGGAGTTCGACCTGCTCTACCTGCTGGCGAGCAATCCGGGACACCCTTTCAGCCGCGAGACGATCCTCGACCGCGTTTGGGGGTGGGGTTTCGACGGCACCACCCGCACGGTCGACAACTACATCCACGCGCTGCGCCAGAAACTCGAGGCCGACCCGGCGCGGCCGCGCCACATCACGACCGTCCGCCAGATCGGCTACCGCCTCGATCCATAACGGTGAGCTGCCTGCTCAGTCAGCGCCTTCATCAGGGGAAACCGATCGTGGTCTATAATCTCGACGATTGCGCAGTAAGCCTGCAGGGGGGATGGTCGATGCCGGTGTACGAGTACGATCATGTCGCGAAGAAGTGCGGCGAAAACCGCATCTGGGAGATGAACAAGCCCGAAACCCGGCCGAAGCTGCGCGCGAAGACCCGGGACTGAGGACCGCAAGCGGATCGTCGTCCCCGGGATCGGCCCCGTCTCAGCAACAGCCGCCGCTGCCGCGTCGTCCCGGGAGCACCTCGCCGAGCCACTCGCTGATCAACCCGGCGGCGCAACCGACGCCGACATCGACTTTGATCGCTTCGACCGGGCAATTCGTCCGGCAGGCGCCGCACTCCATGCAGCGGTTGGCGTCCACGATCTGCGCCTTGTCGTCGCTCAAAGTGAAGACCTGGTGCGGGCAGACCTCCGCGCACATGCCGCAACCGATGCACGCCTCCCGGTCCATCTGGAGTGTCGCGACATCCGGCAGGTAGGAAAAGCCCTTCATTGCCCCTCCTCAGCTCAACGCAGCGCGGCGGCAATCCAGCAGCCGAAGCCGGCAACCAGTCCGCAGGCCATCACCGGCATCGAGAGGCGCATCTCCCGCTTCACCCCGGAGAGCGACGTGAAGGGGGTACTGCCCGTGAAGTTCAGGGCGAGGAAGGAGCTGACGGCGCTCACCAGGAGCAGGGTCGCCGCCGCCTCGAGCCCCCGCCACCCGGTGACCGCCAGGAAGGCCAGGGACCAGAGCAGCCCGACGACCGCCCCCTTGACGGCGAAGCTGCGCGTCGGCAGCCAGGGGAGGGCCAGCGGGGTGACGATCGTGCCGGTCGCCAACGCCCCGCCATACGCCAGGACCGCCGGGATCGCGGCGGCGGGGGAAAACTGGCCGTCGCGCCAGGCCGCGGCGAGCGCGAGCGGCGGCACAATCCAGGCCGAGCCCTTGAGGGCGATGACCAGTTCGATCGGGATCAGCACCAGGCGCTCCCGCAGCGTGAAGGTCAGCTCCCGCATCCGCGGCGTCGTCTGTTGGCCGCCGTCGAGGTAGCGGGGGATATCGGCCGCCTGGATCGCGGCAAAGTGCACCGAAAACCCCGTGCGCGCGCGGATCTCGAACGCCGAAACCCCGGGCGCCCCGAGCAGCGGCAGAATCAGGCGCCGGTGCCGCACGACCCTCGCCAGGCCGGAAGTCTCGATCCGGGTGATGAGTTCCTCGCTCCCGAAGGTGCCCTTGCCGGCGGCGCACCAGACGTTGATCCCGTGCGTCTCCAGCACGAGGAGCCAAACGTTGCGCCCGACGAGCACCGCCCTGACGAGGTCGAAGCTCATCTTGTAGTTCGCCGTGACCAGCACCGGGTCGTCGGGGGTGGGAGCGCCGAAGGCATAAAGTCCCGGGGGAACCAGGTAGGACATGCGGCCGATTCCCCAACGCGCCTTCCAGGCCCCGAGGCGGTCGGCGCGGGCGAGCGCCGGCGAGATCACCGGCACCCGGCCCGCGGGCGTCTCCAGCCAGTGCTGGAATCCCGCCACCCGCTCGTCGACCTTCCCGCTGACCGCGGGAGTCTTCGGTCCTCAGCACGGTTCCTTGTCGACGGCGGGCCCGCACGCGGCGGCCGGCGCCATCGGCAGGAACTGTTGTGTCATCGCAACGCCGTCCCTATTTTGCCTGGTGCAGCTGCATCCCGCACATGCAGGCGCCGGGCTTGTCCGAGAGGGTGTTGCAGCCGCAGGAACCGCCGCAGTTGCAGAAGTAAAGGCCGCTGCCCTCGAGGTTGAGCCGCTTGATCGGCTTGCCGCAGCCGCACTTGGCGTGGTCCTTCGGGTCGATCTTGCAGGTGCAGGTCGGGCCGCAGGTGCAAGCCAGCGCGGTGTTGCCCTCCGTGAAGACCACGTGGCCGCCCGCCATCTCCTTACCGCAGGTGCACTTGCCCGGCTTCAGGGATACGGTGTTGCACTTGCACTCGGGGCCGCAGGCGCACCAGTAGACAACCGACGACCCGTGCGACCCGCCCTCCATGGAACCGTGCCCCTTGTGCTTCCCCTGATGCCCCCCGCCGTGGTGGGCGCAGGCGCCGAGGACGAAGGCGGCGGCGATCAGGACGAATGCTGCTGCGAATCTCTTCATGGCGCTCCCTCCTTGATGGGTATCCCGGATTCGCCGGTCAGGTCGACCGACCCCCCTAATGTACGGCGCGCGGCGGGGTGCGTCAAGGGCGCCGTGCAATTTTGGGCCTTTTTCAGCGGCCCGCTACCCGAACGAGCAGACATACTCGGTGATGCCGCCCTCGACCTCGATGTCGAAGGCGGAGTTGGCCGCAACCGGGAACGAGGTGCCCGCGACGTACGTTTTCCATGAACTCTCGCCCTTGAGGCGCACGCGGCAGGAGCCGGCGACGATCGCCATCACCTCGGCGGCGGCGGTGGTGAAGTTGAACGAGCCCGGATAGATCAGGCCGATCGTCTTCTTCGCGCCGTCGGCGGTGAAGACGGTGTGGCTGACCACCTTGCCCTCGAAATAGATGTTGGCCTTGGTGACGACGGAGACGCCGTCGAACTTCTCGGGTGCCTTGGACATTCTGCGCTCTCCCTTGCGATGGGTCTTACTGCTTGCGGTCCAGATGCAGGAACTCCGCGATCGCCGTCGCCGACGCCGGCAGTTCCACCGGGCGGTTCTGCAGCTCCTTCTTCGGCTCGATCTCGTATTCGGCGCTCAAGCTCCCCTCGAAGTACTTCTGCTGGAAGTCGGCGAACTTGAGCTGGTGCGCGGTGGAGTCGACGACGACCCGCATCCCCGGCTCGATCACCTTCGCCCGCAGCGCCGCGGTCAGCCCGGCGACGCCCTCGCCGCCCTGCGTGCAGATCACGTGCCCGTGGCGGTTGGCGGTGAGCATCGCGTCCATGATCTGTTGTTCGGTGACCTCGACCACGGCGAAACGCTCGCGGAAGTGCTCCTCGACGAGCCGGCGTACTTTCGGAAAGGAGACCGGGTTGCCGATCATCGCCGCCTGCGCGACGCTCGCGGTCACCCGCACCGGCTCATAGGTGCCGCGCTTCTTCCAGAGGTACACGGGATTCGCGTGGCGGCTCTGCACCCCGACGAGCAGCGGCAGCCGCCCGATCATCCCGAGGCGCTGCAGGTCGAGGAAGCCTTCCATGACCGCGGTGACGTTGCCGGCGTTGCCGATCGGCACGACCACGGCCAGGTCATCGGTTCGCCAGCCGGCGTTCATCGCCACCTCGTAGGCATAGGACTTCTGCCCGTTGATGCGCACCGGGTTCTTGGAGTTGAGCAGGAAGACCTGGTAGTCGCGCGAGAGCTCCTCGACGATGCGCATGCAGTCGTCGAAGACGCCCGGAACCTGGATGACGGTGGCCCCGCTGCCGAGCGGCTGCGAGAGCTGCTGCGGGGTCACCTTGCCGGCGGGCAGCAGCACGACCGATTTGACCGTCCCCTTGGGGAGGTAGGCGAGATAGAGCGCTGCGGCGGCCGACGTGTCGCCCGTGGAGGCGCAGATGCCGAGCACGTCGCGCACTCCCCAGCGCTTGATGGCGTGATTGAGGTACGAGATCGCCGAGGCCATGCCGCGATCCTTGAAGGAAGCCGAGGGGTTGAGCCCGTCGTATTTGATGAAGAAGGGCGCGCCGACCGCCGCGGCGAGATCGGCGTTGGCGGGTATGACCGGCGTGTGCCCCTCGCCGAGCCAGATGACGTCTTCCGGCGGCACGCAGGGGAGGATCAATTCGTGGAACCGGAAGATCCCTTGCAGCGAGGCGGGTTCGGCTGCCAGCGCCCGGTAGGCGAAAAGACGCTGCCAGAACTCCCCGCTGCGGCTCTTGAGGGACTCGAAGGCGAGATCGCGCAGCGAAAGCAGGCCGCCGCAGGCCGGGCAGGTGTAGGCGAAGCGCTCGATCGGGTGGCGGGCGGCGCACGAGACGCATTCGTAAACCACCTCGCCACGGTACGTGGGGGCAATGGCGTCGCGGATGTCATCAGGGAAGTCGATCATCAACGGCTCCTCCTGTCCCAAAGTCCTACGGGGTCCTGTCGCTGCGCACCGCCGGGGGCCCCCGCTTCGCGCCACCCCTTCGTCCCGCTCGAGTCGAAAAAGCCGGTCCGATGTGCGCCTTTAAAGAATACCACGAACTTTACCGGGCCGAGTGGCGCTCAGGGCTGCGTCGGAGCCGTCCCCTCCTCGGGGAGCGCGCCGAGGTAGGGGAGATTGCGGTACTGCTCGCGGTTGTCGAGGCCGTAGCCCACCAGGAAGCGGTCGGGAACCTCGAAACCGACATATTGGATCGGTAGCTTCGTTAGCCGCCGGACGCGCCGGTCGAGCAGGGTGCAGATGGCGAGGCTGGCCGGCTCGCGCGACTGAAGATTGCGCACGAGGTAGCCGAGGGTCAGGCCGGTGTCGACGATGTCCTCGATGAACAGGACGTCGCGGCCGGTGATCGGGAGGTCGAGATCCTTCTCGATGCGCACTACGCCGCCGCGCTTGCCGGCGCCATAGCGGGTGATCGCCATGAAGTCGAGGTTGATCGGGAGAGTGATAGCGCGCGAGAGATCGGCGAGGAAGACGAACGACCCCTTGAGCACGGAGACGAGGACGGGGATGCGGCCGGCGTAATCGCGGGAGATTTCCGCACCCAACTCCCCAACGCGCCGCCTCAGCTCGTCCTCGCCGATCACCACGGGAATATTTTCGCGCATGGCGCCTCCGGGGTGGTGCATTTTCCCCGGAAGGCATTATATTGGAAGTGGGCCCCGAGAGGTTGGAACGGCGTGCCCTAGAGGGAACGGGAAGAAGGCTGGCTCCAGAGCTTGAAACAGAGCCTGTGCCAGGAACCAAGCGACCGTTAGGAGATTCCCTCTAGAGCGGAAGATGCCAAGTACGGTCACTCGGGGCCGTACTTTATTTCCTTCTGTCGACGCCTCCGGGAGGTGTCACCCCCCTAAGTCGCTTCTGCATGAACCGCATGGGCCGAGCGAGTGCTCTCGTCCGACGGTTTTCCTGTTGCAAATCCCGTGGAGGATATTAGATTGATATCAGGCCCCGAGAGGTTGGAAAGGCGGCACTAAAGAGGGGATAAGGGACGGTTGGCTTCAGGGCTTGAAACAGAGCCTGTGCCAGAAGCAACAAAAGCCGTTGGGATGTCCCTCAGGTGCCAGAAAGCCCGGTACGATCACTCGGGGCCTCTTTTCTTGTGAGAGCCCTGCGCCCGCGCTACTCGAAGCCGAACTTCTGAGCGAGCTTTTTGAAGTCCCGGCCGTAGAAGATCAGCAGTTTCTTGTCCGGGTAGCGCTCCCTGAAGAGCCGGACCTTGCGGTTCTTCTTCGTCACGAGGGATTGCTTCATCGTGGTCAGCTCGAGATACGTGTCCATCTCGGTGAGATAGAAGTCGGGAGAGAAGCTCGACTTGACGCGGCCGTCGGGCCACCACTCGACGGGGAACGTCTCGGGTTCGTACTTCCAGGGGATGCGATAGAAATCGAGGACTCTCGCGAACTCCGCCTCGCTTTCATTGGCGAAGCGCGTCGGCGTGGGCGACGCCGGGAGGGGGTCGAGGTCGATTTCCCGAGCCCCCCGTGTCTGGGCGCACGCCCGGATCTCCTCGAAGCCGCCGGAACCGGTCAGGCCGCAGGCCGCGACCGCCTGTTCGATGAGAGCCGCCGCCGTTTCAACGCCGAGCGTGTCGACGCGCAGCACCAGGTCGTAATGCTCGGCCCGCGTCAGATCCTCGCCGAAGTGCTGCCGCACCAGCCGCCGCCGCGCCTGTTCCCGGCGCTGGAGTGCCGCGCCGCTGCGCCGGGTCCCCTGCGCCTCGGCTGTCGCGAGGCGGAATTCGAGTGCGGCGCCCAGTCGGACGTGCAGCGCGCCGGGGCAGCCGCTGAACAGGAACTGTCCGCCGAAGCCCAGCAGTACGATATTCTCCCGAAATGCCAGGTGCCAGATGATGCCTTCGGTGGCAGCGCGAACAGCGCGCGCCTCCGCGTCCGGTTGCCCCGGCGAATCGGCGGCTGGAGGTTCGTCGAGGCGGCCGATGGCGGCGAGCAGATCGTAACTGTAGAGCAGTTCGCGCATCAGCGCGCGGTCGAGCAGGCGGAAGCCCAGGCGGCGAGCGACCTCGGCGGCGACGTCCTCGCCGCGGCAGGCCTCGAGGCGCGAGACGGTTACGATCGCCATGGAGAGTCGCGCGGCGGGAAAATGCCCATGGGCGGACTATAGCGGTGAAATCGCCGGCCGCCAAGCCTTCCGCCTCCCAAGTTTCGTCGCCCGAGCAGATCCGCCGCGTATCATCCGCGGGGAGTTGCGGACGTTGCGCCCAGCGGGTAAAGTAGCGCTCATGGCAGCGCGTCAGCGACTCCGCGACATGAAGCCGAAGGCTCCCGACAGCCGGCCGGTCTCCGAGATCGTCGGAGAACTCCGGAAGAATCTGCCGGCCTCGGACTATCGCGAGCAGAGCCTGAAGATTCACGGGCTGATCTGCGCCAAGTGTGCGCGGGAGTTCGAGCCCAAGGACCGGCATCTGCTGACGGTGCACCACAAGGACGGCAACCACGGGAACAACCCCCAGAACGGCTCGAACTGGGAGAATCTCTGCGTCTACTGCCACGACGACGAGCACAGCCGCGGCGGACTCGGCGAGTACTACCGCAAATCCCGGGCAGGCCGCTGAAAAGGGCCCATCTGCGGCGTTGGGCTTCGCCCTTCGTCACTGCGGCGTACTGCTCGTACGCCTCATTCCTCAGGACTTGCCCGCCTTGCACCTGGGCCCTTTTGAGCGGCCTGCCTGAGGACAGATGAAGGAAATCACCAGTGTGCGGAACGCGGCGCTGCAGCGCTATCGCGCCCTGCGCGACTCGAAAGTGCGGCGTGAGACCGGCCTCGCCGCTGCCGAGGGCTTCAACCTGCTGCGCGAGGCGCTGCTCTCCGAGGTCGGGCTCGTCCAGGTCTTCCTGAGCGAGCGCGCGCGGGGCAGGACGGACTTCACGGACATCGCGGCGCGGCTGGAGGCCGGCGAGTCGGCAGGTCACTGGGAGTGCTTCGCGGTCCCCGGGGAGGTGCTCGAGCGTGCGGCGCACACCGAAAGCCCCCAGGGGGTGCTCGCGTTGTTTCGGCCGCCCGTCTTCGATCTCGAGGATGTGCTCGCCGGAGACGCTCCCGTCCTGCTGCTCGACCGGATCGCCGACCCCGGCAACCTCGGCCTGATCCTGAGGACCGCGGAGGCCGCCGGCTGCGGCGGCGTCGTTGTCGGCCCGGGGACCGTGGACCCGCTCAATCCCAAGTGTGTCCGCGCCAGCGCCGGGAGCATTTTTCGCTTGCCGGTTGCGCACGCGGGACTCGAGGCGGCGGCCACGTCCCTGGCGACTCGCGGCGGGCGTCTTTTCGCGACTTCGCCCCACGGCGGCATCGTGTACACCGAGGCGGACCTCTCCGGACGGGTCGGCCTGCTCCTTGGCCAGGAGGGCGGAGGGCTCGCGCCGGGACTTCTCGAACAGTTCGAGGGTTTGCGTATCCCCACCGGACGGGTCGAGTCGCTCAATGTCGCCATGGCGGCGGGTGTCCTGCTCTACGAGGCCCGGCGACAGCGGTTGACCGGGAACCGGCAATAGGCGTTCCCATCCGGCGGCGTGCCGGGAGCAGGGGGCTGACAGGGTTGTGTTATTTCTCTTTTTCGCTATCATTATCTGAAAATCGAAGAGTCCTAGCACATTGCAGGAGCATTACCCTCGGGGACGGGCGCCTGTTCGCGTCGGGGTATTGAGACAAGGGAGGATTTCACATGGCGAAGGCGAAGAAGGTGACCGCGGCTTCCAAGACCGCAGCTGAAACAAGGACGGCGTCGGCCGGCAAGAAGGCAGCCGTCGCCAAGGCGGCAAAACCGGCTCCCAAGGCGGCAGCCCCCAAGGCCGCTTCAGCCGTACCGGCGAAAAAGTCCCATGAAATCAAGGCGCTGAAGCCAGGCGGGCTCGAGAAGAAGTACCTCAAGCAGGGTTCCGTCTGCAGCGTGACGTTCGTCCTGCCCAAGGCCGCGGCCCCCGATGCCGGGTCGGTCTGCATCCTCGGCGAGTTCAACAACTGGTCGGTGGACGCGCATCCGCTCGTCAGACGTGAAGAGGGCGACTTCGTGGTCACCCTCGATCTCGAGGCCGGCCGGGCGTATCGTTTCCGGTACGTGATCGATGGCTGGAAGTTCGAAAACGACTGGTTTGCCGATCGATACGAGCCCAACCCCTACGGCGGCGAAGATTCTGTAGTTGACGTCTAGCCGATCGCCGAGCGATCCACCGCAGCGAATCGTCGTCCGCGCGCCCAACTGGCTCGGGGACCTGATGATGGCGACGGGGGTCTTGCGCGCAATCATCGAGCGCTGGCCGGCCGCGTCGGTCGACCTCATCGTGCGTGCCGGCCACGAGGCGCTCCCGCTGCCGCGCCGCGGCCGGGTGATCCCGTTCGACCCCGGCACGATCTCGGCCGGGGCCTTCGGCGCCCGCCTGCGGCAGGCCAGGTATGATCGGTTTTATGTTCTGCCGCCGAGTTTCTCGGCGGCGTGGATGGCCTGGCGCAGCGGGGTTCCGGAGCGTGTCGGCCACCGCGGGCACTTTCGCGCCCGGCTGCTGCGGCGGCCGCTCGCTCCGCGCGCGCCGGCGCGCAGCGTGCATCTCACGCGCGAGTATCTCGACCTGGTCGATCCGGCGCTCGAGATCGACTGCTATCCGCCCCGGATCGACCTCCCCTCCGGCTGGCCGGCCGAACAGCTGTCGCGGATCTGCCGCGCGCTGCCGGATCGGTTTGTCGCGATCGCGCCCGGGGCGGTGTACGGCCCGGCCAAGTCCTGGCCCGCGGAACGCTACCGGGAGCTGGCGCGCGAGTTGCGCGATCGCGCCGGGACACCGGTGGTACTGCTCGGCACGCGCGAGGAACATGCGCTGGCGGAGGAGGTTCGCGGCGACGAGGGGGGGATTCTCAACTGGTGCGGCACGACCGACCTGCCGGGCCTGGTCGCGGTTCTCTCCCGCGCGGCGCTGCTCGTAAGCAACGACTCGGGCGCGATGCACGTGATGGCCGCGCTCGGGCGCCCGCAGGTGGCGATCTTCGGTTCGACATCGCCCGTCTGGACCGCCCCGATCAATGCGAAGGCCGTCGTGGTCACGCGCGGTCAGGAATGCGCGCCCTGCTTCGCGCGCACCTGTCGCTACGGTCACTACGACTGCGTGAGGAAGATTCCCGCCTCCGAAGTGCTGGCAGCCGCACTTGCGCGCCTCTGAGGCGGTCCGCTAGCGGGATTTCAGATCGAAGCGCACCGGGAGGCCCGCGGCGTGCGCGCCGGCGATGCGCGCGACGATGTCGTCGACGATTGCCGCCGGCTCGAGCAGGCCCGTGTCGCAGGTCAGGTCGTAGTCGTTCGGGTCGTCCCACGGCCGCTTGAAGATCGCGCGGATGAAACCGACGCGCTCGCGGTCGATCCGTTCGGTCAGCGCGCGTACGCTGTCGTGGTCGGCGTGCTCGCGGCGCATGATGCGTTCGATGCGCGCGGCGAGCGGCGCGACGATGCGCACGTGCAGCGTGGTGGGGACCCCGGCGAGCAGGAACGCTCCGCCGCAGCCGACGATGACGACACGGTCGGCCGCGGCGGCCGCGAGCAGGTGGCGTTGCAGCAGCGCGGCGTACCCGCGGTACGACCAGTCGAAGCGCTCCCAGACCGACGGCTTGTGCTCGTCGTATTCCGCGCCGAAACGCTCCCATTTCGGGTCCGACGCGCGCAGGCCGGCCAGCAGGGTGACGCGATCCTCGTAGGCATACCCGAGCCGCGCGGCGACGGCGCGCCCGATTTCGCGCCCGCCGCTGCCGTACTCCCGGGAGATCGTCAGAATGGCCATGCGGTGCTTACCCCCCCCGTTGTTCCGCGGTTAATGGTCGGGTTCGGCGGCATGGTGACGCTCCCGCGGCAGCGAGCGCACCGCCATCGCGATCACCACCGCATAGTCGCCGGCGAGAATCAGGTCGATCAGCACGATGCTCGCCAGCGCCGAGAAGAACGCTGCGTCGAAGGTCACGGTGCCGAACATCCCGAAGCTCATGCCGCTCTCCCCGATTGTTCCCCCTGGTGTCGCCGGAAGGGCGCTGTTGTCAACCGGGAAGCGGCACCGTACACTCCGGGGCGTGGTTGCAGCCGATGGTTCCGCGCGGATGATGCACCGGGCCCCTGTCGGGCGCCGGCGAATCCTGACGGCATGAGCGCCAGGACCCGGGACACGCTCGCCGTCTGCATCGTCACCCGTGACGAGGAGGATCGGATCGGCGACAGCCTGGCCTCGGTGGCCTGGGCCGACGAGGTTCTCGTCGTCGACTCGGGAAGCACGGACCGGACGGTTGAGATCGCCCGCGAGCGGGGGGCGCGCGTCATCGTGCGCGACTGGCCCGGGTACGCCGCGCAGAAAAACTTCGCGCAGCAGCAGGTCGCGGCCGACTGGGTGCTGAGCATCGATGCCGACGAGCGGGTCACCCCGGAGCTGGCGCGGGAGCTCGGCGAGCTGCTCGCGGCCGCGCCCGCGGAGCTGGCCGGCGCCAGCGTGCCGCGACGCACCTGGTACCTCGGGCGGTGGATCCGCCATGGCGGCTGGTACCCCGACCGCAAAGTCCGCCTGGTGCGCCGGGGGCGGGGAGGCTGGGAAGGGGAGAGCATCCACGAGCGGCTCTTTGCCGAGGGGGCGGTCCGGGCGCTCTGCGGCGATCTGCTGCACTACACCTACCGCGACATTGCTGACCACCTCAAGACCATCGACCGCTACACGACGGTTGCGGCACGGGGGATGGCGGCGCGCGGCGCGCGGGGGGCGGCTCTGGGCCTGCTCGTGAACCCGCCGCTGAAATTCCTGAAGATGTATCTGCTCAAGGCGGGGTTTCTCGATGGGCCGCCCGGGTTCGTGGTCGCGGTACTGGGGAGCTACTATGTTTTTCTGAAATATGCCAAGCTCTGGGAATTGCAGCGCGTGAGGAGGCGTTGAGGCGATGGGAACGGATAACCTGATCTTCCTGGAAATCCTCGAGTGGTTCGACCCGACCGGCCGCGAACTCGTGCACCGTATCCCCGAAGGCGGCTCGGGCGAGATCAAGCTTGGCGCGCAGCTGACGGTGCGAGAGAGCCAGGCGGCCGTGATGTTCTACCAGGGCCGGGCCTACGACGCCTTCGGCCCGGGGCGGCACACGCTGGTCACCGGCAATATCCCGATCCTCACCAGGCTGCTCTCGGCGCCCTGGGGCATGAAGAGCCCGCTGCGCGCCGAAGTCTATTTCGTCAGCCTCAAGGACTTCGCGAATCTGACCTGGGGGACGCGCGACCCGGTGGCCTTCAAAGACTCGAAGCTCGGCCTGATCCGACTGCGGGCGCACGGCGTGTTCAACGTGAAGGTGGTGCAGCCGGTGCTGCTGATCAACAGCCTGGTCGGCACCCAGGGCGTCTTCACGACCGAGCAGATCGAGGAGTACCTGGCGCGCGTCATCGTCTCGCGCTTCAATGACCACCTCGGCGAGCACCTGGACTCGGTGATCGATCTGCCCGGCACCTACGAGGAGCTCTCGGCCGGCCTCGCAAAGCGGCTGGCCGAGGACTTCGCGCGCTACGGGCTGGCGCTGACGCAGCTGGTCATCGTCTCGGTGACGCCGCCCGCGGAGGTTCAGAAGGCGATCGACGACAAGAGCCGGCTCGGCGTGTTCGACGATCTGAACAAGCTGCTGCAGATGAAGGCGGCGATGGCAGTGGAGAAGGTCGCCGAGCAGCAGGGGGCGGCCGGCGCCGGCGCCGGGATGGGAATCGGCCTGATGATGCCCGCGATGTTCGCGAGCGCTCTCGCCGGGGGCGCCGCCGCCGCGGGCGCGAGTGCACCGGCAGCGCCCTGTCCGAAGTGCGGTCACCCGGCCGCGGCGGACGCGCGTTTTTGCGCCAGCTGCGGCGGCCAGCTCGTGGTCTTCCAGAAATGCGTGCGGTGCTCCGAAGACATCGCCCCGGGGGCCCGCTTCTGCGCGCGCTGCGGCACGCCGGCGGGCGCGAAGCCTCAGGAGCGAAGTTGCGCGAAGTGCGGTTTGTCGAACCTGCCCGAATCGGTCTTCTGCAACCAGTGCGGCGAGAAGCTTGTCTGACGGCAGGGCCCTGCCGGTCGAGCACGAGTGCCCGCAGTGCGGCGGCGCGGTGCACCTCGGCGAGGCCGATCGGCTGCTGGCCTGCCCGTACTGCCGGGCGCGCCTGGCCCTCTGGCCGGGGGAGTTCTTCCGCTACTGGATTCCCCCGGCGGCCGCGGCCGGCGATGAGCTGCTGCTCGCGCCGTACTGGCGGATCCGCGGCCTGGACTGCGCGCTGCGGCCGTACCAGGTGCGCGAGCGAGTGCTTGACGCCACGTTTCCGGCGACTTCGGCGGCATGTCTGCCGCAGACTCTCGGCCTGCGGCCGCAGACGATGAAGCTGCGCTTCGCCACCGCGAAGACGCCGGCCTTCTTCCTCGCGCCGGACCGTCCGCTCGGCGAGGCGCTCGCCGGCACCGCGGTGCTCTCGCGTCTCGCGGACGAGGCGATCGAGGGCGCGCCGCCGCTGCACCGCGAGTTCATCGTCGAGACGGCGAGCCTCGTCTACGCGCCGCTCACGGTGCGCGACGGGAGCGTTCTCGACGCGCTGCTGATGCGGGAGATCGCCGGGTGCGCCGGGCAGGCCGACGCGCTGCTGGAGCGGGTGGAGCGCAGCAGGCGCTGGGGGCTGAACTTTTTCGCGGCGCTCTGCCCCGAGTGCGGCCGGGACCTGGACGGCGGGCCGCGCAGCGTCGTGCTTTTCTGCCGGAGCTGCCGCGCCGGCTGGCAGGGCGCGAGCGGGGGACTGCAGCGCGTGTCCTGCGAGGCGCTCGTTGGGTCGCCGGGTTCCGCCCTGCTGCCCTTCTGGCGCTTGCGGGCCGCACTCAGCGAATTCTCGCTGGAGACCGGCGACGACCTGATCCGTTTCGCGAACCTCTCCGCCGGGGTGCGCAAGGGGGCCGGCGCCGACCCGCTCTGGTTCTGGGTGCCGGCGTTCGCGCTTGCGCCGGGGACGTTCCTGCGCGTGGCCCGCCAGCTCACGCTCGCCCAGCTCCCGCTCGATGCGGATGTTCCGGAGGGCGCGGAATGGGAACCGGTGCAGTCGGCGACGATCGAAGCCGCGCGGGCGTTCGGGGCGGTCAAAGTCCTGCTCGCCCAGCTCGGGCAGCCGCGCCGGGAAGTCTTCGCGCGGATCCCGGCGCTGGCGGCGACGCTTCTCGACGCGCGTCTCGCGCTGCTGCCGTTTTCCGGATCCGGCGGCGACTGGATCCAGCCGCAGACCGGCGTCGCGATTTCGCGCAACTCCCTGCGGCCGGGGCGATGACGCAGACTCCCCCGCCCGGTGCCGCGCTCGCGGCGCTGCAGAAACACTGGGGCTTTCCGGCCTTCCGGCCGCTGCAGCGCGAGGCGGTCGAGGCGGCGATCACCGGGAGAGACGCGCTGCTGGTGCTACCCACCGGCGGCGGCAAGAGTCTCTGTTACCAGCTGCCGGCGGTCTGCGGCCGGGCGCTCGTGCTGGTCGTCTCGCCGCTGATCGCCCTGATGGACGACCAGGTGGCCGGCGCCCGGGAGGCCGGCCTGCGCGCGGCCGCCCTGCACTCGAACCTGAGCGAGGAGCGCCGCCGCCGGGCCTTCGGCGAAGCGGCGCGCGGCGATCTGGAGATTCTCTACGTCTCGCCCGAGCGTCTCGCCGTCGGCGACCTGATCGACGTGCTCGCCCCGCGTCTTCGCCTGATCGCCGTCGAT
Source organism: Candidatus Rokuibacteriota bacterium (assembly GCA_031406795.1). Lineage (GTDB taxonomy): Bacteria > JAUVQV01 > JAUVQV01 > JAUVQV01 > DATDCY01 > DATDCY01. The sequence continues at coordinate 39,432 of JANOHV010000007.1, forward strand.
GAGGCGCACTGCGTCTCGCACTGGGGTCACGACTTCCGGCCCGAATACCGCCAGCTCGCCCCGCTCTTCGACCGGGTGCCGGCTGCTGCGCGCATGGCGCTCACGGCCACCGCCACGCCGCAGGTCCAGGACGACATCTGCGCCCAGCTCGGCCTGCGCGCGCCGCTGCGGCTGATCGGCCACCCGGACCGGTCGAACCTGATCTACCGCGCCCACCCGCGCGCGGAGGGCGCCCGCCAGATCCTCGACGTCGTGCGCCGCTACCCGGGACAGGGGGGGATCGTCTACGCGCTCACGCGCAAGGACACCGAGCGGATCGCCGAAGCGCTGCAGAAGGCCGGCGTCGATGCCCGAACGTACCACGCGGGCATGGACGCGGCCGATCGCGCGAAAGTTCAGGACGACTTCGTGAACGAGCGGCTGCAGGTAGTCGCGGCGACGATCGCCTTCGGCATGGGGATCGACCGCTCGAACGTGCGCTTCGTCGTCCACGCGCACCTGCCGCGCTCGCTCGAACACTACCAGCAGGAGTCGGGGCGCGCCGGGCGCGACGGGCTGCCGGCCGAGTGCGTGCTGCTGACGAGCGCCGGGGATCTTTTCCGCCACAGGAGGATGGCGCAGCTCGACGGCCCGCTGACGCAGGAGCGGCGCGTCGCGCTCGACCGCCAACTCGCGGGCATCGGCCGCTTCGCCGTGGCGCCGGTCTGCCGCCACCGCATCCTCGTCGAGCACTTCGGGTTTGAACTGGAGCACGGGCCGGCCGGGTGCAAAGCCTGCGACGTCTGCCTCGGCGAGACCTCCGAGCTGCCGGCAGAAGAGGCGCTGGTGACCGCCCGCAAGATCATCAGCGCGGCCTGGCGCTGCGGCAATTCGTTCGGGGCGGCGCACGTGGCCGAGGTGCTGCGCGGCGGCGATTCCGAGAAGGTGCGACGGTTCGGCCACGAGAAGCTCTCGGTTTTCGGCCTGCTCGCCGGCGTCCCCGAGGGCGCGGTGCGCTCCTGGATCGACCAGCTGGTCATCCAGGGGTATCTGGAGATCCGCGACAAGGAGGGGTTCCCGCTGCTCGCGATGACGGAGGCCGGTCGTACGCTCTGCCACGAGGAGGGCGCGGTGCGCCTCGGGCGCTTTGAGGAGCGGCCCCGAGCGAGCAAGGCGAAGACCTCCGGGAAGGCGACGCGAGCCGCGCACGAGGAGGCCCTCGGCGCCGAAGGCGCGGAACTGTTCGAGCGGCTGCGCGCGCTGCGACGGCTGATCGCCGAGCGGCTGCACGTTCCGCCCTACGTGGTCTTTTCGGACGCGACCCTGCGCGACCTGATCTTGGTGCGCCCGCGCGACGCCGACCAGCTGCTGCTCGTCAAGGGCATCGGCGAGCACAAGCGCGAGCGCTTCGGTGCGCCGTTCCTTGCGCTGCTCGAGGGGGCGGAGCCGGAGGCGGCAGTGCAGCTCCTCGAGTAGCCCGACGGGCGGCCTCAGGAGGGCAAGCGCGCCTCCCGGTCGAAGAGGACGGCCAGGCTCACGGGCGAACGTCTCCCGCAGCGGACTCCGGTTCCTGTTCGAGGGTTACTCTATTGAGTTCGCGGTAGAGCGCTCCTGTCGGCTTGAGCTCGCTCGCCATCAAGCTGACCCCGGTGACTTCGAACCCCGGGCCCGCGGCGGCCTTGACCTCCTCGAGCCGCTTCAGCCAGACGTCGCGCCGGCGGACGCGCCTGATCCTGCCGAGCGTCAGGTGCGGCGTGAAGGGTCTGGCCTCGCGTACGAAGCCGATACCGGCCATCGCCTCCTCGACAGCAGCCTGAAGCGCGAGGAGCTTGTCGACGCCGCCGGTGAGGCCGAACCAGTCCACCCGGGCGGAGGCCGGCTGCGGGAAGGTCCCCACCCCTTCGACGCCGAGCCCGAAGCGTTTCCGGTCGCCCAGCGCGCGGGTCAGGGCCTGTGCGATCTCCGGCACGCGCTCTTCGCTCGTCTCGCCGAGGAACTTCAGCGTCAGATGGATGCCCTCGGGCCGGGTCCAGCTCGCGTCGACGGCGTCGCTCCTGATCTGGGCCTGGAGCTCCGCCATCGCTTTCTTCGTCGCTTCAGGAACTTCGACGGCGATGAAGGCACGCATCGAGAAACCGGGTCACCAGTCCGTGGCGCCAGCCCGCTGCGCGATCACGCGGGCGCGACGTCGATCTTGATCTGCTTGGGCTTAACCTCTTCCTTCTTCGGGAGGAGCACCGTGAGAACACCGTCCTTGTAGGAGGCCTTGATCTGCTCCCGGTCCACGGTGCGCGGCAGCGTGAAGCTGCGGTTGAAGTTCCCGTAGGACCGCTCGATGCGGTGGTAATTCTCCTCTTTGACCTCCTTGGCCATGCGCCGCTCGCCGGAGACGATCAGGATGTTGTCCTCGACCTTGATCTCGATGTCCTTCTCCTGCATCTCGGGCAGCTCGGCTTTCATGACGATCTCTTTGTCGGTCTCGTAGATGTCCACGGCCGGCGCCCAGGCCGCTACCGCGAAACCCTCGTCGGCGCGATTCGGCGAGCGCATCACATCCTCGAAGAGTTTGTTCATGCGCTCCTGCATGGTCGAGAGTTCGCGCAAGGGTGTCCACCTGACAATGGCCATGGCAATGTCCTCCTTGGGGTTGTTAATGCGCAAAATATTGGTTGTCTGCAATAGAATGTCAACCTCACAACGCCATCTGGGTGCTCGGCAATTAGCTGCCCGAATGACCCGGGCTAATCAAACTCCATGGTGAAGCTGTAGACGTCCTCTTCGAGGCGGCTGCTGACCTTGAGGCCGCTGTGGTTGAAGACGGCCTGCATCCGGCGGTTCTCGCGCAGCACCTCGGCGGTGAAGCCGGCGATGCCGGCGCGCTTGGCGAGAGTGACCAGATGGGCGAAGAGCGCGTGACCGATGCCGCGGCCCTGCCACTCGTCGCGCACCGTGAAGGCGACCTCGGCGCGGTTGGTCTTCTCGTCGAGGTAGTAGCGTCCGACGGCGATCATCTCCTCGCCGTGCGCCTCGGGCACGGTGCCGACGATCGCCACGTCGCGGCGGTGGTCGATGTAGACGTAGTTGAGGATCTCCTTGTGCGTGAAGCGCTGCACCCGCGTCATGAAGCGGTAGTAGATCGTGTCCTGCGAGAGCGCGTAGTGCAGCTCGCGCATGCTCGCTTCGTCCGTCGGGTGCACCGGCCGGAAGGTGACCTGGGTGCCGTCCTCGAGCACGAAAGCGGTGCGCATCTCCGGCGCGGCGACGACGAACTTGTCTTCGACCTGGGCCAGCTCCTGGCGCAGGTAGCGCGCCTCGATGGCCTCGTGGAAGAGTTGGGCGCGAAACTTCGGGTGCGCGATCGAGATCAGCGCGAGCGCCCGCTCCTGGATGCTTTTGCCGAACAGGTAGGCGACGCCGTACTCGGTGACGATGTAGTGCACCGCGCCGCGCGTCGTGACGACGCCCGCCCCGGGGGAGAGGCGGGTCACGATGCGCGAAATCTCGCCGTTCTGGGCCGTCGAGGGCAGCGCGATGATCGGCTTGCCGCCGGGCGAGCGCGCCGCGCCGCGGTTGAAGTCGACCTGCCCGCCGATGCCGGAGTAGAAGCGCCCGCCGAGCGAGTCGGCGCAGACCTGGCCGGTGAGGTCGATCTCGAGCGCGGTGTTGATCGCGACCATCTTGTGCTGCTTGGCGATCACCCCGGGGTCGTTGACGTACTCGGTCGGCCGGAAGGAGAAGAGCGGGTTCTCGTTCACGTAATCGTAGAGGCGCTTCGAGCCCATGCAGAAGCTGGTCACGATCAGCCCGCGGTCGAGCCGCTTGCGCGCCCCGGTCACCGCGCCCGACTCGATCAGCTCGATGATGCTGTCGGTGAGCATCTCGGTGTGGATACCCAGGTTCTTCTTCTTCTTGAGAAATTCCACGACTGCGTGCGGGATGCGCCCGATGCCGAACTCGATGGTCGAGCCGTCCTCGACGAGGCCCGCGATGTGCTCGCCGATCTGACGCGTGGCCTCGGTGAGCTCCGGCGGCGGGATCTCGATCAGCGCCCGCTCCGCCGGAACGAGCACGTCGAGATCCGCGACATCCAGGAAGGAGTCGCCCATCGTGCGCGGCATGCATGGGTTGACCTGCGCGATGATCAGCGACCCGTTCGCGGCGGCGCTCTTGACGATGTCGACCGAGACGCCGAGGCTGACCTTGCCGTGGATGTCCGGCGGGGTGACCTGGATCAGCGCCGCGTCGAGCGGGATCTGCCCGGAGTCGAACAGGTGCGGGATGTCGATCAGCATGATCGGCGTGTAGTCCCCGAGCCCCTCCTGGATGTGGCTGCGGATGTTCGCGCCGATGAAGAAGCTGTTGACCAGGAAGCGGTCGGTGAGCGTGCGGTCGGCGTACGGCGCGTCCCCCATGGTCAGCAGGTGGATGATCTCGACGTCCGCCAGTTCGTGGGCCCGCTTGACGAGCGCCTCGACGAGCACCGTCGGGGTGCCGCAGCCGGTGCCGACGAAGACGCGATTGCCGGCGCGCAGCCGGGCCACCGCCTCGGCCGGGGTGGCGATCATGTCGCGGTATTTCGCCTGCCACGCGGGGTCAAACGGGAAGGGGTGCTGCATCTCAGGCCCCCTGTTCGCGGGGCGCGGGCGCGCGCAGCATGATCCGCGCGTCGGCGGCGATCGGCTCGGTGCCCGCCTCGCCCACCATCAGCGGGTTGATGTCGAGCTCGGCGATCTCGGGAAAATCGGTCGCGAGCTGGCTGATGCGCTGCAGGCCCGTGGCAATAGCGGCGACGTCCACCCCGCGCTGTCCGCGCGCGCCCTGGAGCAACGCGTAGGAGCGAGTCGCGGTGAGCATCTGCATTGCCTCGTCCGCGGTGATGGGCGCCAGGTGAAAGGCCACGTCCTTCATGACTTCGACGAAGATCCCCCCGAGGCCGAACATCAGCATCGGTCCGAACTGCGCGTCGCGGGTCATCCCGAGGATGACCTCGAGCCCGCGGGGCACCATGCGCTCGACGTAATAGCCCTCGATGTGCGCCTCGGGGGCGTGCTCGCGGATCCGCAGGCTCATCAAATCGAAGGCGTCCTTGACCTCCCGGCGCGTGGTGATCCCGACGCGCACGCCGCCGATATCCGACTTGTGGACGATGTCCGGGGAGACGACCTTCATCACCACGGGGTAGCCGATGTGTTCGGCGCCCTCGACGGCCTCGTCGGACGAGGTCGCGAGCACGCCCCCGGGGACGCGGAAGCCGTAGGCCGCGAGGATGCTCTTCGCCTTGACCTCGCCCAGCTGCAGCGGCCCGGTCCTGATCCGGCGCGAGATGATGCGTTCGACGCGCCGGCGGTTGACGCGAAAGCGCGTCACGATGCGCGGCGGTCGCCGGCGCCACATGGCGTATTCGTGCATCGCGCGCAGCGCGCCGACCGCGCGCTCGGGCGAGGGGTACTCGGGCAGGCCGGCGGCGACCAACTCCTCGCGCCCGGGCATCACCTCACGCCCGCCCATGAAGGCCGCAAGCACCGGTTTGTCGTGGCGCAGACAGCCGGCGATGGCGCGCGCCGTTTCGGCGGGGCGGGTCATCGCCTGCGGGGTGAGCAGGACGAGGATCGCGTCGACGCCGGGGTCGTCCTGGGCCGCTTCGAGCGCGGCCACGTAGCGGGCGGGGTCCGCGTCGCCGAGCACGTCCACCGGGTTGCCGGTGCCCGCAGCCCGCGGCAGTTGCGAGCGCAGCGCGGCGGCGGTGTTGCTTCCGAGCGAGGCCACGTGCAGGCCGGCCCGTTCCGCGGCGTCCGCGGCCATCGTGCCGGGCCCGCCGGCGTTGGTGATGATCAGCAGCCGGTCCCCGCGCGGCAACGGCTGCATCGACAGGGCCGTGGCGAAGTCCAGGATCTGCTCGAAGACGTCGGCGCGGATGATCCCCGAACGGCGGAAGGCCGCGCCGAAGGCGATCTCGGTGCCCGCGAGCACGCCGGTGTGGGAGGTGGCGGCCCGCTGGCCGGCCTGCGTCGTGCCGGACTTCATCAGGATCACCGGCTTTTTGGACGCGGCCTCCTCGGCGGCCTCCATGAAGGCGTCCCCGGTGGCGATGCTCTCGAGGTAGCCGACGATGACCTTCGTCTGGGGGTCGTCCCCGAGCGCGGTCAGCAAATCGACCTCGGTGATGTCGGCCTTGTTGCCGATGCTCACCAGCTTGGCGAGGCCGAAGCCGCGGCCCGCGGCGTGGTCGAGGATCGCCGTGCACAGCGCCCCCGATTGCGAGAAGATCGAGATGTTCCCGGCGCGGGGCATCGCGCCGGCGAAGGAGGCGTTCATCCGGTGGCCGGTGTTGATCAGGCCGAGACAGTTGGGGCCGAGCAGCCGCACACGCTGGGCGGCGCAGAGGCGGGCGATCTGCGCCTCCAGTTCGGCGCCCTCGCGGCCGGTCTCGCGAAAGCCCGCAGTGATGATGACGATCGCCTTGGCGCCGGACTGGATGCACTCATGGACGGCCTGCAGCACCGCAGCCGCGGGGACCGCGATGACGCCGAGCTCGATCGCCCCGCCCGCCGCCTCGAGCGTGGGGAAGCAGGGCAGATCGAGGATCGTGGTTGCGGTCGGGTTCACGGGCACGATCCGGCCGGCGAAACCGCCGGCGACCAGGTTGGCGAGGATGTCGTGCCCGACTTTCCCCGGGGTACGGGAAGCGCCGATGACGGCGATCGAGCCGGGTGTCAGAAGCGCGTCGAGGTTCATCGTCAGGGGCGCTCCGGTTTGCGCTGGATCGGTTCGAGCCCCGCGGCCCGCAAGGCTTCGTGCACCGCGTGGATATTGTAGGTTTGCACGCGTGCGTAAACCGCGCCGGGGGCGCTGTCCGCGCCGTCCGCCCCGCCCGTCCTGACGAGTCGGGTGCAGGCGATGCCGCCGCCCTCGAGTGCCGCGGCGATTCGCGATAGCAGCCCGGGACGGCCGTCGTCGAGCACCTCGACGAGCGAGGAGCCGGCCCCGCCGATCCCGAAGAGTTTGCGGTAGGCGCCGAGCACGTCGCGCACCGTGATGATGCCGACCAGCCTCTCGTCGTGATCGACAACGGGGAGCGCTCCGACGCAGTGCCGATCGAAGAGCAGCAGCGCATCGTCGAGGGTCGCATCGCGCGGCAGCGCGATCGCCGGGCGGCTCATGATCGTGTCGATCCGCACCTGCCCGAGGCGCTCGAGCTGGTCCTGGCGCACGGTGGGGCTCAGGGCCGTCGAGGGGAAGGCGGAGCGCAGGTCGCGGTCGCTCACCATACCGACGAGGCGGCCGGCGGAGTCGGTCACGGGGAAGTGACGGAAATTCTTCCCGGAGATCAGATCCCGCGCCTGGAGCAGCGACATCTCCGGGTGAAGGCAGAGCGGGTCCGTGGTCATCGAGGCGGCTAGGTACATGGCGATCTCATGTCGGTTTTCCCCGTCTTTCGTCGTCGGCTCCGAGGAGTCCGAACAGGTACTGCTCGACCCCGTCGCAGAGCGAGCCGAGATGGTAGCCGCCCTCGAGCAGCGTCAGGGACCGGCCGGTGGCGAATTCGGCCGCCCAGAGGGACACGGCGCGGCCGAGATGTCGGAACAGCTCCGTGGTGTAGCCGAGCCCCGACATGTCGTCGAGGAGGTGGCCGTCGAAGCCCGCCGCGACGACGATCGCCTCCGGACGAAAGGCGCGCACGGCGGGGTCGACTCGCTCCGCCAGCGCCTCGAGCACCGCCGCGTCGCGGGCCCCCGGCAGCAGCGGGATGTTGAGCGTCGCGCCCGTGCCGGGGCCGGTGCCGGTCTCCTCGGCGTAGCCGGTGCCGGGGAAGCTGAAGGTCGGGTGTTCGTGCAGGCTCACGTACAGGACGTCCGGGTCGGCCTCGAACGCGCGCTGGATGCCGTTGCCGTGGTGGGCGTCGAAGTCGAAGACGAGCACCCGGCGGCGCCCGTGCGCCTTCTGCCAGTGGCGCGCCGCGATCACGGCGTTGTTGAGAAAGCAGAAGCCCAGGGCTCGCGAGCGCTCGGCGTGGTGCCCGGGGGGACGCACGGCGCAGAAGGCGGAGGAAGCGCGGCCGGCCTCGAGGAGATCGATCGCGGTCGGGCCTGCGGCGGCGGAGAGCAGCGCCGCGTCGTACGAGGCCTCGCCGATCTGGTTGTCGCGGTGATCGAACCACTCGCGCCCGCAGAGCGCCGCCTCCTCGAAGCGCAGCAGATAGTCTTCGTCGTGGGCGGCGAGGATGGTGTCCCACTCGGCGGCGCGGGGTCGTTGCTCGATCAGCGACGACGACAGCGGCCCGGAGCGCAGCCGCTCGCACACCGCGGTGACGCGCTCTCGCGTCTCGGGGTGTCCGCCCCACGTGGCGTGATCAAGGGTGCGCTCGTCGCTCATCAGAATGAACTTTCGCGTAGTCATGCGTACGGTGCGAAGGTAGCACCGGGCCCGGAGACTGTCCACAGAGTAAATGCCTCGGGAACGAGGACTGCCCGGGTCATCAGGGCTGCGTGGGGCTGTTGTCGTCTCGTGTGCGATTCTTGCCGAAGGAGTCGGCGATCGCCCATGCCGCGCGGAGCTCATCCGGGCGTGACAGCCGCAGGCCCTTGGCGCTTCGTTCGACCCATTCGCGGTCTTCCAGTAGTTTCTTGACGTTGGCGGCCTGGCCGAGGCTCACCCGTGCCTCCTTGGCCAGTTCCAGGACCTTCCACGACCGCTTGGGATCAGCCAGGAGCACGCTCAGGACGCGCGAAGCCTTGGGGGTGAAGAGCGACCGCAACTCCCGCTTCACGATCGAGGGATTCGGCCAGTCGCACCGTTCGATGTAGATCTGCCCGAAGACGAGGCGGCAGTTCCCCGCCAGGTCGGCATACCCGATACCGGCCTTCTCGCAGATGGCTGCCGCCTGGGATGAGATGTAGGGGGCCATGAAGACCGCGTACATGCCGGGGGACTCATCGCGGTACCGATAGAGCTGATTCACCGCCTCCCGTGCGATGCGCGGCTGGCCGCTGCTCCTGATGAGGGCGATGATGACCTGCTCAGTTGTCGCGAGCGATACTTTGATCGCCAGGTCGGGCATGAATTCGCCCAACCGGGCATCCTTCTTCCACGAGACGATCTTCAGAAACGGGACTTTCTCGAGATAGGCCCTGAATGTGGCGACCAGCCGGCCGGCTCCCTCTTGCATAGGGGCTCCTAACAGTTGAAGTGTGTTTCAGCAAATGCTGAAACCACTATAAATACTGAAATTCGCGGGGTCAATAGAGTTTCAGTGATTTGGCATGTTTCAGCGTGTGCTGAAACACTCATGAAGTCTTTTCTGTCTGAATACTCATGGCAGCCCCACGATTGCGGACCCCTCGATTCTTACGGCAAGGGGAACGTAAGCGGAGTGCAACCGATTCCTCGCCAGAATCCAGCAATGGCGATGATGGTCGCTTCCACTTCCTCAAAGGTGCAACCGTCCTTCGGGATAACGCGGCTCGCCTCGAAAGTGGCTCTTGTGACCGCCCAGTCTTCCATGAAGCTGTCCAATCCGGAGCAATCGACATAACGGGATTCGCAAGCGAGCTGAAACTCTTGGCCCGCGATGGTCCAGAACTCGGTCTTGGAAATCGGTTTGGCCCTGATGATTCTGGTGAGATCGTACAGGTCCTTCACGCGGACGGCTTCCCCCGGCTTCTTCATCTTTGCCCGATAGGCCGGCAGGGTGCTGAGATAGGCGCGGGCCTTTTCGCCGGCGATGCGTTCCAGGGTGTAGGCCCTGATCGGGACACCATCTATGTCCAGGTCAGCGATCGACCGTTCAGACAACTCCTCGGGGGCCGCCACATCGATTTTAACATTCGGCAATCCCCTGCCACCGGCATGTTTGTGGTCGATCAGGGAGACCGCAATGGCAAAGGCGTTCCATTCTCGGGGATGCTGCTTCTCCGGGCTCGACGCGATGCTCAATCTCTTCAGCTCGTACCGCACGGGGTCTTGCGATTCGAAGTGCCGTGAAATAGCTCTCCCTATATGCTCCTCGAGGAAGGCCTTCTGTCCCTCCCTGTCGGGGTGCAGCTTCGCAAAATCCACGTCGAGATTGGCGTCGATGTCGAGGGACATCCTCGGCGTCCCCAGTCGCCGATTGAGGACCAAGGCCCCCTTGAAGACGAGGCTGTCCCTCAGGTCTCGACTCTTCGCCAACGCCAGCAGGATGTGGTTGATCGCCTCGAATCGCCATTCTTCCTGCTGAGATGGATTCATCTCAAGGCACCAGGACTTTCCACTCGGCGATCTCTCTGGAGTATGGAACCCCGCGCAGAAGGGGAATCCAGGGAGTCTCGGGCTGCTCCAGAACGGTTTTTTTCGTCGCATCGAGATACGAGCCGAGTGCGCCCGTCGCCGGGATCCCGAGAAGCTCGAAGAGGGCGCCCACCCGCCGCGTCAAAGGCGGAATCTGGATTGCCTTCAGGTAAGCGAGGTAGAGTTCCTCGTCGGTTGTTCCCGTTTGCCGCTCCCAGGACTCCAGAACCACCTCCGGCCCTCCGCAATGAAAGGGGTATTGCAGCGTATCCAGGAGGGTTTGCTCTATCGTCGCAATGTGGATGTTCGTTGCCGGCCCGAGAACCCTCGTCTTGACGCCGGGGATGGATTTCCGGGAACGCTTCGTCGAATAAAAAGGCACACCGCCATAGGAGAACACACGCGTCCCAAGTTTCGACCTCGCGGTGCTTCTAGGGGATGTGCTCAACTTCTCCGCGGACTTGGCGACTGACGAAGTTTTGTGTGTGACGAGGGAAGCGATGTGATGCGACGCGGGGATTTGCGTGGTCAGGTTGTAGTAGGCGAGCGCGCTGAAGTAACAGATCACCCCTTGTGGATCGTATGCCTGAAGCAGCTCCAGGGGATCGACTTGCAACTCTCGTGACTCCTGGATCCCGAGCAGGATGAAATCCCGCGAGGGACCCGGTCTCGAAACCTCCTCTATCGGGACATGGGAGGCCAGCCCCATCGAGACCAGGTGCTCGATGATCTTCTTTCCGGTGGGGAAGGTGGAAGGCAGATGCAACTCGCTCGCCGCCTCGCCGATGAGCTGGACGAGATTCTGCCTGGTGACGCATCGGACTGATGGGAGATCGGGCGTTGGCTGTGCCAGCCTGCCGGTGAGGGCCTTGAGGAATGGCTCCCAATGGGAATCAGCGAGGATGTCTGGTGTAGCTCTTGGTAAGAGGATTGTGCTCATGGTGTGTCTTTTGATGCCCTCCACTTGATACGCTTGCGAAGCAAGCGTATCAAGTGGAGGGCATCGCGTCAAGCCAAAAACATTGATGCCATAATATAGACAAATGTCTCATGGAGAAAGATGACGGCAGCTGGATACTCTAGCTAGATGAGACCCCGTTGATAGGCTGGCGAAGCCAGCCTATCAACGGGGTCTCATCATGTCAAGCCTAACCCGGCGCGTCCTGCATTTTCAACGGCAGCCTGGTTGGCGTCAGCCGGCTATGCCGGTGGCGCAGCATCCCTTGGCTTTTTCCTGAGCGGCAGGAACGCGAGGATGATTTCTCTCCGCGCGCGGACCTTACGTCCAACCCTGTCAAGAAGCCCGAGGCTGACGAGAGCGTTCACATCCCGTCGGCAAGATCACCCAAAGATTAGCGAGATGAGCTGATCCTTGGTGATTTTTCTCTGGTCGGCAATGTCGCCGAGCATCGCCGAGAGTGTTCCCACGCGGATCGGGTCATGATTCGGCACCGTGACATGGTGTTCAGGCGCTGATCACTTCCTCGCGTACGAAGTGCAGACGGATAATCCGCGGCTCCTGCCCGGGTTCGAAGTGGCAGTGCACGGCATCACGAACATGGGTATGGAGTTGCTCGACGGAGTCCGCCTCGGTGAATATGGATACTCCGAGAGCTCGCGCCTCATAGCCGCCCTCGGAGGATTCCGACACCATGAAAATCAGTTCGTTCATCGTCTCCTCCCAATCAATTCGTCAATCTTTGCCACAATCCGGTGCTGTTCGGCGATGGGAGGAATTGGGATCCGTACCAACTTTAGATTGGAGGCGCTGATACCCCAATTCCCAACCGTCGTCGCACAATAAGTTTCTATGTCTTCACGTACTACTGCTGATTTAGCAAACCATCGAACAAGTTCCGGAAGGACGATCCTTGTAGACAAACGGAGGCGGATAAGCTTATCCGGAAAGATCTGACGTAAACCCAGGTAGCCGGTGTACAGGGAAAGGCGACCTACAAAGTCTCGATTACCATTGAAACGGCATGCCAGGAGATCACCGGGTTTTAGGCTGAATTGCTCCTGGAGTTTGCGAGTTATCCCGCCAATGAGTTTATATTCTTCTTCAGCAACAATTCCGTCTCTTCTGATTGTCCCAGCGCTAATACGAAGGATCGGAACTCCATTTGTTGCCTCGTCTGGCTTCTTGGAATATCCGTTTCGGGAGTCGTCAAGGAGTATGTCCTCAATCCTGACCCATTCCCAACCAGACGGAAGCTGAAGAGGTTGAATCTTCCCACCTTCTTGGGTCACCGATTCCTGACGTATCGCTCGGTCTGCTGATTTTAGTTGATCGTTCGCTGAACGTGTCCGCCCCAAAAGGGTAGCGACAGGCTCGTTCCTTGAATCCTGGGGGACGAGTTTGCCGCGAACGGCTAGGTTTAGGATGGTTTTGCGGAGTTGGTGGATGTGTTCGGGACGGGTGGTGAGGCGCGGGAGGTAGTTGAAGTAGAAGCGGGCGCTCTCCTCGAAGGTGGTGGGGGCGCCGGGTGTCTGGGTGGCGTCGCCGTTGTTCAGGCCGTGGAGAGTTGCCGCCACCAGGCGGTCGCGGCGCTTCTCGCGTTTGGTTTGCGCCGCCTCCAGTTCGTCGCACAGCGCCATCAGCTCGTCCACCTTCGCCACGATTCGGCGTTGCTCGGCGAGGGGCGGAAGTGGAATTGCCGCGGCTCTTAGAAGTTTGAAATGGCGACCATACCCACGGCTGTCCAGTGGCAACCATCTGAGCGCGAGATAGTAAAATTCTGTCAGCACGCCAAGGGGATGAAGGAGTTTCACGCCATCTGCCCCGACTACGAAGTCAAAGTCGATTAGTTTTGTTTCTCGTGTATGGTCACCAAACAGGATGATCGGCGCATCAACATGGATGACTTTATGCTGATCGTTGCAATAACCCCTGATGAAAACCTTGCCTTGGTCGACTACAGGGAAAGCACCCGATTCCAAAACATCCTTTGTCTGAACCTTTTTCCCCATGTCCGAGATCAGATATGCTGGAAAAGTGGCAGGAACCCATTCCCATGTCGGCGGAATCTCGAACGGCATCTCTGATCTTTCAATCGACTCGAACGGCTCTTGGCTTCTGATCTCCCCGGCCTTCACCAGCTTCGTTTTCTCAGCCTGAATTTGTTTCAGCAACTCCCCCGCCGGCTCATCCTTCGGATCCTGCTCCACGAGCTTTCCGCGCACGGCCAGATCCAGGATGAATCTTCGGAGGCGCGGGACGGCCTCGGGGGTGTCGATGAGACGATCGAAATGTTCGAGGAGGCGGGCGGGACTCATCGCAGCAGCGCCTGCTCCAGAATGGCCTTGAGTTTGTCGCGGAGCTTTGCCGTCGCGGCCTCGCTCTCGTTGAGTTTGGCGAGCAGCTCGGCGGGATCGCCGTGGTCTTCCTCGACGGTGTGGGGATTCTTGATGTCGAGGTTGTAGCCGCGGGCCTTGATGTCGTCGATCGTGACCTTCCAGGCGATCTCGTTCTTCTCGCGCTTGTCCCACCAGTCGATGCAGGGCTTGAAGTGCTCGAAGCGGATCGGCCTGGTCATGGAGTAGGCCTTCTGGCCGTCGGGGACGCGGTGCTCGTAGAACCAGACGGTTTGGGTCGGCGTCCCCTTCTCGAAGAAGAGCAGGTTGGTGCCGATGGAGGCGTAGGGCTTGAAGACGCTGTTGGGCAGCCGGACGATGGTGTGGAGGTTGCACTCCTCCAGCAGGTGCTCCTTGAGGCGCGTCTTGACCCCCTCGCCGAAGAGCGTGCCGTCGGGCAAGACCACGGCGGCGCGGCCCTGGGACTTGAGCAGGCGCACGATGAGGGCGAGGAAGAGGTCGGCGGTCTCGCGCGTCTGGAACTGCTACGGGAAGTTGCTCTCGATGCCGTCTTCCTCGCGGCCACCGAAGGGGGGATTGGTCAGGACGATGTCCACCCGGTCGGACTGGGTGTAGCTGGTGTAGGGGCGCGCCAGGGTGTTGTCGTGACGGACGAAGGAGGGGTCCTCGATGCCGTGGAGCAGCATGTTCGTCACGCAGAGCATGTGCGGGAGCTGTTTCTTCTCGGTGGCGCGCAGGGCTCCCTGCATCTTACGTTCGGCGGCCGGGGTCTTCACGTAGCGCTCGCGCATGTGGCGGATGGCGCAGGTGAGGAAGCCGCCGGTGCCGCATGCGGGATCGTAGAGGATCTCGCCGGGCTTCGGGTCGATGCGGTCGGCCATGAAGGCGGTGACGGCGCGCGGGGTGTAGTACTCGCCCGCGTTGCCGGCGCTCTGGAGGTCGGTGAGGACCTGTTCGTAGATGTCGCCGAAGTGCTGACGCTCGCTGAGGTTGTTGAAGTCGATGCCGTTGATCTTGTTGATCACCTGGCGCATCAGCTGACCGGACTTCATGCAGTTGTAGGCGTCCTCGAAGACGTCGCGCACGACGCGGCGCCGGCCGTCCCGGGCGACGCCGGAGAGTTCCTTAAGGGTCGGGAAGAGCTTGTCGTTGATGAAGGCGAGCAGCGCATCGCCGGTCAGCCCCTCGGGGTCGGCGGCCCAGGCGCGCCACTGGAGCTTGGCCGGGATCGGCGAGCGGTAGCCCTTCTGGAGCTGCTCCAGCTCCTGGTCCTGGTCGTCGATGATCTTGAGGAAGAACATCCAGCAGAGCTGGGAGATGCGCTGGGCGTCGCCGTCGACGCCGACGTCCTGGCGAATGATGTCCTGGATGGATTTGACGGTGGTGCGGACGGACAAGCTGCTTCCCTCGCTCTTCCTTCTTCGGATATTGCCAGGAGTCGACTTTCCCAGGCTCAGGCGCGGTCGATCCAGTACGACGGTTTGCGATGCAAATGCGCTACGGCAACCACAATCAGCGTTTCGCCATCCAGGCCGTTGATCATTCCGTAAGGGAAACGATTTAGCAGACAGCGCCGCAGTCCAGGATCGATCTCCGGGCAGCCGAGAGGAAAGGTAACCGATCTGCGGATCGCGCGATCGAACTCGTCGAGGAAGTCGTACCCGAGGTTGACTGCCTGCGTATTGTACCAGACGAAAGCGTCGTCAAGTTCATGCTGGGCGGCCGCGAGAAGCCGGACTTCATGGATGGTGATACTTGCCCATCACGGTCTGATAGTCTTCAGAGGCCGTCCGGCCGCCCAAGTATACGGCCCAGCGCTTGCGGGCTTCATCCGCCCAGATCCGATCAATCTCTGGGTCTGGCTTGTCCAAGTCCGTGAGGATCGATTCCACGAGGTGCAACTTCTCCATGTCGGACAACGCACGGATCTCCTCTGCCAATTTCTCAGTTGAAGTCGTCATTGCGTCTCTCCTTGTTCGCTGTGTACCTCAATATAATCGAGGCTCCTGCAAATGTCTTGCTTGTGGTTCGACAGGCCCACCACGAACGGGATTATCGCTGAAGAATCAATATTCCGCCGTTCGCCCTGAGCAAGCGAAGGGTAATAACTATACCTATGCAACGGCGTAGAGGGCGGATTGGAGTTCGTGGACGGCCCGCTCGAAGCCCTCTCGGCCGCCGAAGCGCCGCAGGAGCTGGACCGGGGTGCCCATGGTATCGAAAGGGGCGATCTTGAGGATCTGCGGGTCGTCGAGATCGGCAATCCCCTGGTCCTGGTACTTCTGCAGCAGCGCTTCGAGCACGGCGCGGGCCTGTTCGCCGTAGCGGGTGAAAACGTCGCGCTTGCGGACGCTGTCGACGCGCTCGCGCCGGGTGAGCGGCGGCTGGTCGAAGGCGACGTGGCAGATCAGGTCGAAGGCATCGAGGTCTTTCCCCACCTCGTCCGCGAGCGGCTCCAGCAAGAGACCCTCGTTTTCCAACTCCTCGATGACCGCTTCCTTGCGCTCGGCGGTGTTCCAGCGCCCGAGGAAGTCATCGAGGCTGGCGAAGTGCTTGCGCAGCGTGCGCTTGGAGTAGTCGCGGAGGCTCTCGGTGACGAGCTTCCCGTTTTCGTCGAGGTATTCGATGCGCTCGGTAAGGATGCGGACCTCGTGGCCGCGGATGAAGTACTTGGACGGGTGCTCGTTGGCGTTGCCGGGAGGAAGGCTGATATCAGGAGGCCAGGGCTGGCCGTCGACGATTACTTCGTCGTTGCCCGGTTCGGGCGGAATAGGGTCTTCATCATCGACAGGCGGCGGCACATCGTCCGGTGGACTGACCGGATCCCCATCCCCCGGCTCGTAGATCTGCACCGGCTCGCCGTCGAAGTCCGGATCGGCAAAGTGGTTCGTGGCCTTGCGGAAATCGATCAGCGTGAAATAGAACTTCTTCGTGTCCTCATGCACGCGGGTGCCGCGCCCGACGATCTGCTTGAACTCGGTCATGGAGCCGACTTCACGATCGAGCACGATCAGCCGGCAGGTCTGGGCGTCGACGCCGGTGGAGAGCAGCCGCGAGGTGGTGACGATCACCGGAAATCTCGCTTCAGGGTCGATGAAATTGCCGAGCGCGCCTGGCCCTCGGGGTCGTCGCCCGTGATGCGCATGACGTAGCGCGGGTTCTGGAGCGTCAGGTCCTGGTTTTCGTTGATCAGCGCCTGACGCATCCGGGCGGCGTGTTCGGTGTCCACGCAGAAGATGATGGTCTTCTGATAGCGATCGCCGCTCTCCCTCAGGAACTCGGTCACCCGGCGGGCGACGCGCTTCGTGCGCTCGTCGATCACGAGATTGCGGTCGAAATCCTTCTGGTTATAAATCCGGTCTTCAATCTCGTAGCCGTACGTGTCGGTCTCGCCGCGGGTGGGGCGATAGCCCTCCACATCGACGTCGAAGTGGACCTTCACCGCCTTGTAGGGCGCGAGGAAGCCGTCGCGGATCCCTTCTCTGAGCGAGTAGGTGTATACCGGTTCGCCGAAGTAGTGGATGTTGGAGACGTATTCGGTCTCTTTCGGCGTGGCGGTGAGACCGATCTGCGTGGCGGAGGAGAAATGGTCGAGGATCTCGCGCCAAGCGGAATCCGCTGCCGCACTGCCGCGGTGGCATTCGTCGATGACAATGAGGTCGAAGAAATCGGGAGAAAGTTCGCGGAAGAGCTTCTGGCGCTCCTCCGGGCCGGTGATTGCCTGGTAGAGGGCGAGGTAGATCTCGTAGGAGGTGTCGATGCGCCGCTGCTTGCGATCAACGGCGGTGGGGAGCCGGACCTCGCTGCCGTCCTCGCGTTCGATGGTCTTCGAGGATGTGCTGAGCTTGGCCATCGCGGCGCCGAAGGGACGGAAGTCGTTGACCATCGTCTGGTCGATCAGAACGTTGCGGTCGGCGAGGTAGAGAATGCGCTTTCTGCGGCCGGCCTTCCAGAGGCGCCAGATGATCTGAAAGGCCGTGTACGTCTTTCCGGTTCCGGTGGCCATGACGAGGAGGAGGCGATTCTGTCCCGCTGCGATGGCCTCGATGGCCTTGTTGATCGCGATGCGCTGGTAGTATCGCGGCTCCGTGCCTCCCGGATCCTCGTAGTAATTCTGGAGGACGACCTCCTCCTGGGCTGGTGCGAGGCTCTTCCAAGTTCGATATCTGGACCAAAGCCTTTCGGGGGAGGGAAAGGCGTCGAGGGAAAGGTTCGTCTCGGTCTGCTCGCCGAGGCCGGTCCGGTCGTGGAAGACAAAGCCGCTGCCGTTGGATGTAAAGACGAACGGGATATCGAGGGTAGTCGCGTATTCCAGAGCCTGCTGCATCCCGGCGCCGACGGCGTTGTTGCCGTCCTTGGCCTCGATCAGTGCGAGGGGGATGTTCGGCTTGTGGTAGAGGATGTAATCGGCCCGTTTGGCCTTGCCCCGGGTGACCAGCTTGCCGCGGACGATGATCCGCCCTTTGGTGAACCCGACCTCCTCGCGAATCTGGGAATGGACATCCCATCCCGCTTTGACAAGAGCGGGAGTGATGAACTTGGTGCAGATGTCCCGCTCGCTGAGGTCCTTTACGGCCATAGAGCCATATCCACCTCTGTTTTCAATGAGTTCGAGCGATTTTGCGGTCGGGATAACGGACTGTCAAGCAGGAACGCCAACAATTTCATTATTTCTGGCTGTTTCAGCATTTGCTGAAATGAAGGTGATGTCTTTTCGAGCCGGATAGCAATGAGGAGCAGGGGGCTTACTCGAGAAGCCCGCGCTCCCGGGCCTTGAGCACGGCCTCGGTTCTCGAGCGCGCCTGGAGCTTGCGGTAGATCTTCCCGACGTGGGTGTGGACCGTGTGGGGGCTCAGCGCGAGCTCAGCCGCCAGTTCCTTCTCGGGCAGGCCGGTGGCGAGCCGGCGCAGCACGTCGCGCTCGCGCGCGGTGAGTGTCGGGCCCGCGGCCGGTCCCTTCCCCTGGCGCAGCTCTTCGACGACGCTGCGCGCCACCCGGGCGGAGAGGGGTGAGCCGCCTGCAGCGGCCGTGCGCACCGCGGCGAGAATATCGACCGCGGAGGAGCCCTTGAGCAGGTAGCCGCTCGCGCCAGCCCGCAGCGCCGCGAGGAGGTGCTCCCGGTCTTCATGCATCGTCAGCACGACGATCTCGACGAGCGGGAAGTACTCCTTGATGGACCTGATGACCTCGAGTCCCGGGAGGTCCGGCAATCCGAGGTCGACAAGGGCAACATTCGGCAAGGTGCGCCGCAGCCCGTCGACGGCCTCGCGGCCGGTGGCGTAGGCCCCGACGACCTCGATCCCCTCCGTCCCGTGGAACAGCGCGGCCAGGTAGTTCAGGGTCGCGCGGTGGTCCTCGACGATCGCGAGCTTCAGGTTGGTCTGCACTTTCATCGGGCCGCTTCCTCGGGCAAGGGGTGAACGGCTGTTGTCCCGGGGATTAGACGGCAGCGGGCCGCAGCTGTCAACGGCGCTTGATGGACGGCCGACCGGGCTCACCCGCCATCGCCTGGTCAGGTGAGGGGCGCTTCACCTGCTGCGTCAGCATGAAAACGACCGTTGCGGCGCGGTCCCGCGGATGCACTGCCGTATTTTCATGGGCCTGGCGGTACGCCGCCCGCGGAACGGGCTCGCGTTCTCCATTGCCGTGCTGCAACCGGAGCCGCCGCCCCGGCGTAACGGATGCCGTCAGGGTGTCGTGGTCAACCACCAACGGAGGAGTGCCAGGTATGAAGGCTCGTCGAGGTACGCTTCGCACACTCGTCGCTCTCGCGCTGTTCTGTTCGCTGCTCGTCGGCGGAGGCGGGCTCGCCCGCGCCGACCTGCAGAGTCCGTGGGTCACCGTGCTCTCCGGAAGGGTCCAGGCCGTGGTCACGACCGCGAGCGCCGCCCCGGGAGCCCCCCGGGTCGTGTTCGCCGGCACCCCCACTGCTACGCTCAGGAGCGAGGACGGCGGGCTGACCTGGACGCAGGTGCTCGCAACGTACACGAGTGCCTTGGCCGCCGACCCGGTCAGCGGCGGCGTCGTCTATGCCGCGACGGCGTCGGGCCTGCAGAAAACCGCCGACTACGGCCTGACCTGGACGAACCTCAACCCATCGATCAGGACCAGCATCGCCGTGAGCCCCTTCGACGGCCAGGTGCTCTTCGGCGGCAGCTATCGGAGCACCGACGGCGGCGCGACGTGGACGGTGATGTCTGGATTGACGTCAGGGTCCTCGACCCCCCATCTCAGTGCATCGCGGGACCCGGCCAACCCCGGGGACCTGCTCTACTTCACCGGCAGCGTCCACCGCAGCCTGGACAACGGCCTGAGTTGGACGCCGGTGAACGTCGGGTTCAACGAGGACTCGGCCGCGCTGGACCCGACGGACCCCCGCTACTATTACGTCGGCGCCTGCGGCGGCACCATCTTCCGCGCGTTCCCCGGCGGGAGTTCGAGCTCTTCGAATATCGGCGGGCACGTCCACGGGATCGTCGTCGACCCGGGGTCCCACAACCGGGTGTACGCGGCGCGCGACTCCGGCGGCGTCATGGTCAGCCAGGACTTCGGCGCGACCTGGGCCTCGTCAGGAACCGGCGCACCCTCCGGCGTTGTCGAGAACAGGATGTTCTTCGACGCCGACTCCGGGATCATCTACCTGCCGACCTACGGAGGCCTCTCCGTCAAGAACAGCCGCTGCTCCGACCTCGACCACGACGGCGCCTCCGCCGAGGGCGGGCTCTGCGGCGCGGTCGACTGCAACGATGCCGACGCGGCGCGCAGCCCGTTCAAGAAGGAGAACTGTTTCGACGGGATCGACAACAACTGCACGGAGGCGATAGATTTCGCGGACACCTGGTGCGCCACGATGTGCGTGGACGGCGACGGCGACGGGCACTTCCCGCTGCTCTGCGGCGGCGACGACACCAAGGACGCCGACGCGACGATCTACCCCGGCGCCCCCGAGCTCTGCGACGACAAGGACAACGACGTCGACTTCGTGGTGGACGAGGGGTGCACGCGCTACACGTACTATCGCGACTCCGACCTCGACGGCTTCGGCAACCCCGATTACACGACCCTTTCCTCCTTCACCACGCCGCCTGTCGGCTTTCTCGCAGACAATCGGGACTGCAACGACTGGGATCTGAACACGCACCCGGGGGCCGTGGACTTCTGCGGCGATGCGGCCGACAACGACTGCGACGGAACGCCGGACAACGGCTGTCCGACGTTCACGTACTTTGCCGACATGGACGGCGACAGTTTCGGCGATCAGAGTCGGGTGGTCGTGACGACCGTTACCGATCCCCTCGCCGTCGGGGCGAGCCTGAACAATCTCGACTGCAACGACGCGGCGTACTGGGTCAACCCCGACGCCCTCGAGGAGTGCGACTGGGTCGACAACAACTGCGACGGGGTCGTCGACGAAGTCTGCGGCCACGCGGCCATGCTCTGGGGCGACAACGCCAAGGGACAGGTCGGCGACGGCACCACGACGGACCGCAAGTCCCCGGCGTCGCTGGCCGGGCTCTCCCCGCTCGCGGTTGCCGCCGGCAATCAGCACACGCTGGTCGTCAACAACGACGGCACGGTCTGGGCCTGGGGAGTCAACGGGAGCGGTCAGCTCGGCGACGGGACGACGACGACGAGGAAAAGCCCGATCAAGGTTTCAGGGATCTCCGGCGTCGCCGCGGTCTCGGCCGGGCTGAACCACAGCCTGGCGCTCAAGGCCGACGGCACGGTCTGGGCCTGGGGCGCCAACGGCAACGGTCAGCTCGGCGACGGCACGACGACCACGAGAAAGACGCCCGTCCAGGTCTTCGGCCTCGCTGGCGTCATCGCCGTGTCGGCGGGCAACTACCACAACCTGGCGCTCAAGAGCGACCAGACGGTCTGGGCCTGGGGCAGCAACGGCGACGGCCGGCTTGGCGACGGCACGGCGACCACGCGGAAGACGCCGATCCAGGTAATCGACACTCTTGCGGGCTTCGAATACGCAATCGCGGTCGCTGCCGGCGGGGACTTCAGCCTGGCAATCGATCAGTACGGGTCCGTCTGGTCCTGGGGTAGCAACTGCGCCGGGCAGCTCGGTGACGGCTCCACGGTCACCAGGAAGAGTCCAGTCATGGTACCCGGCCTCTCCAACGTCGCATGGGGCATTGCCGCGGGCGCGAGCCACGGCCTGGCCATGACTGGCGAAGGCGTGATGGCGTGGGGGTCGAACGCGAAGGGGCAACTCGGCGACGGCACGACGACGACGCGCAAGACGCCCGTGTTGCTGCCGGAGAGCTACAACATCTGGGCGATCGCCGCAGGCGGCAGCCACTCCCTGGCGCTGGGTTGGGTCGGCGATGTCATTGAACTGCAGGCCTGGGGGAGCAACGGTGACGGGCAACTCGGCGACGGCACCACGACGAACCGGAAGACGCCGGTCGTGGTGCCGGGTCAGAGCGACGCGCTCTTCTTCGCGGCCGGCGGGGCGCACAGCGTTACGTTGAGATAGCGCACCAGAGGATCGGGATTCCCGGCAGGGGCGCCGACCTTCAGTCGCGAGGTCGGCGCCCCTTTCCGGGGAATCCTGTGGGCAATTCTTGACAATGACGGGCCGCGTCCGGAGAATCGCCCGGCATGGCAGGCGGGGAGCTCTTTTCGCAGATCTTCTCCCTCTGTCCCGACGCCATCAACGTCAACCGGCTGCGGGACGGGGTGTTCCTGGCGGTCAACGAGGGCTTCACCCGGCTGACAGGGTACAGCGAGGAGGACGTCCGGGGGAGATCGGCCCTGGACCTGCAGCTCTGGGTCAATCCCGAAGACCGCAGCCTGCTGCTCGCCCGGCTGCGGTCGGGCGACGAGGTCGCGGATTTCACGACGGAATTCCGGCTCAAGAGCGGTCTGACGAAACCCGGCTCCCTCTCCGCGCGGCTGATCGTCGTCGACGGCGAAGAGTGCCTGCTCAGCTACACCCGCGACATCTCCGAGCGGCAGATGGCCGAGGATGCGCTGCGGCAGTACCACGAGGCCGCGTTCATGATCGAGAACGCGCCGATGGGGATCTACATCGCCCAGAACGGCCTGCTCGTCTACGGCAACCAGTGGCTGCGCGAGTTCTGCGGCATCGCAATGTCCGATCTGCCGCGCGACCCCTTGAGCGTGGTCGTCCCCGAAGACCGTGAGCTCGTCCGCGAGCAGATGGTCAAGAGGATGCGCGGCGAAGAGTCGCTGCCCCAGTACACCGTACGCCTCCCGAGGAAGGACGGCTCCATCGCGCACGTGGAGCTCATCGCCAAGGTGGTGACCTATCGTGGCCTGCCGGCGATACAGGGTTCCATCGTGGACATCTCGGCGAAGGTCGCCGCCGAGCAGCGGCTCCGCGAATATGCGGCCGAACTCGAAGAGTCCAACCAGCTCAAACTGCTCTTCAACGACATCCTGAGCCACGACCTTATGGACCCGCTCTGGGTGGCCACCGGCCAGACGGACCTGCTTGCCGATCGGGTCTCGCCGGAGCACCGGGATGTGCTGCGGTCGATCCAGGCGGCGCTCGCGGAGGCGAGGGAGATCCTCTCCGACGCCCACGCGTTCCTGCGGCTCAGGGACGACGAGGGACTCTCCTTCGCGTCGCTGGACCTCTGCGCGCTGCTCCGCGAGGTCGCGGCGGCTTTCGCGCCGGAGATGGCGCAGCAACGGATCGGCGTCGATATGCGCGTCCCGCGGGAACTGCAGGTGGAAGCCAGCCCCGTTTTGCGGCAGGCGTTCTCGAACCTGCTCTCCAACGCCCTCAAGTATGGGCCCGCGGGTTCGGCGGTGATCGTCGAGGCGCAGGAGGGGCCGCCCGTGCGGGTCGTCTTCCGGAACCGGGGCGAGCGCATTCCCCCGGAATTCCGCGAGCGGGTCTTTCAGCGCTTCGTCCAGGGGGGCAAGCAAGGCATCAAGGGGGTCGGCCTGGGCCTCGCCATCGTGAGGAGAATCGCGGACCTCCACGGGGGGAGAGCCTGGGTCGAGGACGACCCGGAGGGCGGGTGCGCCTTCTTCTTCGAGTTCCCGCGCCAGCAGCCGGAAACGGTCGGCGAAAAGGGTCAAGAGTCTCCAGCTGGTTGAACACGCCCGCCGACTCGGGGATAAGCCGGCGGCGGCCTGCAGACTTACGGGGGAAGTTCCGATTCGTCCAGTCCGAAGTAGTGGCCGAGTTCGTGGATCACGGTCGTGCGCACCTCCGCGACCGCCTCCGCGCGCGTCTCGCAGGCCCAGAGGATCGGCAAGCGGTAGATCGCGATGCGGTCGGGGAGCACGGGGGCGTCGGGGCCGCGCTCGGGCAGCGGCACCCCCTGGTAGAGGCCGAAGAGGTCGTCCTGTTCCGGGTCGAGCCCGAGCGACTCGAGTTCCTCCGCGGTCGGCTCCTCCTCGACGACGACGGCGACGTTTTCCATCGCGCGTGCGAATTCCTCGGGCAGTTCGGTGAGCGCCTCCTGCACGAGCTCCCGGAATGCGCGGCGGTTGATGCGAATCGGCATGATGTCGGTATAATGCCCGCATGCCGCCCAGGAAGAAAGAGCCGCTCGGTGTCGCGACCCTCGAGGACATCGGCCGGCTGATCCTGCACTCGCACGACCTCGACGAGACGCTGCGCAACGTCGCGGACCTGGTCGCCCGGCGCGCCGGCACCGATGTCTGTTCGATCTACCTGATCGGCGAAGACGGCGAGACGCTCGTGCTGCGCGCCAGCCACGGGCTGGCGAAGAAGGCGATCGGGAAGGTCAGCATGAAGTCCACCGAGGGGCTGACCGGCCTGGTCGTGCGCGAGCGGCGCATCGTCGCGGTGCGCGAGCCGCAGCGGCACCCACTCTACCGCTACTTCAAGGAGACGGGCGAGGAGCGCTTTCACAGTTTTTTCGGCGTCCCGCTGCTCGACCGCGGCGTCCCGGTTGGCGTGCTTGTGCTGCAGACGCGCGAGCCGCGGGATTTCACCGCCGTCGAGACGAGCGCGCTCTCCTCAATCGCGTACCAGGTGGCCGCGATCGTCGTGAACGCCCGCCTGCTGGACACCGTGCGGCGCACCGAGGACGCCGCGCGCCACTACGCGGGGGAGCTCGAGCGGCTGCGCCGCGGCGGCGGGGTGGCGCCGGATGCGGGCCGTGGCCCGGGGCGCGAGTTGCTGCTGCGCGGCACCGGGACGAGCCCCGGCTTCGTCATCGGGACGGCGAACCTGATGGACGAGCAGCTCTCCTCGTCCGAGGCGGCCGTCGTCACGCCGGCCGACCCCACGGGCGAATCGGCCCGTCTGGACAAGGCGCTTGAGGAGACGCGCATCCAGACAATCCTGCTCGAGCAGCAGGTCGCCGGCCGTCTCGCCGAATCCGACGCCGGTATTTTCCACACGCACCTGATGGTGCTCGAGGACCGCGGTTTCCTCGAAAAACTGCAGCGTGAAGTCGCCCGCGGCCACGGCGCGGCGACCGCGGTCAAGGTCGCGGTCGCCGAGTATCTCGAAGCCTTCAGCCGGATGGAGGACCCCTATCTGCGCGAGCGGGCGGCCGACATCCGCGACATCGGCCGGCGCGTCATCGCGCACCTGGCCGGGCGCGGCACCCCCGACCCGGCGCTCGCGGCCGAGGGCATTCTCGTCGCCGCCGAGATGCTGCCCTCGGACATGGCGGCCCTCGACCCCGCGCGCGTCCGCGGCATCATCACCGAGCGCGGCGAGCCGACCTCCCACGCCGCGATCATGGCGCGCTCGCTGGGCATCCCCGCGCTGATGGGGGTCAAGGGCGCGCTGCGTGCCATCAACCAGGGGGACCGGCTGATTCTCGACGCCAACTCGGGGTGCGTCTACATCAACCCCGGCGAGGTTGTCGCCGCCGAATACCGGCGCCTCGGGGAGGAGCACCGCCGCGAGAGCGACCGCCTCGACGGGATGCGCGACCTGCCGGCGGTCAGCCGGGACGGCGTTCGTGTGACGCTTCGTGCGAACATCGGTCTGGTCAGCGACCTGGAAGTCGCCCTGCGCAACGGCGCCGACGGCGTCGGTCTCTACCGGACGGAATTCCCCTACATGGTGCGCGAGGGCTTTCCCAGCCGCACCGACCAGTATCAGCTCTACCGGCGCGTCGTCGAGGGCTTCCGCGGTGCGCCGGTCACGATCCGCACGCTGGATGTCGGGGGCGACAAGCACCTGCCCTACGCGATGGCGGCGCACGAGGAGAACCCCTTCATGGGGCTGCGCTCGGTGCGGTTCACGCTCGAGAACCCCGAGATCTTCCGCACGCAGATCGAGGCGATCCTGATGGCCGGCGCGCACGGGCCGGTGCGGATCCTTTTTCCGCTGATCACCAGCCTCGACGAGGTGCGCCGCTGCAAGGCGGTCGTGGCGACCGCGCGCGAGAGTCTGACGCGCGAGGGGGTGACGTTCGGGCACGAGGTTCCGCTCGGCATCATGATCGAGGTGCCCGCGGCGGTCTGGCAGGCGCCGGCGCTCGCCCTCGAAGTGGACTTTTTTTCGGTGGGGACGAACGACCTCGTCCAGTACCTGCTGGCAGCCGACCGGACGAACCCTCTGGTCAGCCGCTACTACGACCACCTGCATCCGGCCGTGCTCGCGGCGCTGCGCCACGTGGCCGAGGCGGCGCAACGCGAAAACTGCGGTCTTTCGATCTGCGGCGAAATGGCCACCGACCCGCGGGCGTTCCTGCTGCTCTTCGGGCTCGGCTACCGCGAATTCTCGCTGCCGGCGCCCTTCATTCCCCGGATGAAACAGCTGCTCGCGGGGATTTCTTCAGCCGCGGCCGCCGAGACCGCCGCCGAGTGCCTGCGCCAGGGCGACGCGTCGCGTATCAAGGCGCTGCTCGACGAGGCGCTGCTGAAGGTCCGGCCGGACCAACGAGGATCGTGATCCGACTCGCGCGGGCCGGCGCACCTCTGACACGCACGGGAGGGGGTGAACCCCTCCCCTACACACGGGATGCTTCTTCCATTGCGGGGCGGAATATCACCCCCCACGGAATTCGATCTCTGTCGTAGGGGCGGGATTCATTCCCGCCTGAGTAAGGAAATGACCGTCTGTGGTAGTGGCGGGATTCATTCCCGCCTGAATCAGATGAAAGCCGGCGGGGAAGGACATCCTCCCCCGCCGGCGATTCCCTCTACTTCGCCGGAGCCGCCGCCGGTGCGGCCGCGGGCGTGGCGGCCGGCGCCGTTGCCGCGGGCGGGTTCAGGGCGTCGTTGATGATCTTGATGCCCTTCTGCGACTCATCGATCGACTTCGCGATCGACTCGCGCGCCAGCTCCGGGTTGTGGTAGCCGTCCGAGTTCTCGGCGGTCCAGTACTCCCAGAGGATGTGCGCCCGCAGGTGCTGGTCCTGCGCCTGCTTGATCACGTCGGCGGCAAGGCCGGCCTTCTTGCCCTCGACGATCTTGTCGATCAGGGCCGAAAGCCAGAACTCTGCCTTGCGCAGCTTGCCGCGGGTGTAGGCCTTCACCGAGTCGATCGCGTACTTTGCGGTCTCCTCGGTGTATTCCTTGTGGCATTTCAGGCAGGTCTCCTTGAGCTGGTAGCGCGGCGAGACGGCGAAGTGCGAGGTGTACTCCTTGCCGCTCTTCGGGTCCTTGCGCTTCGGCGTGTGGCAGTCGTCGCAGGAGACGCCGCCTTTGGCGTGCTTGGAGTTGTAGAAGCTCTCGGCCTCCGGGTGCTGGGCCTTCCAGAGCAGGCCGCCCGTGAGCGTGTGCTTGAAGTCGCCGAACGCGATCTGGTTCACGTAGTGGTCGTAGAGTCCGAGAACGTCCTTGTAGGGGAAGTGGTTGGTGCGCGCGTCGTCGAACTTCACCGGCTGCCCGGTCTTCAGGTCGGTGCCGGGGTTGCAGTTGTACTCGACGTGGCACTGCCCGCACAGCAGCCGCGAGTCGTACTTCTCGAGCAGGGCGATCTTGCGCGTGAACCCGCGCACCCCCATGTCGATCACCTCGATCTTCGTGCGCTTCTCGTCCTTGTGCCAGAGCGTGTCGGCCTCCGGGCGGGTCAGCGCCTGGATCAGCCCGTCGCGCACGATCCGGGGCTTCGCGGCGTGGGGGTCGTGGCACATGAAGCAGTTCAGGGCGTGCTCGATCGTGCGGGCCACGTCGACCACGTTCGAGGCGCGCGAGAACTTGGCGCCCTTGGCGGCCGGGTCGCCGAGGTAGGCCCAGTCGAGGATCTGGTCCTGGGACTTGCACTGCATGCAGGTCGCGTTCGCGGCGGCGGCGGTCTGGGGCATCCAGGCCTTCTGCTCGTTGGTCTCCGGGTGCGTGTCGACCAGGTACTCCCAGGTCGTCTTGCCGGTCTTCTCGGTGACGTAGTGCCAGCCGTTCTTCGGCTGGAAGCGTCCGCCGAAGGCGCGGTCGACGGCGAACTGGTCGACGACCATCCAGGCGTGGCTGCGCGTCAGGTTGTGCTCTTTTGTGAAGCCGTGCCCCATCATCAACTTGTCCCAGAAGGGGTTCGGCGAGCGACCCGTCAGCTGGCTCTTCTCGTCGCGCGCGGGGCGGTGGTAGGACATCTCGAGGAAGCTCTCGTACTGCGCCTTGTGGCAGGAGCCGCAGACTTCCGGGCCCATCCTGGTGACCGGGCGGGTCTTCTCGTCGGCGAGGTGCTTGTCGATCCCGTCGTGGCACTTCTCGCAGCCGACCTTGGTGTGCTTGCCGCCGGCGTGGAGTTTTTCGATGGTGTCGTGACAACCGTAGCAGTCCGCGATCTTGAAGCCCGGGCCGGCCTTGGCCGCCCCGGCGTCGGTGGCGCTGAGCGCAATCAGCGCCGCGGCAGCGACGAACCAGGCAACAGCAGGTTTCCGCGTCATGGTAGCTCCCCCCCGTTGGATGTCCAACCGCCCGACGGACGGTTGCCCGACCAGCGAAACCTCACGAAACCCAGAGTGGCGGATCCCTCATCAGGCACCTCACGCGAGCAGTGGTGCAATGAGCCGGTGTTCACAAGCAATGTATTCCCGAACGGGGGCAGCGGTCAAGCAACGCTTGCAGCGAGCAGCACGGTCCGGTATGAGCCACGAGACCCGAAAGACAAGACCTGGGAACAAACCTGCCTCAACTGATCCGCGCGTTACGCGCGGATCAGGGTCATTTGTACTATAATCGGCGCGGCACGATCAACTTCGAGGAGGAGTACCGATGGCACAGGTGAAGAAGGGGGACCGGGTGAAATTCAATTACTCGCTCACCCTCAAGGACGGGAAGGTTTTCGAATCGAACATGGGGCAGGCGCCGCTGGAGATCGCCGTCGGCAAGGGCAAGGCGATCAAGGGGCTGGAGAACGGACTCATCGGCATGAGCCCCGGCCAGACCAAGACCGTGGTCGTCAAACCGGCGGACGGCTACGGAGCCAAGGACCCGGCGTTCGTGTGGACCGTGCCGCTCGGCGAACTGCCGGCCGGGACGGCGGTCGCCCTCGAGAGCGAAGTCGGCTTCGCTCGCGCGGACGGGTCGCGCGTCGAGGGCCGGATCGCGAAGATCGACGGCGACCAGGTGACGGTCGACGGCAATCACCCGCTGGCGGGGCGCAATCTCACCTTCGAAATCAAGCTGGCCTCCATCGGCTGACCCGTGAAGATCGGGATACTGTCGGATTCGCACGACGACATGGCCGCCATCGCGAAGGCGGTCGCGCTCTTCAACGCCGAGGGGGTGGTGCAGGTGCTGCACGCGGGGGACATCGTCTCACCCTTCACCTTCGAGATCTTCCGCGATCTGCAGGCGCCGCTCGGGGGTGTCTTCGGCAACAACGACGGCGATCGGCTGCTCCTGCGCGAGCGTTCGGCCGGAGCCCTGCATGTGCAGCCGCATTTCGTGAGCCTCGACGGCATGCGGGGGGTGATCGTGCACGAACCGCCCCTGGTGAAGTCGCTGGCGCGAAGCGGCGACTTCGACCTGGTGGTCTACGGGCATACGCACGTGCCAGACGTGCACCGGGAGGGGTCGTCGCTCGTGCTCAATCCCGGCAAGGCGGCGTGCCTGAACAAGGGGCGCGCGACCGTGGCGGTGCTGGAAACCGAGACCCGCGAGGCCCGGATCATCGAGTTATAGCAGGTGCTTGCGGACGATCTCCACGAGCGAGCGCGGTTGAAAGGGCTTGTCGAGGTAAGCGATGCACCCGGCTTCCAGCGCCTTCTCTTCATAGATCTGGCGCGGAAAGGCCGAGAAGGCGATGACAGGCAGCGTCCGGTAGCGCTCCTGGGTCTTGATGCGCCGGCAAAAGGTCAGACCATCTTCGCCCGGAAGCGCGAGGTCGAGCAGGATCAGGTCCACTTGCTCGCTGGCGAGGATTTTATCAGCCTCCGCGGTGGTGCCCGCGCCGAAGAACGCCAGGCCCGGCTCACCGCGAAAGAGCATTTCGACCGCCATCAGGTGGTCGGGCTCGTCCTCGACGGCGAGGATGCCCCTGACCCGGGTGGGTTCTGAGGTAGTCATTGGCGGATTGTCGCCCTGACCCTCGCTTCTGTCAACAGCCTCCGCGAGCAGCGCTACCGGGAGGCCCCCGCAATCCGCGCTCCCGCCGCGGCAACCGTCCGGGAATCGGGTAGAATGCGCGGCAACTGTCCACGGGGCCACTGCGATCAACCACCGAGGGGTAGGCCATGAAGAAGACCGCCGCGTTACTCGCCGCAGCAATCCTGTACGGAGCCGCCGGCGCCCGCGCCGAGAGCGTGCGCATCGGCGTCATCGCCGAGATCACCGGCGACATGCCCGCCGTCGGCGCCTCCTGCCGCAACGCCGCCGAGATGGCGGTGAAGGAGGTCAACGCCGCGGGCGGGATCAATGTCGGCGGGAAGAAGCTCAAGGTCGAGCTGTTCGTCGAGGACAACGGCGGCAAGGCCGACCAGTCGGCCGCGGCGGCGCAGAAGCTGATCACCCAGGAGGAGGTCGTCGCGATCATCGGCCCGAACGCCAGCCGCTACGCGATCCCGGCCTCCGAGATCGCCGAGGGCAACCAGACGATCTTCATCACCCCGTGGTCGACGAACCCCAAGACTACGCTCGACGCCGTGACCGGCAAACCGAAACGCTATGCCTTCCGCTCCTGCTTCATCGACCCCTTCCAGGGCAAGGTCCTGGCGCGCTTCGCGGCCGAGACGATGAAGGCGAAGAAGGCCGCGGTGCTCTACGATGTCGCTTCGGACTACAACAAGGGGATCGCCGAGGTCTTCAAGGCGGATTACGAGAAACTCGGCGGCAAGGTCGTGGCCTTCGAGACCTACACGACCAACGACCGGGATTTCTCGGCGCAGCTCACGAAGATCAAGGCCGCCGCGCCGGACGTCGTCTTCCTGCCGAACTACTACAGCGAGGTGCCGCTGCAGGTGCAGCAGGCCCACCGGCTCGGCATCACGGCGCCTTTTCTCGGCAGCGACTCCTGGGGCAGCGCGGAACTGCTGAAGCTCGGCGGCGCGGATCTCGAGGGCTATTACTTCTCGACGCACTACTCCGCCGAAAACGCCGCGCCCGCCGCGGTGAAATTCATCGCCGGCTATACGAAAGCGTACGGCGCCACCCCGGACGACGTAGCGGCGCTCACCTGGGACGCGTTCGGCCTGCTGTTTACGGCGATCGGCAACGCCGGCAAGACCGACCGCGAAGCGGTGCGCAACGCCCTGGCGAAGCTGCCGGGCTACGCGGGGGTCACCGGGGACATGAAGTTCCAGGACGGCTCCGGCGACCCGATCAAGAGCGCCGTGATCCTGCAGATCAAGGGCGGCAAGTTCGTCTACGTGACGAACGCCCAGCCGTAGGTTGGCAGTTCTTCGAGCGCCTCCTGAGCTGAGCGGGCGCGTTCAGGAAACCGGGGACCGGTGATGGAATCCCGCCTCGTCTACGCGCTGCAGCAGAGCCTCAACGCCCTGCAGCTCGGGAGCATTTACGCGCTGATTGCGCTGGGCTACACCATGGTCTACGGCGTGCTGACCATGATCAACTTCGCCCATGGCGACGTCTTCATGGTCGGGGCGTTCCTCTGCTTCGCGGCCGCGTCGCTTGCCGGCCTGCCGTTCGTGCCGACGCTGCTGGCCGCCATGCTCGGCGCCGCGGTGCTCGGCGTCGCGATCGAGCGGCTCGCCTACCGCCCGCTGCGCAACGCGCCGCGCGTCTCGGCGATCATCACCGCGCTCGGCGTCGGCATCTTCCTCGAAAACTTCCTGCTGGCCCTCAACCCCTATCCGCGCAGCATCCCGAAGCTCTTCGGCGAAGGGGCCTGGAGCGCCGGCGGGCTCTCGTTCTCCTCGCTGCAGATCCTGATCGTGGTCGTCTCGCTCGCGCTGATGCTGCTGCTCGACCGGCTCGTGCACCACACGATGCTCGGCACGGCGATGCGGGCCGTCTCCTTCGACCGCGCCTTCGTGCCGCTGATGGGGGTACCGGTGGACCTGGTGATCTCGGCGACCTTTGCGATCGGCGCCGGTCTCGCCGGCGCGGCCGGCACTCTCTACGCCATGGCCTACCCGGTGATCGACCCGTACATGGGGATCATGGTCGGCTGGAAGGCCTTCATCGCGGCGGTCATCGGCGGGATCGGCAACATCCGCGGCGCGATGATCGGGGCGTTCATCCTCGGCACCACCGAGATCATGGTCGCGGCGTTCCTCCCCTCGACCTATCGCGACTTTGTGGCCTTCACCTTCCTGCTCGTGCTGCTGGTCGCGCGGCCCTACGGCATCCTCGGCCAGCCCCGCATCCAAAAGGTATGATGAGAGAGAGAATAGCGCTTCCCGTGATCGTGGTTGCCGGGCTCGCGCTCTCGTTCGCGATCCCCGCCTATGGCCTTGTCAACAAGTACCAGCAGATGATCCTGATGTACGTGGGCATCAACATCATCCTCGCGGTCAGTCTGAACCTGGTGAACGGCTACATGGGGGAGTTTTCGCTCGGCAGCGCGGGTTTCATGGCGGTCGGGGCCTACACCGCATCCGTTGCCACGGTGCGGCTGCTGCCGGCGGCGTGCGTCCACCTGGGGCTGGACCCGGCCGCCGCGCTCTTCTGGGGGTTCCCCCTTGCCGTGCTCGCCGGCGGGATGATGGCGGCGCTCTTCGGCCTGCTGGTGGCGTTCCCCTCATTCAAGACCCGCGGCGACTACCTGGCCCTGGTGACACTCGCCTTCCTGATGATCGTGAAGTCGGCAATCGAAAACCTCGACGTGATCGGCGGCCCCCGGGGATTTCTCGGCATGAAGCGCCTGACGACGCTCCCCTGGGTCTACGCCTGGACGGTGCTCACGCTGCTGGTGATCCGCAACTTCGTCTACTCGCGCTTCGGCCGCGGCGTGCTCGCCGTGCGCGAGGACGAAATCGCCGCGGAGCTCACCGGCGTCGACACGCGCCGGGCGAAGTTCCTGGCCTTCACGCTCTCGGCGTTCTTCTCCGGCGTGGCGGGGGGGCTCTTCGCGCACCTGCTGCAGTTCATCTCGCCGCGGGTCTTCGACATCATCAAGTCCACCGACGTGCTGATCATGGTTTATCTCGGCGGGATCGCCTCGATCGGCGGCTCGGTGCTCGGCGCGACGCTCTACACGGTGCTGCTCGAGGCGCTGCGACCCTCGGCGGTGGCCTGGGCGTTCGGCTGGCTGCCGGCGGCGCTGTTCGAGCCGCTGAACACCCACGTCATTTCGCACCTCAATGTCTGGCGGATGGTGATCATGCCGCTGCTGCTCGTGCTGGTCATGCTCTACCGGCCGCGGGGGATCATGGGGCTGCGGGAGCTGCGCTGGCTCGTGCCGCGGCGGGATCGCGACGCTCTGGGAAAAGGGCTCCACCCGCCGTGCGCCTCCCCGCGGCTGCCGGGCGAGCCGGGAGGCGGCGTGAGATGACGGCACCGCTGCTCGAGATCGGCGGCCTCTCGCACTATTTCGGTGGTCTCTGCGCCGTGCAGGAGTTCTCGCTGGACATCGCGCCGGGGGAACTCGTGGGGCTGATCGGACCGAATGGCGCCGGCAAGACGACGGTCTTCAACTTGATCACCGGCGTCTACCGGGCTTCCGCCGGCAGTATCCGCCTCGGCGGCCAGGAGCTGGTCGGCCGCGCCCCGCACGCCATCGCGCGGCTCGGCGTGGCGCGGACCTTCCAGAACATCCGGCTCTTTCGGGATCTGCCGGTGCTCGACAACGTGCGCACGGCGCTCGACGGCCACGCGCGCTACGGCGCCTTCGAGGCGCTCGCCAGAATCGGGCGGTTCGGTGCCGAGGAGCGGCGGACCATCAACGAGGCGCGCGAGCTGCTCGCGCTGCTCAAACTCGAACACCTCGCCGGCGAAGCGGCGTGCAACCTCCCTTACGGCCTGCAGCGGCGCCTCGAAATCGCCCGCGCGCTCGCGCTGCGCCCCCGGCTGCTGCTGCTCGACGAGCCTGCTGCTGGGATGAATCCCAACGAGATCGGGCAGCTGATGGAGTTCATCGCCTGGGTGCGCGACCACTTCAGGCTGACGATCCTGCTGATCGAGCACCAGATGCGCCTGGTCATGGGGATTTGCGAGCGCCTGGCGGTGCTGGACTTCGGCGCGACCATCGCGGCTGGCTCCCCCGCCGAAGTGCGCGCCCATCCGAAAGTGCTCGAGGCGTACCTCGGCGTCGAGGAGCCGGCGTTCGGGCAGGGGGAGACACGGTCGTGAGCCTCGGCGAATCACTGCTTGAAGTGCGCGACCTCGGCGTCGCCTACGGCGGGATCAGCGCCGTGCGCGGGGTCTCGTTCGATGTCCGCCGCGGCGAGATTATGACGCTCATCGGCGGCAACGGCGCCGGCAAGAGTTCGATCCTGCGCGCGATCTCGGGGCTGGTGCCGCGCGCGGGCAGGGTACTCTACGAGGGGCGGGACCTGGCCCGGGTCCCGGCGCACGCCATCGTCGGGCTC
Source organism: Candidatus Rokuibacteriota bacterium (assembly GCA_031406795.1). Classification (GTDB taxonomy): domain Bacteria; phylum JAUVQV01; class JAUVQV01; order JAUVQV01; family DATDCY01; genus DATDCY01. The sequence continues at coordinate 73,844 of JANOHV010000007.1, forward strand.
GGCATCGCCCACGTTCCGGAGGGGCGGGGGATCTTCGGCAATCTCACCGTGGCGGAGAACCTGCGCCTCGCCACCTGGCAGCGCCGCTTCGGGCCGGGCCGGAAGCGGGGGAGGGTGGGCGCTGAAATCGCGGCGGACCTCGAACGGGTCTTCGCGATCTTCCCGCGCCTCAAGGAGCGGCTGCGTCAGCCGGGCGGCACCCTCTCGGGCGGCGAGCAGCAGATGCTGGCGGTCGGCCGTGCGCTGATGTGCCGCCCAAGCCTGCTGCTGCTCGACGAGCCCTCGATGGGCCTCGCGCCGCTGCTGGTGCGGGAGATCTTCCGGGTCCTCGCTGAGATCAACGCGGCGGGGACCACGATCCTGCTGGTGGAACAGAATGCCAACATGGCCCTGCGCACCGCGCACCGCGCGCACGTACTGGAGATCGGCGCGATCGTCAGAAGCGGGAGCGGCGCGGAGCTGCTCGGGGACCCGGCGGTTCGAGCCGCCTATCTGGGAGGGTGACGACGATGGCACGGAAGAACGACCGCGAGTCCCCGTCGCTGACGGCGCGGATCAAACGACGGGCTGCCGGCTGGGGAGCGGACCTCTGCGGCGTGGCCGACCTCGCGCCCTTCCGGGAGTACGAGACGATTCCCGCGGGCCTGCTCGAGCCGTACACGCGCGCTGTCTCTTTCGCGCTGCGGGTTCCGGCCGGAGTCTTCGAGACGGTCACCGACCGACCGACGCCTCTTTACGCAGCCGTCTACCTGACGGCGAACCGCCTCCTCGACGACATCGCGTTCCGGACGGCGGCCTTCCTCCAGGACGAAGGTTTCAGGAGCCTCCCGATCCCCGCGTCGCAGGTGCTGGACCGCGAAGACTGGCGGGGCGCGATCTCGCACAAGGCGGTCGCCCGCATGGCCGGGATCGGCTGGCAGGGGAAGAACCTGCTGCTGGTCACGCAGAAGCACGGCTCGCGGGTGCGCCTCGTCACGGTGCTCACGAACGCGCCGCTCGCCGTCGACGGCCCGCTGAAGAACCGCTGTGGAAGCTGCACGGCCTGCCGCGACGCCTGCCCCTCCGGCGCGATCCGCGGGGTCGGCACGAAGGACCGCTATGCGCGCCGGGGGGATGCGCTGGTTTTCGAGCGCTGCCGCGACCGGCTGACGCAGGAGAACGCGAAGCTCGTGGACGTCGGCGTGCCGATCTGCGGCGTCTGCATCAGGGTCTGCCCGTTCGGGAAGCCAAAACCCGTGGCCGGCGGACGGAAACTTGAACTTCCCGGGTGATCCGGGCAGAATCAAACCCCTTGAAAACGAGCACTGAACCCGCACCGAAGGTGGAGACATGAGCGCCGAACCGAACAAAGTCATATTCTCGATGGTCCGGGTCAGCAAGTTCTACGACAAGCGACCGGTCCTCAAGGACATTTCGCTCGGCTTCTATTTCGGGGCCAAGATCGGCGTGCTCGGCCTCAACGGCTCGGGCAAGAGCTCGCTGCTGCGGATCATCGCCGGCCTGGACAAGGAGATCAACGGCGAGATCGTCTCGAGCCCCGGGATCAGCTTCGGGTTCCTCGAGCAGGAGCCGAAGCTCGATCAGGCGAAGACCGTGCGCGAATGCGTCGAGGAGGGCGTCGCCGCGACTGTCGCCCTGGTCAAGGAGTACGAGCAGATCAACGCGAAGTTCGCCGAGCCGATGGATGACGACGCGATGAACGCGTTGATCGAGCGCCAGGGCGAGGTGCAGTCCAAGCTCGACGATCAGAACGCCTGGGACCTGGACGCGCGCCTCGAGATGGCGATGGACGCGCTTGGCTGCCCCGTGGGCGACACGCCGGTGGCGAACCTCTCCGGCGGCGAGCGTCGCCGCGTCGCGCTGTGCCGCCTGCTGCTGCAGAAGCCCGACGTGCTGCTGCTGGATGAGCCGACCAACCACCTCGACGCGGAGACCGTGGGCTGGCTCGAGCACCACCTGCAGGCTTACGAGGGCACGGTCATCGCGGTGACGCACGACCGTTACTTCCTCGACAACGTCGCCGGCTGGATTCTCGAACTGGACCGCGGCGAGGGGATCCCGTGGAAGGGCAACTACTCCTCCTGGCTCGAACAGAAACAGAAGCGGATCGAGAAGGAGCAGAAGGCCCAGGACGCGCGTGCGAAGACCCTGCAGCACGAGCTGGAGTGGATCCGGATGAGCCCCAAGGGGCGCCACGCCAAGGGCAAGGCGCGCATCACCGCCTACGAGCAACTGCTCGGGCAGGACGCCGAGAAGCGCGTCGACGAGCTGGAGATCTACATCCCGCCCGGCCCGCGCCTCGGCGACGTGGTGATCGAAGCCGTCGGGGTGCGCAAGGCCTTCGGCGACACGCTGCTGATGGACAACCTGACTTTCAGCCTGCCCGCCGGCGGAATCGTCGGGGTGATCGGCCCCAACGGCGCGGGCAAGACGACTCTGTTCCGGATGATTACCGGCCAGGACAAACCGGACGCCGGGACGATCCGCCTCGGCGAGACGGTGAAACTGGCCTACGTCGACCAGTCGCGCGACATACTCGACCCGACGAAGATGCTCTGGGAGGTCATCGCCGACGGCCTGGACACCATCCAGCTCGGCAAGCGCAGCGTGAACGCCCGTGCCTACGTCGCGCGCTTCAATTTTTCCGGAGGCGATCAGCAGAAGCGGGTCAACGAACTCTCCGGCGGGGAGCGCAACCGCGTGCACCTGGCGCGGATCCTCAAGCAGGAGGCCAACGTCCTGCTGCTCGACGAGCCGACAAATGACCTGGATGTCAACACGCTACGCGCGCTCGAGGAGGCGCTCGAGAATTTCGCCGGCTGCGCCGTGGTCATCAGCCACGATCGCTGGTTTCTCGACCGCATCGCGACGCACATGCTGGCGTTCGAAGGCGATAGCCAGGTGGTCTTCTTCGACGGGAACTACTCGGAGTACGAGGCCGACAAGAAACGGCGGCTCGGCGCGGCGGCCGACACCCCGCACCGGATCAAGTACCGCAAACTGACCCGGTAGGAGCCGGCCGGCTAGGCCGGGATGACGGTAATTTCGATGCGGCGGGTGCGGGGGCCGTCGAATTCGCAGAACCAGATCGCCTGCCAGGTGCCGAGGCGCAGGTCGCCGCCGCGAACCGCGATCGTCTTCTCGCAGCCGACGAGCGTCGACTTGAGGTGCGCGTCGCTGTTGCCTTCGCCGTGGCGGAAGGGCCAGCGGGCGTCGACGATGCGCCCGAGTCCCATCAGCAGATCGGCGGGGACGTCCGGGTCGGAGTTTTCGTTCACGGTGATCCCGGCGGTGGTGTGCGGGCACCAGACGTGGCACAACCCGTCCACCACGCCGGAGGCCCGGACGGCGCGCCGCACCCCGGCGGTGATGTCCACAAACTGACAGCGCTCCGCTGTCCTGACGGCAATGTCCACGACGCTCCCTCCCCCGGCGCCCCAGTGAAGGCGGGCTTCCCGGGTCCCGCCGCGCGGGGATCCGCTGTTGCCGCACCACTGGGTTGATTTGGGGTATGATACCCGAAGACAGCTTCCTGAGGGTTGAGACCGATGAAACGCAGCCGTGCCCCTGGTTCCGCGGCCGTGGTGTCGGCCGCCCCGCGCGGTCCGGTGGGGGAATGGGACGATGATCGACGCGCGCCGCGCTGATGCCCCGGACAAGGCGGAGGTCGCATCCGCCGGTCTGTTCATGCAGGCACTCGCAAAGGCGGACCGCGGCTTCTCGATCTACCTGCCGAACAACCCGCTGCACGACAAGTTCTTCGCGGAATTCTGCCGGCGCGCCGGGGAGCATCTCGAGGAATTCGGCACCCTGCGCCTCGAGATCACGCACGAGAGCGTGCTGTTCGACGGGGAGACAGTCTACACCAGCCCCGACCTGCGCGAGAATTTCGCCTTCCGCATGTACGCCGACGGCATCCGCAGCCTGATCGTCGAGCGGGGCGTCGAGCCGCCCGAACTGCGCACCCTGGTCGAGATCCTCGGGCGTCCCGCGAGAGAGGATGACGAGGACGACATCGTGACCCGCCTCTGGTCCTCCGACCTGCCGCATCTGAGATACGTTCTCGCCGAAGTCCCCTTGGAGAGCAGCGCGGCCGCCCTCGACGCGGGGGTGAGCGGTTCGCGCGCCACCCAGGCGGGAGCGCTGCGCCGCTACGCCGCCGAGCTTGCCGCCGCGCCGCCGGCGTCGCTGCTCCCGCCGCCCTCGCAGCAGATCTTCAGCCTGTCCGAGGCGGAGATTGCGACCCTCCAGGGGCTGCTCACCCAGGATGAGCAGCGCACGCCCCTAGAGGACATGGTCAGCATACTCGAGGCGGTCATCGCCGCCGAGCGGGAGGACGCGGTCCTCCAGGAATTCCTCGAGATCGTCGCGCGCCTCTGCGGCGACTTCCTGATTGCCGGCCGCGTCGACCAGGCGGTCGAACTGCTGTCACTGCTCTCGCGCACCGCGGCCCACCCCGGATTGCCGGCGGGTAACGCGGCGAAGATCGCGGGGGTCCGCGGGCGGGTGATTACGCCCGAGGTGCTCGCGGGACTCTCCCGGCTGCTGGCGACGGGCGATGGCATCGACCGCGAGGCGCTGCGGGGCCTCGTCACCGGGCTGGGGCGTTCGGCCATCGAGCCGTTCTGCCACATTCTCGGCGATGCCCCCGGGAAGGAAACCCGCAAGGTGCTCATCGAGGCGCTGGTTGCGGCGGGGCGGGGCTCCCCCGAACTGTTCCTGCCCTTCCTCCTCGATCCCCGCTGGTATCTCGTCCGCAACGCCATCTACATCCTGCGCCGGATCGCCGGTCCCGAGTCCGCGCGCGCGGCGCTGCGCTGCGCGGGACACAGCGACCAGCGCGTCAGAAAAGAGGTCATGCTTTTCTTCGACGAAACCGGCGACCCCGCGGGCGAGTCGGTGATGCTCGGGTTCCTCGGCGACGACGTGCAGTCGCTGCGCGTGGCGGCGACCCGCAGCCTGGCGCGGCGCGGTTCAAGCGCCGCAGCCGAGCGCCTGCTGGCCCTCACGGCTTCACCGGGGTTCGCCGAGCGCGAACTGCTCGAGCGCGAGTCGGTCTGGGAGGCCCTCGGGGCGCTCGCTCCCGACCGCGTGCTGCCGACGTTTGCGGACATGCTGCTGAAGCGCCGCTGGTTCGCGCGTGCACAGGATCTCGATGAGACCGCCTGCGCCTGCGCTGGTCTGAAACGCATCGGCACTCCCGCGGCGGTCGATCTACTCAAGAAGGCCGCGGCCGGCAAGCGGGGCGAGCAGCGGGAGCTCGTCGAGAAGGCGCTGCGCGCCATCGCCCAGACCCGCAGGCCCGGCGTCCGGGCCGGGAACGATGCCCCCGGGGGGCCGGACCGTGGCTGACCGCATCGATGAGCGGCTGATCCTCCTCGGCAAGCGTTTTCTGCGCTCCTTCTTCGTGCTCTACAAGACCTCGAGCAATTACGTCGTCGGGCATCCCGCGCTCGCGCAGCCGCTGGCGGAATTCGCCGAGATCATCCGGGAGTTCGAGCACAGGCGCGAAGAGGCGCTTCTGGCCTTTCATGACGACAATCTGTACGTCGGCGAGCTGCGGCTCAAGCCGGACGCGGCCGGTTTCGACGCCTTCCTGACGACGCTGCGGGCGTTCAAGCTCGGCCGGATCGGCAGCGTGAGCTTCACCGGCCAGGCGGGTCCCCGGGAGATCGGGGCCTGGTTCGTGCTGCTGCACGAGGTCGAGGCCTCGGTGCAGGAGGACCCCTGCGGGGCGCTGCTCGCCCGGATGGCTGCGGCGGGTCTCGGCGGCATCGCGGTCGAACGCCCCGGGGAGCAGCTCCCGGAGCGGGCCGGGATGAGCGAGGATGCGAAGGAGCGCGCCAAGGGGATCTACGCGCAGACGCTGGAGGTCATCTCCGATGTCATGGATCACGTGAAGCTGGGCAAGGCGCTCAAGCTCAAGCGCGCCAAGCGGGTCGTGCAGTCGATGATCGACCAGCTTCTCGAGGCCGAGACCAACCTGCTCGGGCTCACCAACCTGCGCTGCTACGATGAGTACACGTACAACCACTCGGTCAACGTCGGCATTCTTTCGATCGCCATCGGCCAGCGCGTCGGCATCGGCAAGAACCGTCTGGTCGATCTGGGCATGGCGGCGGTCTTCCACGACATCGGCAAATCCTGCATTCCGCTCGCCGTGCTCAACAAGCCCGCGCCGTTCGACGAGCGGGAGTGGGCCGTGATACGGCGCCACCCGGTCCTCGGCGTCAAGGAACTGCTCAAGCTCAAGGGGGCGGATGCGCTGACGGCGCGTATCATGCAGGGGGCGTTCGAGCATCATTTGCATTTGGACGGTTCCGGATATCCCCAGGTGGCATATCCCCGCGGCGTCAGCCTCAGCGGGCGGATCGTCGCGATCGCCGACTGCTACGACGCGCTGACTTCCTCAAGGGTCTACCGCCGCACCGCCGACACGCCGGACGCCACGCTGCGCTACATCCTGCAGAAGAGCGGGACGCTCTACGACCCGATTCTCGCCAAGCTCTTCGTGAACGTCCTCGGGGTCTACCCGGTGGGGACGCTCTGCCAGCTCTCGAGCGGGGAACTCGGGGTGGTCATGGAGTGCAACCCGGATCCGGAGCAATGGGAAAGCCCCCGCGTGAAGGTCATCGCCAGCGCCGATGGCACCGCGGTGGACGGGACCATGGTCGACCTGGCGGACCCCGCTTCGGGCCGGCGGATCGCCCAAACGCTCGACGCCCGCCGCCACGACATCGACGTCGCCCGCTACTTTCTATAAAGCCGGAGGGAGGCGGTTCAAGAGGGTCTGGATGCAAGCAGGCCCTTTTCAACCGCCGAGTAAACGGTTCAGGCGTTCGCGGATGGCGGCGAGGCGGTAGGGCTTCGTGATGAAGTCGTCGCAGCCGGCCTGCCGGGCCATCTCTTCCGAGTATTGCACGGTGCGCGCCGTGACCGCGGCGATCTTCGTGAACCGCAACCCCGGCGTCGCCTTGATGACGCGTGCCGCCTCGTAGCCGTTCATCTTGGGCAGATCGATGTCCATGACGATCAGGTCGGGTTGCTCGCGAACGGCGACCTCAACGGCTTCCTGGCCGTCTTTGGCGTACAACAGTTGATGTCCCCGGCCCTCGAGGGCGATCGCGAGAATTCGCCGGCTGGTTTCCTCGTCGTCGACGATCAGGATTTTCTTGGCCATGGTCCCTCCTTGCACGGACATGGTAGCACGACGCTGAAAATTCGTTGAACGGGACGGCTGTTCAACAGGGTTCCGGCTGCTGTCGGCCGCCTGCCGGCACGGTGCCGTCGAGCACGTGTCGCAGAGACCGGGCGATTTCCTCCGGACCGAGGTTCTTGGACAGGAGCGTGTCCCCCGTCTCGAGCAGGCCGCGCTGAGCGAGTTGAGAATCCGGGTGTCCGGACAAGAAGACGATCCGCACGCCGGCAACCCGCGCGCGCGCCACCCCGGCGACGTGGCGTGCGCTGATGTCGGGGAGCGTGACATCGCAGAGGAGCAGGTCGGGCTGGACGCGATCCCTCTCGAGCAGGCGCAGGGTCTCCTCCCCGCCGCGGGCTTCGAGGACCCGGTACCCGAGGTCGGCGAGCTTGCGTCCCAGGGCATGGAGTGCCAGCGGGTCGTCCTCGACGAGAAGGATCGTTTCCGTCCCGCGCGGCGCGGGAGAGGTCGCGAACGCATCCCCACCGGGGATCGCGGGCAGATAGACGAAAAACGTCGCTCCCGCCCCCTGCTCGCTCTGCACCCGCATGGCGCCCCCGTGCTGCGAGACGATCCCGTAGGCCGTGGCCAGCCCGAGTCCGGTGCCCTGTCCCGGTTCCTTCGTCGTGAAGAAGGGGTCGAAGATCCGCGCGCACACCTTCGGGCTCATCCCGGTGCCGCTGTCGCTGACCTTGAGCAGGGCGTACTTTCCCGGTGCGATCCCCGGATGCGCCGGGTCGCTGTCGACCAGGTCGACCAACCCGGTCTCGATCGAGAGATTGCCGCCGTCGGGCATGGCGTCGCGGGCGTTGACGGCAAGGTTCATCAGCACCTGGCCGATCTGTACGGGGTCGGCGATCACCGGGCACGGGTTGTCGGCACCGCGGATTTCAATGGCGATCTTCTTCGGAAAAACGTGGACGAGCATCACCCGCGTCTCTTCGACGAGAAGGCGCAGGTCGACGGGGTGCATCCGCAGTTCCTGTTTGCGGCCGAACGCCAGGAGCTGCTGGACCAGGCCGGATCCGCGCTCGGCCGCGCCGATGACCGCTTCGAGTTCGGGGCGCGCCATGTGGTCCGCGGGGAGCTGCTCGGCGGCCGCGTCGGTGAGGCCGATCACCGCGAGCAGGATGTTGTTGAAGTCGTGGGCGATCCCGGAGGCCAGCGTGCCGATGGACTGCATCTTCTGGGCCTGCAGCAGCAGCGAATTGAGCCGGAGACGCTCCTCCTCGGCGCTCGCCAGGGAGGTCACGTCCTCGACGAAGACCACAACCTTGCGCTGCCCGCTCTCTTCGATGGGGATGCCGGTGAACTGCCCGATCACGAGCTGGCCGGAGGGACAATGGAATTCGGCCGGGCCGAACCGGAAGGGCACGCCTTGGATCGCCCCCTGGACGTGGCGGGCCATGCCGATCTCGGTCCACCCCGGGAAGCCGCCGACCAGGGCGCCCACGAACTGCTCGAGCGGGTAGCCCGAGATGGCGATCATCGACGGGTTGGCGAACTCGACGCGGAGCTGTTCGTTCACGATGAAGACGCCGAACGGGGCGCGGCCGAGGATCCCCTGGAGACGCTCGGCGGCCAGGGTGAGTTCGACCATCGCCTGCTTGCGCTCGGAGATGTCGTGCACGACGTGGATGATGCCGCCGCCGGCGCGCGGCAGGGCCGTAATCTCCAGGTGCCGACCGAGGAACGGCTCGTCGAGGTTGATGGTTGTCGGCACCCCGGTGGCGAGGGTCTCGCAGCCGGGGCAGCCGACTATCGCGGTTCCCCGTCCGTGGAACAGCTCGAAGCACCGGGTCCCCGCGAGAGAGGCAGCCGGGGAGCCGAGAAGCCCGGCGGCCGCGGCGTTTGCGCGCAGCACGACGAAGTTCGCATCGTGGATGGTGATGCCCTCGCGGATGCTGTTGAAGGTCTCCTCCCAGTCGTCGCGCGCGTCCAGGATAGCCTGCTCCATGGACTTGATGGCGGAAATGTCGCGGAGCGTGAGGACGGCGCCCCCCGCCCGCGCGCGACCCTGCGGGATGGGTTCGGCGGTTGCGAGAAACCAGCGATCGGCGGCGGCGTGCCGGGTCTCGGCCGCAGAGCGCGCCCCCGTGCGCTGCACGGCAACCAGCGGCGGCAGCGCCCCGGCGAGCCCGGCATCTTTCAGCAGGTCGCCGGCCGGCAGACCCACGAGGTCCCGGGGGTTCGTGCGCGAAAAGAGCGCGGTTGCGAGGTTGGCCTTCACGACGCGCCCCTCGCTGTCGATCATCAGCATCAGGTCGTCCGTCGAGTCGAACGCCGCCCGCCACTCGTTCGAGGCGTTGATCAGCGCCGCGGTGCGCTCCTCGACTTGATCTTCGAGCTGACGGTCTTTGGCGATCAGGTCATAGGCCAGGCCGATCCCGCGTATCAACGCGGTACGGTGCATCTTGCGCATGAAGATCGTCACCGCGAGGATGGCGAGGAAAAGGTAGTTCTGGGTGAAGAAGATCCGGGGCGCGATGGACGTCCCCCACAGCAGCAGCGGCACGAGGAAGATGCCGTAGATGGTTCCGGCCATCAGCAGGTGGAAGCCGGCGCTGGCCGGGATGAAGCCGAGTGCGGTCACCGCCAGCAGGATCATGCCGTCGCCGTAGGCCGAGTCGTAGCTGCCGGAATCGAGGATGATGATTTCGATGGTGGCCGCGGCGCAGACGACGCCCGTCAGGATCCAGGCACGCAGGGCACGCGGGGATCGAACGGTGGCCACCTGGCGCCAGACGAGAAGCAGGACGGCGGCGACCGCAATGCGATAGGCGAGAAAACGCAGCGCGAAAGTCGGGACGCTGACGAAATCCAGGGGGGAGATCAGCAGGAAAATGATCGCGCCGATCGGCGCCGTGCGGACGGACCACTCGCGAAGGGTTCTTTCCAGTTCGCAGCTGACGTGTTCGTCGCGTGTCATGGCGCTCCCCCCCTGCGGAACCCCGGGTTTTCAGGATTCTGCTGTTGGGTTCTGACTACTTGTACAACAGGGAATTCGCGGTTCGCTGCTCAAAGGCGGCCAACTCGCGCGACCACGCCCGTTCGAGCGCGGCGACCGGCTGCCCCGCATCCAGCCCTTCGCGGATGCGGGCGTCTCCCGTCAACAGGTCGATCGGCAGGCGAACCGTCTCGTATTCGTAGGGGGGCGGTCGCCAGAGTTCGGCGTCGGGCCAGAGCCGGCGAATCTCCGTCAGCAGCGCGAGCGTCGTGCGATAGGGACGGTAGGCGCGCGGGTCGACGACGTGGATCTGCAGGCCGCCGCAGACCTGCCCCGCCCACTTCTGGAATGTCGGCTGGAACCAGGCTTCCCGGAAGACCGCCCCAGGGAGGCGGCGGCGGCGCAGCGCGGCGCACAGCGGCGCGGGATCGATCCAGGGCGCGCCGCAGCTCTCGAAGGGCCGCGTAGTGCCCCGTCCCTCCGAGAGCAGTGTCCCTTCGAGGAGCACCTGGCCGGGGTAGACCAGCGCCGTGTCGGGCGTCGGCATGTTCGGGCTCGGCGGCACCCAGGGCAGCCCGGTGTCGGTGAAGAGCAGCCGCCGGCGCCAGCCGCGCAGCCGGATGACGTGCAGGTCGACGTCGATGCCCCCTTCGGCGGTGAAGAGCCGCGCCAGCTCGCCCATCGTGAGGCCATGGCGCATCGGGAGCGGGTGGGCGCCGACGAAGGAGAGCTGCGCGGGGACGAGGAGGTTGCCTTCGGTCGTGCCGCCGACCGGGTTTGGCCGGTCGAGAACCACGATCTTCTTCCCGAGGCGGGCCGCCTCCTCGAGGCAGTAGCGCAGCGTCGTGATGAAGGTGTAGACGCGGCAGCCGACATCCTGCAGGTCGACCAGCAGCATGTCGATCCCCGCGAACATCTCCGCGGTCGGTCGGCGAACGTCGGCGTAGAGCGAGTACACCGGGATGCCGAGCGCGGGGTCGCGCCCGTGCCGGGATTCGACCATGTTGTCCTGCTGCTCGCCGAAGATGCCGTGCTGCGGTGAAAAAAGCGCCGTGAGGCGCCGGCCGAATTTTTTCGCGACGAGGTCGCGGGCGTGCCGCAGGTTCGCGTCGACGGAGGCCTGATTGCAGAGCAGACCGAGCCGGGCTTGCGCGAGGAATCCCGGCGGCTTGGCGAGCAGGGCCTCGAGTCCGGTGGTGACGCGTCGATTGGCCATGGCCGGCGTCCCTTCCCCCCCCGATCCGATGTTTGCAGCTGTCCCCGACCCTGGATGGCGACTATAGCATGCCGGCAGGCGCTTGATTTTCTTGACACAAGTTCAAGGAACTGGTAGGTAATTCAGTCGCCGTGACGGGGACGGGCGCTTGCCGGAACAAAGGTGGACGCAATTGCCGTGTTTGTCCGTCGCGCTCGAACAGTGGTGGGTGAGAACCCGGGCAAAGGAGCGCACATGCAAGAGTTGAGTTTCGCGGAGATTATCAGCTACGCCACGATCGCCGAGGACAACGCCATCGCCTTCTACAAGAGCGCGGCGGCGATGGCTTCGCAGCCGAGCGTGAAGAAGTTCCTCGAGGAGCTGGCGGCGATGGAAGCCGGCCACAAGCGGCACCTCGAGAAGCTGATCCAGAAGTTCGAGAAGAGCAAGTGCATCCCGAGGCTCCAGAAGGAAATCCACACCCTCGGGTACGCCGAGTTCATCAAGCCGATCACGCTCGACGCCGACTCCTCCTACAAGGACGCGATCGAGGCCGCGATGGTCAAGGAGCGCGAAGCGGTCGCCACCTACGAGAAACTGTCGATCTACGTCGACGACCCGGACGCCAAGCAGGTCTTCAAGCTGCTGCTCGAGGAGGAGAAGAAACACCTCAAGCGCTTCGAGACCGAGTACGACGATTTGACGAATCAGAACTGGTAGGGGGACGAGAGAGCCATGTTTGAGATTCTGGAGAAGAAAGTCTGGCTGGCCGAGGAGCCGCGGATCGTCGAGTTCCTCGTGAAGGCCCCCGAGATCGCCCGCGCGCATCACGCCGGGCAGTTCGTGATCGTCATCCCGGTCGAGGGCGGCGAGCGCATCCCGCTGACGATCGCCGACAGCGACGCCAAGGCCGGCACGATCAGCCTGGTCTTCCAGGAGGTCGGCGCCTCGACGATCCTGCTCGGCCGCCTCGAGAAGGGGCAGCCGATCCCGCACGTCGCCGGCCCGCTCGGCAAGCCGACGCACATCGAGAGGTTCGACGGCGCGGTGGTCTGCGTCGGCGGCGGCATCGGCGTCGCGCCGATCCACCCGATCGCCAAGGCCATGAAGGCCGCCGGCAACCACGTGATCTCGATCCTGGGAGCGCGCTCGAAGAACCTGATGATCTACGAGGACCGGATGTGGGCCGCGAGCAACGACGTGCGGATCACCACCGACGACGGTTCCTACGGCCGCAAGGGTTTCGTCACCGACGAGCTCAAGGGGATCATCGAGGGCGGCACGAAGGTCGGCTGCGCAGTCGTGATCGGGCCGCCGATCATGATGAAGTTCACCTGCAAGGTCACCGAGCCGCACAAGATCCCGACGTTCGCCAGCCTGAACACGATCATGGTCGACGGCACCGGGATGTGCGGCGCCTGCCGCGTGACCGTGGGCGGCAAGACCAGGTTCGTCTGCGTGGACGGCCCGGAGTTCGACGGGCACCAGGTGGACTTCGACGAGATGATGGCGCGCCAGCGGCAGTACCTCCCCGAGGAGAAGCAGGCGAAGGACCGCTGCCAGAGCGGCCACGGCACCTGCCACACGGTCTAGCCCGGGCGACCGGCGAGCGTGCAACCCAAGAGCGATCGAGGACGACGAGACGATGACTGAAGAGCAGAAGGACCAGCCGAAGCCCGCCCCCGCCGCGAAGCCCAAGGTGCCGCGGCAGGCGATGCCCGAGCAGAACGCCAAGAAGCGCGCCAAGAACTTCGAGCAGGTGACCACCGGCTACACCGAGGAGCAGGCGCAGCTCGAGGCCTCGCGCTGCCTCTCGTGCAAGAAACCCAGCTGCGTCGCCGGTTGCCCGGTGAGCGTGCCGATCAACGTCTTCATCACCGCGATCAAGGAGAAGGACTACGCCAAGGCGGTCGCGGCGATCAAGTCGACGAACCTGCTCCCCGCGGTCTGCGGCCGCGTCTGCCCGCAGGAGATTCAGTGCGAGAGCAAGTGCGTGATCGCCAAGAAGCAGGAGTCGGTCGCGATCGGGCGCCTCGAGCGTTTCGTCGCCGACTGGGAGGCGAGCCAGGGCGATTCCCCGGTGCCCCCCAAGCCGAAGCAGACCGGCAAGAAGATCGCCGTCTGCGGCTCCGGCCCCGGCGGTCTGATCTGCGCCGGGTACCTGATCCAGGCCGGCCACGACGTGACGATCTTCGAGGCGCTGCACAAGGCCGGCGGTGTGCTGGTCTACGGCATCCCGGAGTTCCGGCTGCCCAAGGCGATCGTGCAGCGCGAGGTGGACTACCTCGTCAAGCTCGGCTGCGAGCTCAAGACCGACTTCATCGTCGGCAAGACGCGTACGATCGGCCAGCTGATGCAGGAAGACGGCTATGACGCGGTCTACATCGGCGTCGGCGCGGGGCTGCCGTGGTTCATGGACATCCCGGGCGAGAACCTCAACGGCGTCTACAGCGCGAACGAGTACCTGACGCGCAACAACCTGATGAAGGCCTTCGAGTTCCCGAATTCGGACACGCCGATCAAGCGGCACAAGAATGTCGCGGTGGTCGGCGGCGGCAACGTGGCGATGGACTCGGTGCGCACGGCGCTGCGTCTCGGCGCGGACAACGCGTACATCGTCTACCGCCGCGGCATGGAAGAGCTGCCCGCGCGCAAGGAAGAGGTCGAGCACGCCGGGCACGAGGGCGTGCAGTTCAAGATCCTCACGGCGCCGGTCAAGGTGATCGGCAACAAGGAAGGTTGGGTCTGCGGGCTCGAGTGCCTGGAGATGGAGCTGGGCGAGCCGGACGCCTCGGGCCGCCGCCGCCCGATCCCGAAGGAGGGCTCGAACTTCGTGCTCGAGGTCGACGCGGTGATCCCCTCGATCGGCACGGGCGCGAACCCCTTGCTGGCGCAGACGACCCCGGACATGCAGTTCACCAAGCGCGGCTACATCGCCGTCGAGTCCGAGGCCACCGGCCGCACGACCAAGAAGGGCGTCTTTGCGGGGGGCGACATCGTCACCGGCGCGGCGACCGTCATCCTCGCGGCCGGCGCGGGCCGCGCCGCGGGCATGGCGATCGACAAGTTCCTCAAGGACGGCGAGTGGTGGGATCCGAACGCGCCGAAGCCCGAGGCGGTGCCGGCGCCGGCGGCGAAATAACGACGGGACCCGCCGGGCACATTCCGGCTGGTCGCGACGATCGGCGACGGGATTCATTCACCGTCGTAGGGGCGGGGTTGATCCCCGCCCGCTCCTGAACGATCACGAAGCCCTCCCCCGGCGAACCTGGGGGAGGGCTTTTCTGTCCCCGACACCGGAATCCCGTGCCGGAGGTTGATCCCCGGTGGAACAGTGGGGCGGGAAAACCTCATGCGCTACCTGATCCGTGCACCGTTCTCGATGAACAAGATCTGCTACGACCCAAAAACCCAATCCGTGATCCGGTGGCGCGATGCGGATCGTCGCGTTCATCGAAGAGCCTCGGGTCGTGAGCGCCATCCTCGAGCATCTGTCGCTCTGGGACGAGCCGCGGGGTGGATTGATCTTCACCGGGAGGCGACGCGGCGGTGGTCTGCGTCGCGATGCGCAGTGGTACATACAACGGCATGGCGGCGCGTGAGTGCTGGAACTTCATCGCCAGCTTTGTCCAGCCGCCTCCCTGGGAGAAGTCGTGAACAGCCCAGGATCACTTCTTTCGGTAGTACCTCACGTCCGTCAGCCCATCGAAGTGCGCGTCGGTCGTCCAGAGCGTGGCCCGGTATCGGTGCGCGGTGGCGAGGATGACGCTATCGGCGAGCGGAAGCGCGTGCTGCAGGCCCAGGTCAGCAGCAAAGATCGCCAGCGATTCGTCGAGGGGTGCGAGCCGTCCCTTGCTCATCTGGGCGGCAACTTCAGCCGCCAACTCCTGACCGCGCCGACGCTTGATGATCTTGTAGACTTCGAGAAGACAGACGGTCGGCACAAGCAGGGCGCTTGTGTCACAGATCGGTTTGGCGAAAGCTGCCCCGTGTTGCCCGTCCATCAGGAACTCGATCCAGCCGGAGGAGTCGACGAGGTTCACCCGCGATCCTCTTCGTCGGCGTCGCGGTCGAAGTCGAGCGGCACGCCTTTGAGAATTCCGCGCATCTCCCGGATCGGCCGGTTCGGGACCAGCCGCACCTGGTCGCCGATCGTGACGAGCTGCAGCTTCTGCCCGGGTTTTATCCTGAGCTGTTCACGGACTTCCCGCGGAATGACGATCTGGTACTTGGACGAGACGGTCACGGCTGCCATAGGCACCTCCATCGATCGATGATTTGTAAGACGATGGTACCGGTGCCGGCGGCGAAAGGCAAGGATGCCAGTGCTATCTGGTTTTGCGACTGGGCCGGGCGCGACTGGCTCGGCATCGAAGCGATCAAATCGGCGCCGACAACGCGAACATCGTCTACCGCCGCGGCGTGGAAGAGCTGCCCACGCGCAAGGAACAAGAAGGGCGTCTTCGCGGGCGGCGATCGACAAGTACCTCAAGGACGGCGAGTGGTGGGATCCAAACGCGCCGAAGCCCGCCGAGGCGGCCCCGGCGGCGAAGTAACAACGAAACCCGTCGGCCAGATTCCGACGGACCGTGCAGCGACGGAATCCAATCGCCGTCGTAGGGGCGGGGTTGATCCCCGCCCGCAGGTAACGGACACCAGAGCCCTCCTCCGGCGACGAGCCGGGGGAAGGTTTTTTTGCCCGTCGGGGAGGCGCCGCTCAGCGGCGTTTGACATGCGTCACGTTACGCATTACATTTGCGTCGTGATCAAGACCTTCGCGGACCGCCACACCCTCAATGGCGCATTTGCTTTCGCTTTGCCGCCGGCGATGCGTTCGACGTCGAGATTGCGGATTACCACGAGGAGGGTGTGACATGGCGATCGGGTTCAACGGCAAGCGGGACATCGCGCCGACCCATCCGGGGGAGATGCTCCGGGAGGACTTCATTCCGGACTACGGGCTCACCGTCGCCGGCTTGGCGAGCGCCCTCGGGGTTTCGCGCCAGAGCGTGAACGAGGTGCTTCGCGAGCGGCGCGCGGTGTCCCCGGAGATGGCACTTCGTCTCTCGCGGCTCTTCCACAACTCCCCGGAGTTCTGGCTGAACGCGCAGCGCGCGGTGGATCTCTGGAATGCCGCGCGTCACATCGAGAAGGAGATCCAGCGCATCAAGCCGCTGAATGCGATCGTCGAGGGGTGACGATATGGAGCGCGTGCAGATCCAGTCGATTCTGGCCCGACTCGAGGAGCAGGAAGATGTCCGGATCGTTTACGCCTGCGAGTCCGGCAGCCGGGCTTGGGGATTTCCGTCGGCGGACAGCGACTACGACATCCGGTTCATCTACGTCCGGCCGCGGGACTGGTATCTTTCCGTCGATCTCGAGCACCGGCGCGATGTCATCGAGCGCCCCGTGCAGGGTGTGGTCGACCTCAGCGGCTGGGACTTCCGGAAAGCCCTTGGGCTCTTCAGGAAGTCCAACCCCCCGCTGCTGGAATGGTTGAACTCGCCGATCGTCTATCTCGAAGCGACAGGCGCGGCCGCCAGGCTGCGCGCGCTGCTCGGGGAATTCTACTCCCCGGCGGCTTGCGCCCACCACTACCTGCACATGGCGCGGGGGAACTTCCGCGAGTACCTCAGCGGGTCGGAGGTCTGGGTCAAGAAATACTTCTATGTCCTGCGCCCGCTGCTGGCGGTGAAGTGGATCGAAGCCGGGCACGGCGTGGCGCCGATGGCGTTCTCGGTTCTCGTCGACCGTATCATCACGGATCCCGATCTCAAAAATGCGATCGCGCGTCTTGTCGAAGCCAAACGCCGCGGTGACGAGCTGGACCGGGGGCCGATGATCCCCGCGATCACCGCCTTCATCGAACAGGAGATGTCGCGGCTCGAGACCTCGCCGCTGAGTCTTCCCGGCGCAGCCCCGCCGATCGATCCGCTGAACGAACTGTTCCGATCAGTGCTGGAGGAGGCCTGGGCCGACTCGCGTCATGGGCGGAGGGTGGCACCCGCTCCCGCGGTCGCCCTCGTCGCGGAACTTGGCATCGAGCCCGATTAACCGAGAGATTTCTTCGTGCTCGGCGTCAAGAAGAACGCTGGGCGGTGCCGATCGTCGCGCGCGGGCCGCGTCCATCCTTCGAAATGGGACAGGTCCTCCCCGGTATGAAGCTGGAAGATCTCGGTGTCACCGAGATGGCGCGCCGTATCGCCGCCTTGGTGCTCCTGGAGCCGGAATTGGACGCGAACTGCCAGCGCGTAACCGCCGCGACCTATCCCTGGCCGCGGGAAGCTTCTGACCTACTACTTTGAAAAATCATCGCGTGGGGCGACGATATAGACAAAACACAAGCCTCTAGAGTCTTGCGGGCGAGACGCCCGCGCTAGGGAATTGTGATAGCATTCACGTCATGAGCAGGGAAGAGATCATCGGCGCCCTGCACGCGGCGCTGCCAACGATTCAGCGGAAATATCATGTCCAGAGGCTTGCGCTGTTCGGCTCAGCCGCGCGCGGCGAGCAGATTCCGACGAGCGACGTCGACCTTCTTGTTGAATTCGACGAGCCGATCGGCTTGTTCGATTTCGTCCGTCTCGAGCGTTCTCTCGGAGAAATCCTGCATGCCAACGTCGACCTGGTCTCGGCGAAGGCGCTGAAACCGGCCATTCGCGAGGAAGTATTGAGTCAGGCGGTGTACGTCTAGCCGGGGTGTGAAGCTCTATCTCGCGGATATCCTGGAAGCCATCGAGAAGATCGGGCGGTACGGGTCGAATCGGACCTCCGGTTGAAAAGTGGTGGCACGATGCTATATTTGCGTTGACGTATAGCGTTCGCTAACAGGGGCTTCGGGCAGTTCTCATCGCTGGAGGAAGCGCATTATGGCAAACCCGTTCGTCCACGTGGAATTGAACACGCGCGATCTCGCCACGTCCAAGGAATTCTACGCCGGCCTTTTCGACTGGAAGCTCGAGGAAATGACGGGCGGCGGGGACTATTCGATCATCAATGTCGGGGAAGGAACGGGGGGAGGCATGATGAAGAACCCCGTCCCCGGAATGCCCGACTTCTGGCTTCCTTATATCCTCGTGGACGACGTGAAAACCTCGACGAAGAAGGCGCAATCCCTCGGGGCCACCGTCCACAAGGACGTCACCGAGGTGCCGGGCATGGGGTGGTTCAGTGTGCTCGCGGATCCCACCGGTGCGGCTTTCGGGCTCTGGCAGGCCACTATGGGGAAATGAACCTCGGAGGCAGGGACAGCCGATTTGCTTCCTGATCCTATAACCACGGCTGAGAAGGAGGATTCCCATGAGCTACGTTGACGGCTTTCTTATCCCCGTTCCGAAGAAGAACCTGAAAATCTACGCCCGGATGGCGAAGCAGGGTGCGAAAGCGTGGATGAAGCACGGCGCCCTCGACTACAAGGAGTGCGTCGGGGATGACCTGCAGCCGAAATTTGGGATGCCCTTCCCGAAGCTGTTGAAGCTCAAGCCCGGCGAGACCGCGGTCTTCGCGTACATCGTCTTCAAGTCGCGGGCGCACCGCGATCGCGTCAATGCGAAGGTGATAAAGGAGATGGAGCAGGCGGCCCCGCCGACGGAGATGCCTTTCGACATGAAGCGGATGGTCTACGGAGGCTTCAAGACCCTGGTCGAGAGCTAGCGTAGCAAGCGGCACAAGAACGTCGGGTGCGGCGAAACCCCTACATCAGGGTCAGGACGGCGTCGCTGGTTCGGCCCTCGGGGTCGCAGCTTTTGAAGAGGATTTGGATTTCTCCGTCCGCGCTGATCTTGATGGGGATTCCGCCATAGCGGTAGGCGGATTGCGCCGCGCTGCTGCGCGCGCCGAGGTGACTCCCCAGATTCGGATGTGGCTTGATCATCGCACCGACCGTGAGAAGTTCCTGGTCGTCGAAAATAACGGCGCCGTCCAGCCCGGCGAGTTCCAGGAAAAGATTCTTCTTTTCTACCAGGCGGTCCGTGCGGCCGAGGTGAATATCGCGAATGACCGGAGCGAGCATCGCGCGGGCCGCGTCGGGCGAAGGCGACTCGCCGCCGACAATGGATTGCGGATTCAGCACCTGCTCGATCACCTTGTGTCGCGGGTCGTAGACCAGCAGGGCGCCGTGCCGCCTATAGCTCAGGTCGAACATCAGTTCGAACAGGTTACTCCCGAGCGTGACGTTGCCCAGGATGGTGCAGACGCTGTTCTCGAGAGCCGGCGCGTCGTAAATATGCCAGCGTCCCTTCCGGTTCGCGGCCAGGAGGCCGCGCGAGTCCATGATGAAGAAGTCGCCTCTCTTCGTCAGGTGCAGGGAGAATTCTCCGTCCTGCAAAATCGACGCGAACGGCTCGAGAAACTCCGGGACGAACCGATACCCGGAAGACTCGGACACGTCTTTCAACAAAATTTCCCGATAGTCCAAATATTGCAAGTCGCGGTCCACGCGGAAATACACCTGCATGCTCGAAGACAGCGGGTCGATAATCTTCTGAATACCCGGGTCCGCCAGCGAAAGCGCGCCCTGCCCGCTGCCGATGACGAGATTCATCGTGACGCGGTTATTTTCGTAGGTCCTGAACCGGATGTGCTCGATATAGGCGATGAACCGATTCCATTTGATGGCGGGATTGGCTATCTCCAGCCAGCGGACGGCGATGTCTTCCTCGACCTGCTGGAGCGATCTTGGCGTCGGGCTGGCAGGCATCTTCGCGATCCAGTCCTTGAGATGGTTCTGGATATATTCGTGGAGCAGGACCAGCTTCGGCGTCAGCGAGCTGTGGCTTTGGAACCTGAAGACGTCTTTATCCACGGTGAGGGTGTAAACGTTTTTGGCGAACTCGCTGGCATACCAGTGCGGAACCGTCGATACCGCGGTCTCCATCACGATGTTTTCGTGCATGCGTCACTCCGGTTTGAAATTAGTTCCATTATACCTGAACGATCCCCTGGACGTGAGAATACTCGGGAACCTCAAAAAGAAAATAGTTGGCCTGCGCTTCGAAAAGCCGGCCGTCGCGCCGAGGTGGGCCATTTCTTTGCGCTGAACTTCGTTTTCAGCGAAACTGGCTCTATCTCCTTCAGGATCGACTTGACATCAAGGCATCATCATATTTATGCTTTGATGCATGAGAACCACGCTGACTTTAGACGACGATGTCGCCGCAATCCTGAAACGGCTTGCGCGCACCCGCAACGCTCGCTTCAAGGAAGTGGTGAATGAGGCTCTCCGCCGCGGACTGACGAGCACGACCGCCGTGCCGGTTCGGGAGCCATTCCGGACGACCTCGGTCGCCCTTGGCCGGTGCCGGACGGGAACCGTCGATAATGTCGCCGACGCTCTCGCTGCGGCAGAGGGCGAGTCTTTTCGGTGATCCTCGTCGATGCAAATCTGCTCGTCTATGCCCACGTAACGAGCTTCCCGCAACACAAGACCGCCAGGGAATGGCTTGACGGCAAGTTAAACGGAGCCGCCCCGGTCGGTTTGCCCTGGGAGAGCCTCCTCGCCTTTCTGCGGCTGGTCACCAACCCGCGGGTTTTCGAACAGCCGGAGCCGGCAGCAGCCGCTTGGGCGCAGGTGCAAGGCTGGCTCGGTAACCCGAACGTCTGGATTCCTCTGCCGACCGAAAACCACCGGGCGGTGCTCGGGAACTTGCTTTCGGCATCCAGCGTCCATGCGAACCTCGTCCCTGACGCGCATCTCGCCGCGCTTGCCATCGAGCATGGGCTGGTCCTGTACTCGACTGACGGCGACTTCGCGCGGTTTCCCGGACTGCGCTGGAAAAACCCGCTGGCCTAAAGGCGAAGTTCGGCGAGCCGGCCGCGGGATTGGTAGCTCTCCGTTGATCTTGAGCACCGGCGCGGTGTCACCGAACGCCCCGTGCAGGAAGAGATCGATCTCAGCGGCTGGGATTTCAGGAAAGCGCTCGGGCTCTTCAGGAAGTCTAATCCGCCGCTGCTGGCGGTGAAGTGGATCGAGGCCGGGCACGGCGTGGCGCCGAACGAGAAAGCAGCTGGGCAAGATCGATCAGCTGTTCTTCTGAGGGACGCGGAGGCCCCGGGACGCGCGTGAAAACTGTTACAATCCGGGCGGACTGACATAAACCAGGGAGGGGATGTGGCCATGGACACGTTTGCCGCCATCGAGCAGCGCCGCTCAGTCAAGCACTACGACCCGAACCACCGGATGACCGACGAGGAGGTCCGCAAGCTCATCGGGCTGGCGATCCTCTCGCCCACCTCGATCAACATGCAGAACTGGCGCTTCGTCGTCGCGCGCGACCCCGAGCTGCGCCGGCAGTTGCGCGCCGTCTCGTGGAACCAGGCCCAGGTGACGGACGCCTCGATCTGGGTGATCATCTGCGCCGACCTGCAGGCCTTCAAGAAGAAGCCGGAGCGCTACTGGCGCACGGCGCCGGCGGAGATCGCGAAGATGATGGTGCAGATGCTCGGGATGTACGAGGGGAAGGAGCAGCTGCAGCGCGACGAGGCGCTGCGCTCCTGCGGCATTGCGGCCCAGACGATCATGCTCGCCGCCAAGGCGATGGGGTACGACAGCTGCCCGATGGCCGGGTTCGACCCCGCGGCGGTCGGCACGCTGATCAACCTGCCGGTCGACCACGTGATCGGCATGGCGGTCGCGGTGGGCAAGCCGCTGCAGCCGGCGCGGCCGCGCGGCGGCCAGCTGCCGCTCGAGGAAGTGATGGTCTTCGACCGTTTCTAGCGCCGTGGCGATCGGCGAGGTGGGCCGGCTGGTCGGGGGGCGTCAAGCCCGCCGAGGCCGCTCCCGTCGCCAAGTGCCATTGCGCCGACCCATCCGGGGGAGGGTAGCGTCTTTACGCGTCCGCGGGCCCGGCGGGGGGCGCCTTCCTCGCGGCCGTCTTCTTGACGGCGGCCTTCTTCGGTGCGGCCTTTGCCGGCTTCTCCTTCGGCGCCGCAGCCTTTTTTGGTGCGGTCTTCCGCGGTGCCTTCTTCACGGCCGGCTCCTCCCGGGGAGCGGGGGCTTCCCGGGAGGCTTCCCCTGACGCCTGAGGGACGGGGGCTGCCGCGGGTGCCGGTGCCGCCGCCTCAGCGGCGCGCTCCACCGCCGGCGGGGGGACGGCAGGCACTGCGAATGCCTCCCAGGCCTCGTCGTGGCGGACATTCGGAGCCCCGGCGCCGGACTCCGTCAGGACCGGCGGCGCTGTCTTCAGCTCGACGGCGGCCTGGTCTGACGGCCTCTCGCCCTTCGATCGTCTTCGCCGCCGCCTTTTTCGCCGGGATGACGCGGCGGCGTCAGCGTCTTCCTGCGCGGGCCCCGCGTCGGTTTGAGCGACCAGCGCTTCGCGGGACATCACCCGGGCTGCGGGCGGGAAATCATTCTCGGGAGCGACGTTCCCGCGGAACTCATTTTCGATCTTTTCGACCACCGATCCGATCGACGCTGCAGGGGGTGCTCCCCACTCCCGGGGGGACGGCTCCTGAGCGCTGCCGTCGTGCTTGCGGCCCCGCCGCCGGCGCTTGCGGCGGGAACGCTTCTCGCCGCCGGCCCCATTCCCGTGTTCCTGTGCCGGTCTGGGCGGTGCCGTTTCCCTGGGCGGCGCCGCATCCCTTCGTGGCGTCTCGGCCCGCTCCTCGTCCGCGGGAGCGATCGGCACGGCTGGGGAACGGTCGTCGTCTTCGTCGCCCGTGCGGCGCTCCGGCGCTCCGGGGACTTCCCAGGCGGGCACGTCGAACCACTCGTAGCGCTCCGTCGAGAGCTCCACGCCCGGGTCGCCGACGATCTCCACCACGATGCGGTAGGTCCTCTCGAGGTCGGCAAGCTCGCGGCGCCGGTTGTTCTGGACGAAATCAGCGACCTTCGAGTGCAGCACCACCTTCGCCCTGGCCAGTCGCCCGGTGGCTGCCCGGCCCTCGATGCGGCGCACCAGATTCAGGCTGAGCAGCTCGGGGCTGATGATCCGGCCGACACCCTCGCAGGTCGGGCAGATCCGGCGAGTCCGAAGCTGGAGGGCGCTCCTGATGCGCTGGCGGTTGATCTCGACCAGGCCGTTTTCGCCGATGCGCCCGATCTCGTGGCGGGCGTGGTCCGGCTTCATCGCCTCCCGCAAGGCCTTCTCCACGTCGTGCCGGTGTGCGCGCGAGCGCATGTCGATGAAGTCCACGACCACCAGCCCGCCGATGTCGCGCAGCCGCAGCTGCCTCCCGACCTCGGCCGCGGCCTCGAGATTGGTATGGCTGGCCGTGTCGCCCTGATTCTTCCCGGCTTTCGACTTTCCGGAGTTGACATCGATCGCGGTCAGCGCCTCGGCGTGGTCGATGACGATGGCGCCGCCGCTCGGCAGGCCGACGGTGCGGCTGTAGATCGAGGCGATCTGGGGTTCGACGTTGAATCGCGAGAAGAGGGGCATGGATTCGGCGTAGAGCTTGAGCGCGACCTTCGCGCGCGGCATCACCGCCTGGACGTACTTCTCCGCCTTGGCGAGGAGCTGTTCGTCGTCGATCAGGACCTCGGCGATCTGCGTGTCGAGGTTGTCGCGCAGCGAGTGGATCAGCAGGTCCTGGTCGTCGTACAGCAACTTCGCGCCCCGTCCCTGCGCCGTGTCGTCGACCACGGCCTTCCAGAGGCGCTTGAGCACCTGCAGGTCGGCCTTGAGGTCGGCCTTGGTCTGCTCGGCGGCGTTGGTGCGGACGATGACGCCCTCGCCCTCGTCCAGGTCGAGGTCCTTGGCCTTTTCGCGCAGCTTGCGGCGCAGCGCCTCGTCCTCGACCTTGCGGGAGACGCCGCGCTGCGCGTCGTACGGGAAGTAGACGAGAAAGCGGCCGGCGAGGCTGATGTTGGTCGTCAGCGTCGCGCCCTTGCCGCCCTCGGCGTCCCGCGTGACCTGCACGACCAGGGGCTGCCCCTTCTGGAGGATCTGGTCGATCGGTGCCGAGTCGCCCGCGTCGCGGTGAAACGCCTGGGGAATCACGTCGTGGCGGGTCAGAAAGCCGTGCTTCGCGTCGCCGTACTCGATGAAGCCGGCATTGAGGCTCCGCTCGATGTTGGCGACGACGCCGCGGTAGATGTTGCCGCGCTTGAGTGTGGCCTCGGTTCCCTCGACGTCGTAGAGCTGGAGGACTCCCCCCTCCACGACGGCCACGCGAAGCTGCTCGGCGTGGCGTCCGTTGATCAGCATGATGCGGTTGCTCATAGGTGCTCCCTTGTCCTGTGGGTGGGTGGCCGGGTTACGGGAGAGGCGCGGGACTTCCAGGGCCGGTTCCGGAACCGCCTGCCGGCCGACGATCGAAGAAAGCCGCCCGGCGACGCAATGGCGGGCGGCTATGCCGGGGTGGCAATGGCCACGAGCAACGGTCCTCTCACCAGACGCATGGAGCGTATTGTGACGATCCTGTCTCAGGTGTCAACCTCGATCGCGCCAGATCCCTCTGGAGACGACCTTTCTCGGTGTCGGAGAGATCGCCGATCTCCGGGTGAGCGCGACCGGACCGGTTCCCCAGCGGGCGGCTGTGCCTGTACCATCGGCACAGCCGCCCCCATTCTCTGGAGGGAGTGAAAGCGCTCCTTTAGTTCAGCGTGAAGGTCGTCGTCCTGATGATGCCGTCCCAGGCAACGCCGTTCGTCACGTTGGTGACTCTTACCGTGTAGGTCCCCTTGACCGCGCCGCGCGACCGCCACTTGGCGATCGCGTACCCGCTCGTGGCGGTTGTCGAGGTCAAGGCCGTCACCAGCGCCCCGCTCGGCGCGAAGATCTGCTGCGTCACCGTCGCTCCGCTGACGCTGGCCGGCGGCGGCGGAACCGCGGTCACGTGCGCCCGGACGTTGACGTCGGCCCCGGCGGCGAACGTGGTCTGCGGGGTGAAAGTGCCGCTTTTCGACACTGTTCCCGTCTGGAGCTGATCGACGCTCACCTGCTGGCCGATCTGAATCGTCGTCGTCACGGACGCCGAGCCGGGCAGATGGCCCGGTGCAGAGGCGGCGACGGTCGTGACATTGACCCCGCCGCCCTGGTTTCGGAGCGCCGTCACGGTAAGCGTGGCGGTGCCAGTCTCTCCCGCCGCTAGCGTGAGGGCAGTCGGCGCGATCGCCGACGGCGCGAAGTTCGTGGTATTGCTGTCAGCCGATGTCAGCGCGTAGGTCGCGGGCTGACAGCCGGAGCCGCTGTCGTTGTTCAGCACGCTGGCCGCGTACGTGACGCTGCCGCCATCCGTCGTGATCAGCCGCGAAGCGGGCGTGAGCGTCACGGTCGGGGCGGTGAAGTTGCAGTTGGCGCAGTCGGCGGCACAGTAGGTTGGGCCGCTCACCTGCTCCTGCCCTTCGCAGAGCCAGTCCCCGCAGCAGGCCGCCAGCCGCATCATGTCCCGGCAGAAGAAACCGGGTACCTCGCAGATCGGATCGAGGTTGGCGTCGAGTGTCTTGCAGCCGGCGGCCACGGTGCCGCAGCCGGGAGCGCAGTCGCCCGAACAATTCGTCGCGTTCTCGCCATCGCCGAGCTCGCAGAGCCGGTTGCCACAGAACGAGCCGAGGACGGCGGGGCAATCTCCCGGACAACTCACGCAGTCCTCGCCCCGTTCACAGATCCCGTTGCCGTTGCAGGCCAAGTTGACCACCTGGAACTGGCGCATCATCTCGTGGTCTTCATGCTCGATGATGTGGCAGTGGAAGGGATATCTGCCGTAGAAGTCCGGCGTCCCGGCGTGATCCGTGAAGCGGAGAACGACTCTCGTGACCTGCCCGGGCATCGCCTTGACCGTGTCCTTCCAGGCGGCGGCCTCCAGCGGATCGGGGGGGATGATCGGCCCGGTCGGACTGCCATTGACATCGACCGCCTGGCGATTGACCACCTGGAACTCCACCAGGTGGATATGCATTGGGTGCATCACGGTGCTGGTGTTCCTGAACTCCCAGACCTCGGTGGAGCCGATGGGCGGGAATTCGGTGAGGTCGTCCCAGTGCTGGCCGAGGACGGCGCCGTTCCAGCCGCCGTTCAAGGTCTGGATCAGCCACTCTCCGCCGACGCACGGCTCAGGAACGCGCTTGAGGTCGAAGTAGCGGTGAGAAGCGCCGGTCTGATTGAGCGGCTCGAAGTAGGGGAGCGTCGGCCGCAGCTGCGTGGCGATCGCGCCGGTGAACCCGCTCCTCCTCCCGACGATGAACTTCAGTACGTTCTGGGTGCCGAAGGAGGGCGCCATGCCGGTCGGGAAGTCGGTGACGGCGCTGTTCTTCATAATGACTTCGGTGTTTCGTGCCAGACCTCCGAAATTCACGACGATGTCGAATCGCTCCGCCGGACCGAGCGTCAACTGCGTGATGGGCTGGCCGTTGGCCAGGGTCCGCGGCGTGTCGTAGAATCCGCCCTCGGTGGCGAGCACGGTGATCGGGAGCTGGGGCCGCGCGGCATTGGTGACGTTTACAAAGGAGATGGTGTAGGTGCGCGTGCTCGACCCGTTGAGAATCCTCAGGCGATACTTGCCCTGGTCGACGTTCAGATAGGGCCAGACCTTGCCATTCACGAGGATGTTGCTGCCGTGGAACATCTGGTTGCTGATGTCGAGCGCCGGCTCGTAGCGCAACGAGCCGTCGGGATAGAAGTCCCGGTCCTGGATCGCCAAGCCAAGCTCGTAGGGGCCGCTCGGCAGCTGGTTGGCGGCGATCAGACCGTTCTCGTACGCATCGCGCAGCAGGTAGAAGGCGGCCATGCCCATCGTCACGTTGAGCCGGGTGATGCCGAGGGCGTGATCGTGGAACCAGAGGGTCGTGGGTTCCTGGTTGTTCGGGTACTCATACGTGTCGGATGCGCCGGGGAAGAAGTCGTACTCCGGGTTTCCGTCGAATCTCGGGGGGACGTGTCCGCCGTGCAGATGCACGACGGTCCGCGGCGAGTCGCGCCACTCCATCGGCCCGTGCGGGCACGGGTCGACCGGCATGTAATGGCTCGTCCGCAGCTGGCCGGTGTTCAAGTCGCGCAGGTCGTTGCTGTAATTCACGATGATCGGCTGATTCTGCTGCGCCACGATGGTCGGCCCGGGGTAGCTGCCGTTGTACCCCCAGACGGTCGTGTCCGGCAGGTCGCGGTGGAGGTTCTGGGTGAACTCGGTCATCGTGACGTTGTAGATCGGCTTGCCTTGGGGATCGGTCCCCACGGGCTGCAGGACCGGCGGAATCGGCAGAGGATCCCGCCACGGGACGAGCCCACAGCTGCTGCAGGCCTCGTTCGGTCCCTGGAACGTCCCGCCCAGCGCGGAACACTCCGTCACCGTCACGTTCTGGCACGTGAAGTTGATGTCCTCGGCCGGGATGCAGCAGGCCCCGGGCACGTCTGAAGCGCAGGTGGACGGTGCGCAGACATCCACGCCAGTCTGGAACGTGCCGCCGCGGGCCGTGCAGCCGGCGTCAGTGTCGAATGCGCACGAGTTGTCGGCCAGGCAACAGGCGTCGTAGGCCGGCGAAGGCGTCTGACCGTCGGGCGCCGTGAAGCTCACATCCAGGAGTGGAGGATCGGCCCCCTCCCGGGAGCTGAAGCGATAAGCCGTCTGGTTGGCGGCTTCATTGCCCAGCAGCAGCCAGCCGAAATTCGACGAGGGCGACCCGATCCAGCCCTGGACATCCGCAGTCAACCGCGTTCCGGTGAAGGTGTACGGCCCATTGGCGGTCCCGACGAGCGCCGAAGCGCTCGGGAGGGCCGCCGCATCCGTGGCGGCCCCGGGGACCGTCCAGGGCACATGAGGGGCCCCGGTGATCCGATTGATCCACGTCGCGTCAGGAGGTACGGCTAGAGCGCCCTGTCCGGCGTTCGCGTCGCAATTGGAGGCCCCTTCTCCCCAATCCGCAAGCAGGTAATAGAGGTTAAACGTCTCGGCGTTCGCGGCCCGGGACCTGTCGGTGGTCAGGATCACGCTCGCCTGGGTCACCGTGGAGCCCGCCGGAATCGCCGCCGGGACGCCGAAGGAGATCAGGGCGCGGCGCACGGCATTTGAGGCATCCGTCCTGCCGGCGATGATCCCCGACCCGGCGCCGCAGCTGTTGTTTTCGAACTGTGCTCCCTGATAGATCGTATTGTCCTTGTTCGGGATGCCCACCCACTGTTCGGCAGATACGGTGCCGATGCCCACCGCGAGCAGCGCGGTCGTGGCTATCGCGCCCAGAAAGGCTATCTTCTTCACGGACTCCCCCCTTGCCTCAATCCGCCTCGTGAAAGAACGCCCGTCCTTTGCCCTTGCCCCTCCTTTCTTGGTCCCTCCGCAGGATTCACCTACTGTGGTCCGAATGCCTCCTCGGCCGTCTGCTCGCCGGGCAACCGGTAGGTCACCTCGAGGAGCGGCCGCAGCCTGGAGTTGGCATTCTCGCGGCTTGCGAAACGCTTGGCGTTCTGAAGCGTCGCTTCATCGCCGACAAGAATCCACCCGAAGTTGTGCTCCGGGTTGTTCAGCCACAGGCGAACATCCTGGACCAGATGGTTTGTGCTCGACCACTCGTAATAGCCGTTGCCCTCCACCTCCAGGCGGGCTGATTCCCGGCCGATGAAATGCCCCCCGTCCTGCACCCAGAACGCGGAGTCGAAGAATGTGTGAATCCAGGTGGCATCCCCCGGCTCAGCGGGAGCTCCGCCGCCCCCGGAAGCGGCCGACGCTCCCTCGCCCCAGTCGTCCTGCACCCTGAACAGGGCGACCTCGCACTTGGCGGGATTGCCCTGCGACTGGTAGAGCGCCAACGACACGCTCTCGATGACGGCATCAAAGGGAAGGAGGGAAGCGACATCGAAGCGGATCAATCCACGCCGGATCGCTCTTCCTTCCTGATTGGTCCTCCCGACGAAAAAATAGGGTCCCGCGCCGTTCGCCAGCACGCCGCCGGGATCCTCGATCAGTGTCGTGTCCCTGACCGCCTCAAAGTACTCGGTCGCGGCTGGGACGGACGATGGCAGGAGCAAGAGGAGCAACAGCACGGATCCCTTCTTGAACATGTGAACCTCCTGAGTTGTGGGGCTTCGGCAGCCTGTCAACGGGAAGCGACACGAAATCGGTTCGTGGGCGGCTGCATCCGGTCGGTCCGAGAATAAACAATACATTCAATGCCTTGAGGCGTTGCGCTGGAGCTGCACCCCTGACTCATTCGTCAGCTTTCCTCAAGAAACCCGAGGCCAGAACAACGCGAACTCCCCAACCTTGGTCAGAGTTTGAATGTTTAAAGCTATTTACTGCATAATGCCCAGTCAATACCTGGAAGTAAGTAGTTCCTGCTTGATAAGTTGGCGGTGCGCCGTGAGCGCCGGCCTGACGCGGCTCGAGTTTCTCAAGTGCTCCGGCGCCGGTCTCACGCCGGCGGTCGTCTTCTCGCCCTTCAGCCTTCGCTCCGCCGGAGCCGAGGCCGTGTCTGAAACCAGCTTCCGGCCCAACGCCTGGCTGACCGTGCACCCCGGCGGGAGCGTGACCGTCGTCGTCGCCAAGTCCGAGATGGAACCGGGGGTCGCCACTTCGCTGCCGATGATCGTGGCCGACGAGCTCGAGGCGGATTGGCAGCGGTATGCTCCCCTGTCCTCTGGATCGGTGAGGGCTCTTGTTTTCGCGGCGATCGCCGCGTGTGCGGCCGGGCAGCCCGGCTCGGGTGCATCCGGAACGGCAGTATGATAAACATGGTCTATGACCGCGCCTGTGTTCCTCGTCCGCGAGGTACCCCGCTTCGGGCGCCCGCTCTTTCGTCTCGGGCTCTCGGGGTCCTTTGGGCTCGACGAGACGGCGTGCCGCGAGGCGCTCGAGCGGATGCAATACGTCTTCTGGACGCCTCGCATGAAGGGACTGACCCCCGCGCTTCGCGACGCGCTCGCGCGGGACCGGGACCGCTACGTGGTCGCCAGCGGGCCGCTGCTCGGGTTCTTTCCCGGCGCGCTGCGCAAGGCCGTGGAGAACGCGCGGCGGACCCTTCGCACCGATGTGATCGATGTCTTCCAGCTCTTCTGGCTCGGGAAGATGTCCGCATTCACGCGGGGCGTGCAGGCCGAGATGACCGCGCTGCGGGAGGAGGGGAAGGTGCGCTGGCTTTGCGTCTCGATCCACGATCGCCCGCGCGCGGGGCGGCTCGCCGCCGACTCGATCCTCGACGCGCTGATGATCCGCTACAACGCCGCGCATCCCGGCGCGGAGCAGGAAATCTTCCCGCACCTCGATGCGCGGCGTCCGGCGCTCGTCTGCTACACGGCCACCGCGTGGCGCAAGCTGCTGAAGGCGCCGAAAGGCTGGGACGGCCGGGTCCCGACCGCCGGCGACTGCTACCGTTTCGTGCTCTCCTCGCCGCACGTCGATGTTGCGCTCACGGGTCCGCGCACGGTCGGACAGCTGCGGGAGAACCTCGACGCGGTGGAACGCGGCCCGCTTTCGGCCGAAGAGGATGGTTGGATTCGCGCGATCGGTCGAGCGGTGCATGGCTGATCCCGCGCAGGGCACCGCCACAAAATACCGGTTTGTTGTATCAGATGCTTCGTAATTGAATAACGAGACAACCGTTTCCGGCCGGAGCTTCTCTTCACGGCAGGAAAATGGTGAATTTATTCAATTCCAGCCGCGGCGCCGGTGATCAGCAGAGTGGCAAGACCGCCCGATCGTCTCGAAATTGAACTGGCCCGGCCGCGGAATCATCAGGGAACTCCCCACCGGTCGCGTTGGCTATTCTCTATTATTTCAGATAGTTGCGGGTTACGCTCCGCTCCAAATCAGTCAATGGCACGTCTGATGCAGAGGATCTTACAAAGATGGGCAAACCGGGCGATGGAATGCAAACCGAAAGGAGAACGAACATGAACAGCGGCGCGAAGGACAAAGTGGAAGGCACGTTTCACCAGGCGAAAGGCAAAGTCAAGGAAATGGCCGGGAGCATCACCGATAACCCGAAACTGAAGGCCGAGGGCACCGCCGAAAGAGTGGCCGGAAAAGTGCAGGAAAAGGTCGGCGAGGTCAAGAAGGTTCTGGGGAAGTAGCGGGAGCTGCGCCCTGGCAGCCGACGAAGATGAGCCCTCCCCCCGCGTCCAACGGGGGGAGGGCTTTTCGTGTCGCCGGCGCGTTCCAAATCCGACTACTTGAACTTCTGGCCCTTTGCAACCACCTTGCCGTCGTGGAACTGGATAAGGCCCCTCTTGTAGAACCAGGTTTCGCTCGACCCAGCCGGCGTTGGCAACACCGTACCGACCCCGCTCGACTCCATGCGGAACTTCTGATGCGGCTTGCCGGCAACCGTCAAGACCTGGTCCACCGTCATGCCGAGCGAAACCTTCTCGTAGTTTTGCAGCACCGCTGCGCAGCCGAACCCGAGCGCCCCGACGACGACCGCCGTGGCGAACATCCCCGCCTTCTGCCTGCACGACATGTTCCACCTCCGAACCCGATTGCGGGATGCGCCGCCGCCACCCCTGTGACGGACTCCGTCCCTTGTTCGTTTCGACGCGCAAGGCCCGGAAAGGTTTCCGCCACGGAACTCCGCGATCCGCTTGACGTTGCGCGACCGTCCCTGCTATGCTCGATTTCGTCAAGGGGGAGTAGCTGAACCGGCCACCATCGTCAGCACGGCCCGTAGGGGCCCGGTGGCGCCGGATTCGGGGAACTGAACAGGCGAGACCTTTGTCGCGGCGCACGAGTGCTGCGGCAAAGGTCTTTTTTTTGGCTCGGGAGGGGCGATGCAGCGCAAGAAGGACGCCGGCGCCGGCTGGGCGGGCGGGCGCGGATGACCGCGTTTCTCGCCTCCCTGGCATTCGTCGTCCTCGCGGAGATGGGCGACAAGACCCAACTGCTCGCGATGGCCTTCGCCACCAAGTTCCGCTGGCAAACGGTCATGTGGGGCGTCCTCGTCGCGACGATGGCCAACCACCTGATGGCGGCTGCCGCCGGCAGTTGGCTGGCCACGGTTGTGCCGCTGGCGACCATCAAGATCGTCGCGGCCGCGTCCTTCATCCTCTTCGGACTGTGGACGATCCGCGGCGACCAGCTCGAGGGCGAAGACGAGCGTTACCACTTCAGCCCGTTCTGGACCGTCGCGGTGGCCTTCTTCATCGCCGAGATGGGGGACAAGACGCAGCTGGCGACGATCTCGCTCGCGGTCAAGTATAATGCGATCTGGTCGGTCTGGCTGGGTACCACGGCGGGGATGATGGTCGCCGACGCCATCGGCATCGGCGTCGGGATCGTGATGGGCAAGCGCATCCCCGAGCGGGCGGTCAAGTGGGGGGCGGCGCTGATCTTCATCGCCTTCGGCGTCTACGGCCTCTGGGAAAACCTGCCGCGCGAACTCTGGCGGGCGCCGGTGGTTTTCGCCGGCGCGGCGGCGCTCGCGGCCGCGATCTGGGGCATGGCGCGCTGGGGTTCGGGTCGCGCGGTCGTCGCGGGAACCGGCGGCGGATGACGGGGTCAAAGGCACGGGACGCGTGCGGTGGAGCCCCGCCGCCCGTTGAGGAAAACAGGCACAACCTGAGAGGGAGACCGGCATGAAGTGTCCGACCTGCAGCATCGACCTGGTGATGTCCGAGCGACAGGGCATCGAAATCGACTACTGCCCGACCTGCCGGGGCGTCTGGCTGGATCGGGGCGAACTCGACAAGATCATCGAGCGATCGCAGCAGGACCGCACGGAGGCGCCGCAGGTTCCGATCCCGCAACAGCCGGTGCGGCGTGAGGAGTATCGCGGGAGCGATCACCACCATGGCAGCCACCATGACGATCACGGCTACTCCGGGAAGCACAAGCGCAAATCATTCCTTGCGGAGTTATTCGACTGACGCTCTCTCGAAACGAGGTACATCGCATGGCTGATCCTGGAACCGTGGCGGACAAGGCGGCGGGTGCGCAGCCCGCAGCGGCCTGGCACACACTGGGCGTCGACGCGGCGCTCGCGGCGCTCGAAACCCGCCCCGGCGGCCTGAGCGCCGCCGAGGCCGAAGCGCGCCTCGTGGCCCACGGTCCGAACGAGCTGGTCGCAAAGCGCAAGCGCACGCCATTCGCGATGTTCCTCGACCAGTTCAAGGATTTCATGATCGTCGTGCTGATCGCCGCCGCCGTGCTCGCCGGCGTGCTCGGCGAGGTGGCCGACACGATCGCCATTGTCGTGATCGTGGTGCTCAATGCCGCGCTGGGATTCACGCAGGAGTTTCGGGCCGAAAAGGCGATGGAGGCCCTCAAGAAGATGGCCGCAACGCTGGCGACGGTCGTCCGGGACGGCGCCCCCGCCTCAGTTCCCGCGGCGCACCTCGTTCCCGGCGACGTCGTGCACCTCGAGGCGGGAAACGTCGTGCCGGCCGACCTGCGGCTGACCGAGGCCGCGCGGCTCAAAGTCGAGGAGGCCGCGCTGACGGGCGAGTCGGTCCCGTCGGAAAAACAGACGGACGCTCTGCCCGACCCGGGCCTGCCGATCGGCGATCGCAAGAACCTGGCTTACAAGGGGACGGTCGTCACCTACGGTCGCGCGACGGGCCTCGTGGTCGCCACGGGGATGCGGACCGAACTGGGCCGGATCGCCTCGATGCTCCAGGACGAGGAGGAGGGGAAGACCCCGCTGCAGAAGCGCCTCGTCGCCTTCGGCAAGAAGCTCGCGTTCGCGATCCTGGCCATCTGCGCGGTCGTGTTTCTGATTGGTATCCTGCGCGGCGAACCGCCGCTGCTGATGCTGCTCACGGCTGTGTCTCTGGCCGTCGCCGCGATCCCGGAAGCGCTGCCGGCGGTGATCACCATCTCGCTCGCCTTCGGTGCGAAGAAGATGGTCCGACAGAACGCACTCGTGCGCAAGCTGCCCGCCGTCGAGACGCTTGGTTCCGTGACCTACATCTGCTCCGACAAGACCGGCACGCTGACGTTGAACCGGATGACGGCGGAGGAAGTCTACGTCGACGGCCGGCTCTTCGCCAAAGCGGAGATGCGCGGCGAACCAGCGCCGAAGGATGCCGGCACGCCAGTCGTCCTGCCGCTGCCGAAGCTGCTCCTCGCGGTGGCCCTCTCCAATGACGCGAAGCAGGACGCCGCCGGCGCGATCATCGGCGACCCGACCGAGGCTGCCCTCTTCACGCTGGCTGCCGAGGGCGGTTTCGCGAAGGCGGCGCTGGAAGGGAGCTACCCGCGGCTGGCGGAGCTGCCCTTCGATTCGGAACGCAAGCTGATGACGACGTTTCACGCCTGGGAGGGGGGGAAGGTCGTCTCCTTTACGAAGGGGGCCGTCGAGGTGGTGCTCGAGCGCGCCTCCCGCGTGCTCACGGCGCAGGGGGAGGTCGATCTGGCGCCCGCGGAGATCCTCGGCGTGGCCGACCGGATCGCCGCCGACGGCCTGCGCGCCCTCGGTTTCGGCATGCGGGTCTGGGACCGGCTCCCTGAAAACCCGGAGGCCGCGGAGGTCGAGTCGGGCCTGACGCTCCTCGGGCTCGTGGGCCTGATGGACCCGCCGCGGCCGGAGGCGAAGGACGCGGTCGCGCTGTGCCGCAAAGCCGGGATCGTGCCCGTGATGATCACCGGCGACCACCCGCTGACGGCGCGGGCGATCGCCCGGCGCATCGGGATTCTGGACGACGGCCACGCGGACAACCAGATCATCACCGGGCGCGAGCTCGACCAGCTCTCGCTCGAGGAATTCGAGGAGCGGGTCGAGCGGATCCGGGTCTACGCGCGGGTCGCCCCGGAGCAGAAGCTCAAGATCGTCAAGGCGCTGCAGGACCGCGGTCAGTTCGTCGCGATGACCGGCGACGGCGTCAACGACGCGCCGGCGCTCAAGCGCGCGGACATCGGCGTCGCGATGGGGATCACCGGCACGGACGTCTCGAAAGAGGCGTCGCACATGATCCTGCTCGACGACAACTTCGCGACCATCGTCAAGGCGGTCAAGGAGGGGCGGCGGATCTTCGACAACATCCGCAAGTTCATCAAGTACGCGATGACCGGCAACTCCGCGGAGATCTGGACCATCTTCCTCGCGCCGTTCTTCGGGATGCCGATCCCGCTGCTGCCGATCCACATCCTCTGGATCAACCTCGTGACCGACGGGCTCCCCGGACTGGCCCTGGCCGCGGAGCCCGGCGAGAAGGGGATCATGGAGCGGCCGCCGCGCCACCCGAAGGAGAGCATCTTCGCCGACGGCATGGGCACGCACATCGTCTGGGTCGGCCTGCTGATGGGAGCCGCGTCCCTCGGCACCCAGGCCTGGTCCATGCGAACCGGCTTCGCGCACTGGCAGACGATGGTCTTTACCGTGCTCTGCCTCAACCAGATGGGGCACGTGCTCGCGATCCGCTCCGAGCGCGAGTCGCTCTTCAGCCAGGGGCTGTTCTCGAACAAGCCGCTGGTGGGCGCGTTCGCGCTGACCTTCGCGCTGCAGATGGCCACGATCTATGTGCCGCTTCTCAACCCGATCTTCAAGACCGAGCCGCTGACGGCCGCGGAGCTCGGTTTCACGCTCGTCATGTCGACGGTGGTCTTCATCGCCGTCGAGATCGAGAAGTTCTTCAAGCGCCGGAAAAGAACCTCCTGATACGCACGAAGAGCTCGAAGCACGGGAGAGGCATTACGATGACCCAGTCCGGTCGCACATCCAATACGAACTGGGCCATACTTTTTCTCTGCTGGCTTTTGGCCAGCGGATCAACCCTGGGAAGTGTGTTTTTCAGTAATGTAATGGAGTTTGCTCCCTGTGTTCTGTGTTGGTATCAGAGAATATGCCTGTTTCCTCTGGTAGTTATCTTAGCCGCCGGGCTGTTCCCTTTTGACAAGAGCGTTGTGAAGTACGCCCTGCCTTTGGCGACAGCCGGCTGGCTGACGGCCCTTTATCACACCTTGCTCTATTCCGGAATCATCCCGGAGCGTATGCGACCTTGCACACAAGGGGTTTCTTGTACGGAAGAATACATCAATCTGTTCGGATTTCTGACGATACCAATGCTTTCCCTCCTTTCATTTTCAATACTCGTCGCTCTGTTGACGACCTTAAAAATGAGGGTAACCAAGTGAAATATGTCCTGTTTGGAGTTTCAGGTTTAGTGTTGATCGTCGTATTTGTCTTCGCCGCGTCCTCCTACAAGGGACGACAGGCTGAAAAGTACGGCTTTATGGCCCAGCAGAGCGCTGCAACTTTTGTCAGAGACCACTCGCAGACGCTCGGCAGCGATAGTGCCAAAGTCTATCTTGTCGAGTTTATGGACCCCGCCTGTGAAACCTGTGCAGCCTTTTCTCCTTTCGTTAAGCAATT
Organism: Candidatus Rokuibacteriota bacterium; assembly: GCA_031406795.1. Taxonomy (GTDB): domain Bacteria; phylum JAUVQV01; class JAUVQV01; order JAUVQV01; family DATDCY01; genus DATDCY01. The sequence continues at coordinate 110,355 of JANOHV010000007.1, forward strand.
GCTGGGCGCCTATCCCGGCAAAATAAAACTTGTTCTTCGCTATGCCCCGTTTCACCAAGGTGCCGACTATTTTGTCAAGATTCTCGAGGCAGCCAGAAGACAGGGTAGATATTGGGAGACGTTGGATGTCATGTACAAGTCGCAGCCATACTGGGCCAGCCACCACAATCCACAACCTGAAAAGATCTGGCAATTCCTTCCAGCGGCTGGACTCGATGTGGAGCGAATCAAGAAGGATATGAGCGACCCTGCAATCGTCAAACTCATTGAACAGGATCTTGCCGATGCCAAGACGCTCGCTGTTCGAAAGACGCCAGGATTCTTTGTTAATGGGAAGCCGCTCCAAGTCTTTGGATCCGAGCAATTACTGCAATTGGTTCGGACTGAAATCAGCGCCAGCTACCCGGAATAACCAACCATGCCCTCAAGACCCGGATTGTGGAGGTTACAGGCGATTATGAACAGATTGACGCTCATGGTTCTGGCGTGTTGTGCGCCCCTGTTCGCTGCTTCCTGCGAACAAGCTCCAAAGGTGGCGGAAGTGGGGAAGTTGGCCCCGGACTTTACCCTCGTCGACACAAAAGGCACTACCTGGACTCTCTCCCAACTCAGAGGTCAGGTGGTATTCGTCAATTTTTGGGCAACCTGGTGTCCTCCCTGCCGCGAGGAGATGCCTGCGATGCAACGGCTGTACGCGATGATGCCGAACGATACCTTTAAAATGCTGGCGGTGCTTGAAAATGACGACCCGGCACGGGCGGATTCTTTTGCCGCAAAAGCCGGCATCACGCTGCCAATTCTCGTTGATCGAGACAAGAAGGTCTGGCCGAAATATGGACTTACCGGAGTGCCTGAGACGTTCATCGTCGACAAGCAGGGTGTGATCCGGGAAAAATTCATTGGCCCTGCTCAGTGGGACTCGCCCAGATATCTGCAGATATTGGAGAAATACCTGAATCAGAAATGATGAGCATCGGGTGATTTCAATAACAAACGGGAGGGCAAGACTGTGCGGACAAGAATTCTTGTGATTTCAGCCGTTGCTGTTGTTTGCGGGTTCACGCGGTTTGCCGGCGCCGAGGAGACGACGTGGCGCTCCGGCATCGCGCAGATTATCCAGGCGCGGTGTGCGGGCTGTCACGGCGCCGCCGCCAAGGAGTACAACGACTGGAATCTGGGGGACAAGAAGGATGCCCCGCGCATGGACACCTACCCGGCGTTCATGACGTACGTCGTCTGGCCGGCGACCGGGGCGATCATGCGCCGGCTCGATGACGGCAAGAGCGCGGCGGACGGCAAAGCCGGCAACATGTACGCCCACCTCGGCGAGGGCGCCGAAGAGCGCGCCGCGAACCTCGCGAAAATCAAGAGCTGGCTCGGCGACGGCGCGTGGAACCTGAATCGCTGGGGCGCCCGCGGGGATGTCCCGGGCGTCACCAAGGAGCAACTCGACAAGATCAAGGCGAAATACTGACGGAGCAGCGGCGGCGGCCCCGGGCAGTGCGCGCGCGGATCGCGACAGCGCGCAGCCGATTCCGGCTCAGGGCGGCAATTCGGTCGCCGGCGTCTGCCGGTCGAGCAGACGGAGAAAGACATCGACCACAGCAGGGTCGTACTGTTTGCCGGCCTGTGCGGTCAGATACTCGCGGATGCGGACCGCCGGCCAGGCCGCGCGATAGGGACGGTTGCTCGCGAGCGCGTCCCACGCGTCCACGACGCTGAAGATGCGCGCTGAAAGGGGGATCTGCGCACCCGCCAGGCCGCGCGGATAACCGGAGCCATCCCACTTCTCGTGGTGGCAGTAAGGGATGTCGATCGCGCGCCCCAGGTAGCTGATGTTCTGGAGCACATGCCGGGCGAATTCGGGATGCCGGCGCATGATCTCCGTTTCCTCGCCGGTGAGCGGGCCGGGCTTGAGCAGAATTGCGTCCGGGACCCCCATCTTGCCGATGTCGTGCAGGAGCGCGCCACGCCGCGCGTCGTCGAGTTCCGTGCCGGAGAGGCCAAGTTCCTTCGCCACGAGCAGCGTCATCCCCGTCGTGCGGCGGCAATGCCCCTCGGTTTCCGCGTCGCGGAGTTCGAGCGCCCTCGCCCAGCCCTCGAGCGTTTCGTCCCAGGCATCGGTGACCTGCCGCGCGAGGCGCTCGTTCTCGATGGCCTGGCCCACGAGGCGGCGCGACGCCTGGGCAACGACGCCGAACAGGGCAAGGTAGAGGAGACCGAAGCCGCCAACGACGCCAACGACCACGTCGATCCTGATTTCGGCGATACGCGAGTCAAGCCTCGCGGTACTCGCGTAGATTTCATAGGCCCCGACAATCTCTTCCGAGTCGCTGGCGCGGAGAGGAACGTAGACTTCGAGCAGGTGGCCGAAGGCGCCGTACTCCGTGGTGTTCTCGGCCTTGCCGAGCGAGGAAAGCTCGGCGTGCACCGCGCCGTGAAGTGCTGCGAGAAGCTCGCCGTTGTCTGGCTCTCTCGCGCCGAGATTCTGGCCGAGGTCGCTGTAGAGGAGGGTCATCTCATTGTTCCAGATCTTGACGCGCACGATCTCCTCGGGCCGCGAGAGGCCCGTGCGCACCGTCGCATCCACCTGCCGGTAGAGCTCGGGCGGGAACGCGCCCGCCATCGATTTCGCGTCGAGAAGCGGCCGGATCAGCGTGCTCACCTGGCGGCTGGCGATGCCGGCCGCTTCTTGCAGTTCCTGTGAAACCAGCCGTTGCTGGAAAAAGTAGCCGATCACGACAGCCGCGGCGGTCGTGACGCCGAGCCCGATCAAAGTGAACCGCCAGATGAGGGTCGCTTCGAACGCCCTCTTCTGGCGGCTCGTCCCGGCGCTCATTCTCCGCAGCCAGCGGGACGGCAGCGCGACGGCCCGCACGTGCGCAACCAGAGCCGACCGTCGGAACGCATCCACCCGGGTACTGTCCGAGAAGCGTCGCCGCCTGTCAAGAACGGTCAGCTCAGATCGCGGCCGCGCCGCACTCGCCGTTGCTGATCCGCAGGGCGTCGAACACCTCGGTGACATAGATCTTGCCGTCGCCGGTCAGGCCGGTGTGGGCATTTGCGGCGATGCAGGAAACCACCCGGTCGAGGTGTTCGTCGCTGCAGAAAACTTCAATGCGCATGTGCGGGACATACGCCATCTCGTCCACGACGATGCGATGCGCCGCGCTTCGGGCGCGCCCGCGCCCGAAGCCCTGGCCTTTGCCGATGCTGATCCCGGTCAGCTCCGGGATGTCCCGCAATCCGATGGCGACCGGGGAGAGCTGGTGCGGCTTGATGAACGCGATCACCTGTTTCACGATGCGGCCTCCGTCTCGGTTGACTGTTTTCTGTTTTCGAGCCACTCGTAGATCGTCGGCAGAACGATCAGCGTCAGGATGGTCGACGTGACTAGCCCGCCCATCACGACCACCGCGAGCGGCTTCTGGATATCGGCCCCCGAGCCGGTGGCGTAGAGCATTGGCACGTGCCCGATGAAGCTGCAGAGGGCCGTCATGATCAGCGGGCGGAAGCGCAGGTCGCAGCCCATGCGGACGGTTTCTTCGACCGATCGGCCCTCGGCGCGCAACTGGCGGAAGAACGCGATGAGCACGACGCCGTTCTGGACCGCGATGCCGAGCAGCACGATGAAGGCCACCGCCGCGGAAACCGAAAGCGGCATGCCGATCGCCGCGATCGCCAGCACGCCGCCGACGAGCGCGAAGGGGAGATTGAGAACCACCAGCAGCGAGTCGCGGAAGGATCCGAGCGCCAGGTAGAGAAGGATCAGCACCAGCGCGAGGGCGATCGGCACAACCACCGAAAGCCGGCGCATCGCGCGCTGCTGGTTCTCGAACTGACCGCCGTATTCCAGGAAGTAGCCGGGGGGCAGACTCGACTCCAGCCCGGCAAGGCGTGATTGTGCCTCGGCCACGAAACCGCCGAGGTCGCGGCCACGAATGTTGACTTCGGCCGCGACGCGGCGCATTCCTTTCTCGCGGCTGATCTGGGCCGGCCCCTCGACGGTCGCTATGGTGGCGATCCTCGCGAGCGGCACGCGCTCCCCGCCGGCGCCGGTGAAGAGGATGCGCCCGACTGCTTCCAGGTCGGCGCGCGCCTCGGCCGGGAAGCGCACCACGACGGCCACCCGCCGCTGCCCCTCGACGACGCGCGTCGCCTCCGTGCCGGCGAGCGCCGTCTCGATCGTCGCGTTCACGTCGGCGACGCTGATCCCGTACCGCGCCATCGCGGCGCGGTCCAGCGCGAACTCGATCTGCTCCATGCCGGAGACCTGCTCGACGCGGGCGTCGTTGGCGCCGCGCAGGGTGCCGAGCACCGCGGCCGCCTGGTCCGCGAAACCCTTGAGCAGGGCGATGTCGTCCCCGTAGATCTTCACGGCGAGGTCGCTCTTGACGCCCGAGATCAGCTCGTTGACCCGTAGCGCGATCGGCTGCGAGAATGAGAGCCGCACCCCGGGGATCTTGCCGAGTTCGCCCTGCATGGCGGCGACGAGTTCAGGCTTGGTCTTCGCGCTGGTCCAGTCCCCGCGCGGCTTGAGCATGATGAGCAGGTCGGTCTGCTCGGGTCCCATCGGGTCCTCGGAGATCTCGGCCCGTCCGGTCTTGCTGACGACCGCCGTCACCTCGGGGAAGATCTCGCGCAGGCGACGCTCCATGAAGCTGCTGACGCTGACCGATCCCTCGAGCGAGGCGTTGGGCAACCGCACCACGTTGATCGCGATCGCTCCTTCATCCAGGTTCGGGATAAACTCGGTGCCGATCTTCGTGGCGGCGAACCCGGCGCTGACGAGGAGGGCGGCCGACAGCGCGAAGGTCACCCAGCGGGCCCTGCGGGCGCCGGCGAGCACGGCCAGGTAGCCGTGGTGAACGGCCTTGACGACGCGGAATTCCTTCTCCGGGGCCTGCCGCAGCAGCAGCGCCGCGGCCACCGGCACGATGGTCAGCGCCACGACGAGCGAGACGAGGATCGCAATGATCATCGTTGCCGCGAGCGGGGCGAACATCTTCCCCTCGATCCCCTGCAGCGAGAACAGCGGAATCATCACGATCACGATGATCAGCACCGAGAAGGCCACGGGTCGCGCCACTTCGCCGATCGCCTCGCGGGCGATGTGCCAGCGCAGGCCGGGGTCGCGCCGCTCGCCGAAGTGGCGGCGCATGTTTTCGACGATGACAATCGAGGCGTCCACGACCATGCCGACCGAAAACGCCAGCCCGCCGAGGCTCATCAGGTTCGAGGAGATCCCGGTGCGGCCCATGATCAGAAACGTCACGAGGAAGGTGATCGGCAGCGAGGCGACGACGATGAGCGCCGTGCGCAGCTCCGCGACGAAGAGAAAGAGAATCAGGATCACGAAGATGCCGCCCTCAAGCAGGGCGTCGACGACGGTCTTGATGCAGGCCTCGATCAGGGAGGTCCGGTCGTAGAAGACATTGAGGGCGACACCCGGCGGCAGACTCTTCTGGATCCGGGGCACGGTCTCCTTGACGGCGGTCACGACGTCCTTGGAGTTCGCCCCCCGCAGCATGATCACCATGCCGGCGACGGCCTCCCCCTGGCCGTCCCGGGAGACCGCGCCCTGGCGGGACTGCGGGCCGACGACGACTTCGGCGACGTCGTGCACGTGCACCGGCGTCCCCGCGGCGACCTTGAGCACGACTTCGCGGATGTCGTCGACTCCGGTGATTTGCCCGAGTCCGCGGATATAGGTCTGCTCCCAGCCGCGCACGATGAAACCCGCGGCGGCGTTGGCGTTGTTGCGCTCCAGCGCTTCCACGACGTCCCGCAGGCCGAGGCCGTACTTGAGCAGCGCGTCGGGGCGCACGAGCACGTGGTACTGTTTGACGAAGCCGCCGAAGCTGTTGACCTCGTTCACGCCGGGGATCGGGCGCAGCTGCGGCGCCACGAGGAAATCCTGGATCCCCCGCAGCTCCATCGGCGAGAGCGTTGCGCTCTCGAGCGTGTACTGGAAGATCTCTCCCAGCCCGGTGCTGGTCGGCCCCAGTTCCGGCTCGACGCCGGCCGGGAGCTGGTCCTTTGCCCCCTGGATGCGTTCAAAGACCTGCTGGCGGGCGAAATAGATGTCGGTGTCGTCGTCGAAGACCACGATCACCTGCGAGAGGCCGGCCTTGGAGAGCGAACGCACCTGGGTCACCCGCGGCACGCCGCCCATCTGCTGCTCGATCGGGTAGGTGACCTGCTGCTCGATGTCGGCCGCCGAGAGCCCGGCGGCCTCGGTCAGAACCATGACCTGGACGTTCGTGACGTCGGGGAAGGCGTCGATCGGCAGGCGCGTCCAGGCCACGGCCCCGGCGATGCAGAGCAGCAGCGTGGCGGCGATGACGAACCAGCGCTGCCGCAGCAGAATGGCGATGAAAGTCGGCATCGGCTCTCTCCCTTAGTCGGCGCAGCCGGCGCCCATTTTCGAGCGCAGGACATCCGACTTGAGCAGGAAAGAGCCGTCGGCGATAATCCGCTGACCCGGAGCAAGGCCTGCGACGATTTCGACCTTGTCGTCGAGGCGCCGGCCGAGCGTCACCGGGCGGCGCACCCAGTAGTCCCCCTCGCGGTGGACGAAGACGAAGGTGCGCCCCTCGTCGGCGAGGACCGCGACTTTCGGGACCGCGACCGCGGCGGCGCCCCCCGGTCCGGCGATGCGGACCGTGACGAACATGCCGGGCCGCAGGGCGCCATTGGGGTTGGGGACGACGATCCGCGCCCGCGCGGTGCGGGTTTCCTCGCTCACGGTGCCCGAGACAATGTCGACGCTGCCGCGGGCGATTCCCGCGGGGCTCTCGACCAGGGCGACGGCCGCCTTCCCGGCGGCAATCACCGCCGCAAGGTCGACGTCCTTGAGGTCGGCCCAGACCCAGACCTCGGAGAGGTCGCTGACGACGAAGAGTTCCTTGCCGGCTTCGACATACTCCCCGGGGTTGGCGTGGCCTTCGAGCACCGTCCCGGCACGCGGGGCGCGCACGGCGACTCTGCCGCTGAGCGCGTCGCCGGCTCCTGATACCGGGTGCTCCTGCGGCGCGACGCCCAGCCGCGTCAGACGTGATTTCGCGCCTTCGAGCTCGATCCTGGCTTCGTCCTGGCGGGAGCGGGCCTGCTGGACCTCCATCTCGGCGGAGATCTGCTTGTCGAACAGCAGCGCTTCGCGTTCGGCCGTCTTGGTGGCCAGCTCCAGCGCGGCGGCCTTTTTCAGCAGGTCGGTTTTCGCTTCGGCGACGTCGTGGCTGTCGATCTCGAAAAGGACAGCGCCGGCGGCAACCCGCTGGCCGGCCTGGGCCGGGGAGCTGAGCACCACGCCCGACAACGGGCTCGAGACGTGCACCGTGCGGGCGTCGCTGACGTGCACCTCGCCGGTCAGGCGCACCGAGTCTTCGAACGACGCAGTGCCGGCGGCGATCGCGGCAACCAGCCCCGGCCGGCCCTCCTTCGAAACCACGTCCGGGTCGAGTTTCACGACGCCGAGCTCGTAGCGGCACGCGTCGCAGCTGTAATGCGGCACGTCGTGCTCGCACTTTCCCGTGAAGAGCTCGTCGACGGGGCGGTCGAGATCTGAGGTTTCGGCTGCGTCATGCTCGTGGGCATCCTGCTCGCCGTGGCCGGCCTCCGCTTCGTCGCGGTGGACATCGCCTTCGTGCGCAGGCTTGCGGTCGTCGTGGTCATCGTGGCCGGCCTGGACGATGATCGCCGGAGCGGCGTGCGGTGGCAAGGCGGTGCTCCTGCCGTAATAGAGCCCTGCCGTCCCCGCGGCGGCAACGGCGAGGACAAACCCGGAAAGCAACAGAATGCGCGGACTTTTCACGATCATCTCCTAGCGGACGCTGGTTGTAGAGGGCATGCCGGTCTTGCCGAGCAGCCGGTCGACGTCGATCCGCGCCTGTGCGAGGGAGGCAAGGGCGCCGGTATACTGAAGACGCGCAGCGAGCAGGACCTCCGAGGCGTCGAGGACGTCGAGGTAGGGAAACTTCCCGAGACGATAGCCCTCCTGCACGGTGGCGAAGGCTTGCCCGGCTCCGGTGAGCACGTTGCTCCTGAGGATTGCGGCCTCACGCGCGGAGGTCTGCAACCCGACGGCGGCTCGTTCCAGTTCGGCGGTGAGTCGCCGCCCGGCCGCCGCATGTTCCCGTTCCGCCCGTTGCACATCGGCGGCTGCGGCGGCGAGGGCCCCGCGGTTTCTCCGGGATGCGAACAGGGGGAACGATGCGCCGACGGTGATCCAGGCCTCACGATCGAGGCGGCTGTAGTTCGTGGCGGCGCGCCAGGTGATGTCCGGCGTCGATTGGGCCTGCTCCTCCGCGAGCGCGCCGCGGCGCACGAGCACCTCTCGCTCCAGGAGCCTCAGGTCAGACGAACCGGCGATCTGCGCGGTCAGCGCAGCGAAATCCGGGACGGTTGTATCCTCGGGGAGGCGTCCCTCCAGCGGCTCCGAGCGCACGCCGGGGTCGCCCACGGCGAGCGCCAGTTCGGCGCGGGCGAGCGCAACTTCGCGTCGCGCCCGTTCGATTTCGGCCGCCGCGCTGTGGAGCCGGACGGCGGCCCGTGTTTCTTCGATCGGAGAAGCGGCGCCGGCGCGAACTTTCTCCGTGACGGTTTCGGCGAAGGATCGCGTCAGCGCCAGGGACTCCTCCGTCAACACGAAGGACTGCTCGGCGGCGAGAACCGCGGCGTACGCCTTGCGGACCTGGTGGCCGATCTCGAGGCGTCGGAGGTCCGCCTGCGCGTCCAGCAGATCGAGCTCCGCGCGGGCGCTGGCGACCCTCGCCTCGCGTTTGCCGCCGCGTTCGTGCGTGCGGCTAATCCCGAGCGAAGTCTCCTCGAGCACGTTTCGGGTCTCGAGGTCCAACTCCGCCCCGGGCTTTACCGCCGCCTGGAGGATTCTCCCTTCGCCGGCTTGGATCTCGTGGGGGACGACGGTGATCTCGAACCGGCTCTGCGTGGCCCGGGCCAGGGCCTCATCCAGACTGAGCCCCTGGGTGGAAGCTGCCGGCAGGAGCATCAGCGCGCAGATTCCTCCGGCGATCGAGAAAGTCGACAATCGCATACCACTCTCCTTGCAACTGGTCTTCATGTCGTGGACGAAGAAGCTTCGCCCGGTGGGGGAATTTCGAGGTGGGGTACTACAGGATCAGATTCGGAGGACTGCGATACGCAGGAAAGGCTGTCGCGGCGAACTTTGGATCGGGGGCGTGGGGCTTGCGGCGACTGCGTCCCCCGGGATGCCGAAGGCTTCGCTCGCGTAGCCGAGCGACTGTGCCACCATGGGAGCTCGGAGATCGTGATCGGGCCGGCTGCTGCTCACTGAAGTGGCTTCCGGGACGAGGATATCGACGCACGCGCTGCAGCCCTGATTCGTTCCGCTCACCGGCGTCTGATCGTGGCACGGCCCCATCGGAATCGCGGTTGAAGGCGAACAACCATTGCCAAGATCGAGGCAGAGCGCAGGGGCATCCCCACGGGCGAGCGCAAACACAAAGCAGAGCGCGAGTACCGCACTCACACCCGCACGGGAGACGCCGCTCCACGAAAGAAACCGCACACTACTCATATCGTACACAGAGAGTAAGATAGCGACATCGCCGCCGTTGTCAATACAGGAGGGGGCCTGCTCCCTAGAACGGCCAGCGCCACCCCGTTATCTTCTCCTCGTCCACGCCGTGCTCGTGGGCGAAGCGGCGGCAGGCGATCTGCGCGTTGAGAAAATGCTCCTTGGCGTGGGCGCCGGCGACGTGCAGCCGCGGCACGCGGTCGATGACGTCGATCGCCAGGCTGAAGCGGTCGATCTGGTTGTTGATCGCCAGCTCCATCGGGGTGTTGATGCTCCCCTTTTCCTTGTAACCGCGTACGTGCAGCTGCCGGTTGGCGCGCTTGTAGGCCATCCGGTGAATCAGCCACGGGTAGCCGTGGAAGTTGAAGATCACCGGCTTGTCCGTCGTGAACAGGCCGTCGAAGTCGCGGTCGGAGAGCCCGTGCGGGTGCTCGTGGGCCGGCTGGAGGCGGAAGAGGTCGACCACGTTGATGAAACGGATCTTCAGGTCCGGGAATTCCGATCTCAACAGCGCGGTGGCCGCCAGCGCCTCGTGGGTCGTGATGTCCCCGGCCGCGGCCATCACGACGTCCGGCTCGACGCCCTGGTCGGTGCTCGCCCAGTCCCAGATGCCGATGCCCTTGTCGCAGTGCGTGATCGCTGCTTCGCGGTCCAGGTACTGCAGGTGCCGCTGCTTGTCGGCGACGATCACGTTGACGTAGTTCTCGCTTCTCAGGCAGTGATCGGCCACCGAGAGCAGGCAGTTGGCATCGGGCGGCAGATAAATGCGGGTCACCGAGGCGCTCTTGTTCACGACCACGTCGAGGAAGCCCGGGTCCTGGTGCGTAAACCCGTTGTGGTCCTGGCGCCAGACCGTGGAGGTGATCAGCAGATTGAGCGAGGCGATCTCCTCGCGCCAGGAGAGGCGGTTGCAGCTGTCGAGCCACTTGGCGTGTTGATTGAACATCGAGTCGATGATGTGGACGAAGGCTTCGTACGTGGAGAAGAACCCGTGGCGGCCGCTCAGCAGGTACCCCTCGAGCATCCCCTCCATGGTGTGCTCGCTGAGCATCTCGATCACACGGCCGTCGGGGGCGAGCTGCGTGCCGTCGGCGTCCTCGGGAAAGTACTCGGCCAGCCAGAGCTTGCGCGTCACTTCGTAGACGGCGTCGAGCTTGTTCGAGGTCGTCTCGTCGGGGCCGAAGACCCGGAAGTTGCGCATGTTCTGGCGCATGGTGTCCCGCAGGAAGGCGCCGAGCGGGCGGGTGTTTTCGGCGGCGACGGTTGCCGGCTTTTCGACGGCAACCGCGTAGTCGCGAAAGTCGGGGAGGTGCAGCTCCTTCTTCAGGATGCCGCCGTTGGCGTGCGGGTTCGCGCCCATGCGGCGCGTGCCGGCAGGGGCCGCCGCCCGCACCCCGGGAACGGGCCGGCCTTCGGCGTCGAACAACTCTTCGGGCCGGTAGCTGCGCAACCAGCGCTCGAGCAGCGCCAGGTGCTCCGCGTTCTTCGCTACGCCCGTAATCGGGACCTGGTGCGCCCGCCAGGAGCCCTCCAGTTGATGGCCGTTGAACTCTGCCGGCGCCGTCCACCCCTTCGGGCTGCGCAGCACGATCATCGGCCAGCGCGGGCGCAGCCCCTCGCCGGTGGCGCGGGCCTGCGCCTGCAGCGCCCGGATCTCGGCCACGCAGTGGTCCAGCGTCGCCGCCATCGCCTGGTGCATGCTCTCGGGGTCGGAGCCCTCGACGAAATAGGGCGTCCAGCCGTACCCGTAGAAGAGCCAGGCCAGCTCTTCGTGACTGATGCGGGCGAGCAGCGTCGGGTTGTTGATCTTGTAGCCGTTGAGGTTGAGCACGGGGAGCACCGCGCCGTCGCGCACCGGGTTGAGGAATTTGTTGATGTGCCAGGAGGTCGCGAGCGGGCCGGTCTCGGCCTCGCCGTCGCCGACGACCGCGGCGACGATCAGGTCGGGGTTGTCGAAGGCCGCGCCGCAGGCGTGCGAGAGCACGTAGCCGAGTTCGCCGCCCTCGTGGATCGAGCCGGGGGTCTCGGGCGTGCAGTGGCTGCCGATCCCGCCGGGGAAGGAGAACTGTTTGAAGAAGCGCCGCAGCCCCTCCTCGTCGAGACTCTTGTCCGTGTAGACTTCGGAGTAGGTCCCCTCGAGGTAGACGGGCGCGAGCACCCCGGGGGCGCCGTGCCCGGGCCCGGCCATGAAGATCATGTCCAGATCGTTGGCCGCGATGACGCGGTTCAGGTGCGTGTAGACGAACGAGAGCGCCGGACTCGCGCCCCAGTGCCCGAGCAGCCGGCTCTTCAGGTGCTCGGGCGCCAGCGGTTCGCGCAGCAGCGGGTTGTCGCGCAGGTAGATCATCCCCAGGGCGAGGTAATTGCAGGCCCGCCAGAAGGCGTCGACCCTGGCCAGTTGCCCGGCGTCGAGGGGCGTCCCCCCGACACTGGACCGCGCCGGGCCGAAGGCGCTCAACTCATCGATGGCCGCGTCCTGCAGGGTCTCGTCCATTGCGAACTCCTTTCGCTGCTCTCCGGTAGAAGGGCGATCTGATCACCGGCGCGATCGGGTGACCGCCTGCCGGTCCGCGAACGCTCAACCCGAGGTGCGGGCCTGCACCTGCCGCCGGAACTCCATCGGGTCGGCGATCGAGGTGAACGGCTCGTTGGTGCCGCCGGTCCCGGTGACCAGGATCGTGCCGTAGTTGAGCACCCGGCCGAGGATACTCTGATTGACGCGGATGGTCTCGACTTTCGTCAGCACCATCTCGAGGGTCTTGCGATGGATGAATCCGGTTTTGATCACCACCCGCTTGTTGGTGACGGCGAACTCCGAGGAGGCGTAGTGGATGGCGCGGTCGCCGCCGACCAGGGCGGCGTAGAGCAGGAAGATCGCGCCGAGCATCCAGAAGTACGACAGCCCGGAGTTGAGCAGGCCGAACACGACGA
>JANOHV010000008.1:0-3366 GCA_031406795.1 Candidatus Rokuibacteriota bacterium
CGCTCTATCTCGCCCGCGCTCCGGGGCTCGTGCTGTTCGCCTCCGAGCTCAAAGGGATCATGGCCTGCCCCGCCTTCTCCCGGGAGGTCGACCGCGCCGCGCTGCAGCATTACCTGTCGTTCCAGTACGTTCCCGCCCCGCTGGCGATCTTCCGTGACGCGGAAAAGGTGTTGCCCGGGCGGATCGTCACCATCGGCGCCGACGGGTCGCGAAGCGAGCGCCGCTACTGGTCGCTCGCCGAGTGCTGGGACCCGGCCGCCGGCGCCCGGCGCACCGAGGCCGACCTCTTCGACGAACTTAAGGGACTGCTCGCCTCCTCGATCCGCTACCGGATAATCAGCGATGTTCCGCTCGGCGCGTTCCTCTCCGGCGGCGTCGACTCCTCGCTCGTCGTGGCGCTGATGCAGCGCGAGGCCCACGGCGCCGGTCAAGACCTTCTCGATCGGCTTCTCCGAGCCGGGATACGACGAATCCGGGTACGCCCGCGCGGTCGCCGCCCACCTGGGAACGGAGCACCACGAGAAAATCTGCACGGCTGCGGAGGCCCTCGCGCTCGTCCGAAGGATTCCCGATGTGTACGACGAGCCGTTCGCCGACTCCTCGTCGATCCCGACGATGCTCGTCTCGGCCTTTACCCGGGAGCACGTCACGGTCAGCCTTTCGGGCGACGGCGGCGACGAGCTGTTCTGCGGTTATCCCCGCTACGACTGGATCCGGTATGCGGGGTTGCTGAAAAACGTGCCCGCGGCGCTGCGTGTCCCCGCCTGCCGACTGCTTGGGCGAATTCCGATCCACAACGCCTCTCCCGGGACGCCGGCGCCTACGCTCGCCGGCATTACGACATCCGGCGGCAGATCGAATCCGACCGGCTCTGGCTGTCGGGTTCGCGCGAAGGCTGACGGACGATGTTTTCCCCGGAACAGCTCAGGTCGATCCGCGAAGAAGAACTTAAAGCGGTCCTCCGCCATCTCCCGCCACAGGGCGCCTCAATCCTCGAGATCGGCGGCGGTGCCGGGTTTCAGGCGAGAGGTCTCGCGGATCGCGGCTACGAGGTGGACGCCATCGACATCGCTGCGCGGGAAGCGGATTCGGCCAACGTCTTCCCCGTCATCGGGTACGACGGCCGCCGTTTCCCTTTCGCAGACCGCTCGCACGATGCGGTCTTCTCGTCAAACGTGCTGGAACACCTCACGGAGCCCGGTCTGATCCACCGGGAATGCCGGCGGGTCCTCAAGCCGGAGGGCTCTTGTGTGCATGTCGTGCCCACTGCCGTCTGGCGCTTCTGGGAATCGGCCGGCTACCACCCCGCTCTCGCACTTCGGTTCGTCCGGTCGGCCGTGGCCTGGCTGGCCCCCCGGAAAACCCGGTTCGCCGCAGGCGGCGACATCCCGGGCTTTCGCCCCCGGGGGATCCGCGAACGCCCGCCCGGGGAACTTCTCCGCCGCGGGTTGTTCCCCGCCCCGCATGGCGCCCGCGGCAATGCATTGTCGGAACTTCTGGCGTTTTCCGTTCGGTCATGGAGACGCCACTTCCTTGAAAACGGCATGGAGATCCTGCTCGTCGAACCGATGCGACTCTTCTACACTGGCCACATGTTCCTGGGACGCCGCTGGTCGTTGGCTTCGCGCCGGAGAGCCTCCGAATTCCTCGGGAGCGCCAGCATCCTCTTCAAGGTACGGTTCCGCGACCAATGACCACCCCCCACCGTGTAAAAGTTCTTTTCGTGATGCCGGCCCTTTCGGGGGGGGGCGCCGAGCGGGTGGTGGTCCGGATTCTCCGGCGACTCGACCGGCGCCGATTCCGTCCCGTCCTGATGCTATTCGAGAAAACCGGGCCCCTCCTCCCTGAAGTCCCCGCCGACGTTCCCGTGTTGGATTGCGGCCGAAACGGCAGCGGGACCGCAGGGCGATGGCTCTGGACCGCGGCGCTGCGGATTCGCGCGGAACGGCCTGAGGTCGTGTTCAGCTTCCTCTGGTTCACGAATCTTGCAACGATCGCCGCGCACCGGCTTTCGGGCAGTTCGGCAAGGTTGATCCTGTCGGAGCGCCTGACGATCGACGGCGCGCGCGAGGGGATTCTGAAAACCGGCATCCGCAAGGCGGGGATCCGGCTGCTTTACCGGAAGGCGGACGCGATCGTCGCGAATTCTGCGGCGCTGCGCGAACAACTCGCGGCGATGTGCGGCCTGCCGGCGAACCGCGTGGTCGCGATTCCGAACCCGCTGGATGTCGACGACATCCTAGCCCGGTCCCGGGAAACGGCCGACCCGCGACCCCGACCGGCCGGTGGCCCGCTCGTCGTGGCGATGGGGCGCCTCGTTCGGCAAAAGGGCTTCGACACGCTGATCAGGGCCATGGCCTTGCTGCGCACGCCCGCGCAGCTCGTGATCATAGGTGAAGGTCCGCAAGCCGGCGAACTTCGCGAGATGGCGAAACGATCGGGCATCGGCGACCGCGTCGACCTCGCCGGCTTCCAGACGAACCCCTATCCGCTGTTGCGAACCGCCGCCGTCTTCGTACTCTCCTCCCGCTACGAAGGATTCCCGAACGCCCTGCTCGAAGCGATGGCGCTCGGCGTCCCGGCCGTCGCGACCCGCTGCTCGACCGGGCCGGAGGAGATCGTGAACCACGACGTGAACGGTCTGCTGGTTCCGGTGGACGACCCGGAAGCGATCGCCGCCGGGATCGACCGACTGCTGGCGGACCGGGCTTTCGGCAACCGGCTCGGGCAGGCGGCTCAGCAGCAGGCGCGCACGTTCGATATCAGCCGGATCATGCCGCGTATCGAATCGCTCATCGAGGGTGGCCTATGTGCGGAATAGCCGGATTCCTGGCGACGGGAGCGGGACAGCACGGACCGGAGCTGCTCGCGGCGATGGGGAACGCTCTGGCGCACCGCGGGCCCGACGGCTCGGGCGAGTGGCTCTCGCCTGATGGCCGCGCGGGCCTCGCCCACCGGCGACTCGCGATCCTGGACCTTTCGGAAGGCGGCGCGCAGCCGATGGTCTCCGACGACCGCCGGTTCGCGGTCTCGTTCAATGGCGAGGTGTTCAACTACCGCGAAATCCGGGACGAGCTCAAGGGGCGTGGGCACGCGTTCCGGAGCGACTCCGACACCGAGGTGCTGCTGGCCGCCTGCGGCGAGTGGGGCGTCGAGGGCGCGGTGTCCCGCTTCATCGGCATGTTCGCTTTCGCGCTGTGGGACGACCGGGAGCGGCAGCTCTTTCTCGTGCGCGACCGGCTCGGCATCAAGCCGCTCTATCTCGCCCGCGCTCCGGGGCTCGTGCTGTTCGCCTCCGAGCTCAAAGGGATCATGGCCTGCCCCGCCTTCTCCCGGGAGGTCGACCGCGCCGCGCTGCAGCATTAC
>JANOHV010000017.1:0-4107 GCA_031406795.1 Candidatus Rokuibacteriota bacterium
CCGCATTCGCCGCAGAGCCCGCCCGGCTGGCAGCGCGTGGCTTGGGCGCCGGCGTCCTTCGCCCGTAAACGCGCCTCGACCTGGGTGACGCGGGCGCGCGGGCGCGCCGGCGCGATGTGCGGCGACGTGCGGCGCGCGGCCTTGACGACCCCCGGGCGCAGCGCCGTCGCCCGGTCGTAGTCGGTGCGCGTCCAGTCGGGCAGTGCGACGTTCTCGCCGCTGACGGCTGCGTGCACGGAGAGCGCCGCGCGCTGTCCCTCGGCCATCGCCCAGATCACGCTGTCGGGCCCGCGGACCGCGTCCCCGGCCGCGAAGACCCGCGCCCGCCCGGTCGCCTGCCGATCGTCGACGGCGATGCGGCCGCCGGCGTGGACGACTCCCGCGACCCCGGCGACCAGATCCGCATCACCCTGCTGGCCGATCGCAAAGACGATCGTGTCGGCCTCCAGGTCGTGCTCCGATCCCGGCAGCGGCTCCGGGCGGCGCCGCCCCGAGGCGTCCGGCTCGCCGAGCGCCATCGTCACGCAGCGCAACCCGATCGCCCGGGCTCCGGCTTCAAGCACCGCGACGGGGTTGGTCAGCAGCCGCAGCGCGATGCCCTCGGCGCGCGCGGCCTCGATCTCCTCTTTCTGCGCCGGCATCTGTTCCTCGCCGCGCCGGTAGACGATCGTCACCTCTTCCGCGCCGAGGCGCACCGCGACGCGCGCCGCGTCGATTGCCGAGTTGCCGCCGCCGACCACCGCGACGCGCCGGCCCACGGTGGTGCGCGCGCCGGCATTGACCTCGGCGAGAAACGCCAGGGCGCCCTGCGCGCCGGGCAGGTCCTGGCCGGGGATGTCGGGCGGGCGGTCCTTCGGCGCTCCCGTTGCCAGGAGCACCGCCGCATGGCCATCATCCAGGAGTTGTTCGAGGCTGAGGTCCTTCCCGACACGCACCCCGGTGCGGATCTCCACGCCCATCGCGGCGAAGAGCCCGATCTCGTAGTCGATCACTGCGCGCGGCAGCCGGTACTCCGGGATGCCGCTGCGCAGCAGCCCGCCCGCGAGCTGCTGCGCCTCATAGACGGTCACCCGATAGCCGAGGCGACGCAGTTCGTACGCGGCCGTGAGGCCGGCGGGCCCGGAGCCGACGACGGCGATCCGCTCGGAACGTTCGACGATCGGCAGCGGCCAGCCGAACGGAGTCTTTTCCGAAAGCTCGAGGTCGGCGGCGTAGCGTTTGAGCCGGCAGATCGCGACCGGCTCGTCGACTTCGCCGCGGCGGCACGCCGCCTCGCACGGGTGCGTGCAGACCCGGCCGCAGATGCCCGGCAGCGGGTTGCGCTCGCGCACGACGGCGAGCGCCTCGCGGTGGCGTCCCCGCGCGATCAGCGCGACATACGCTTGTGCATTCACGCCGATCGGGCAGGCCGTGCGGCAGGGCGCCCGCCCCGCTTTCGCGATCCGCGCGACTTGCGGGCCGATGTCTGCGGGCGGCATCGTCACTGCGCGGTGGCTCGGAAGTCCGGCGGCGGCCGGCAGATCGACGGGGCAGACCGGCACGCACTTGCCGCAGGCGGTGCAGCGCGCCGGGTCGACCGGCTGCGGCTTCACCCGCACCTTCGCCGCCAGGCCGGCGCCCTGCGGCTCGAGCGATTCGATCAGGGCGCCCTCGATCACTTCGACGCCCGGGTGGTTGCGCAGCGCGATCAGCAGCGGGACTTCGTCATAGAGCGTCGAGCCGAGCGCGCCGCCCGCCTCCGGGCTCAGCGTCCCCTGCGTGCAGAGCGTGACCGGCAGCCCGGCGTTGGCCAACTCCAGCGCGAGGCGCACGCCGTCGGCGTCGGCGCCCGCGATCAGCACGCGGTGACCCTGTGGACCTCCGCCCGAGGTGTGCTTGTCAGTGCTCATGACTCAACAGGCAGACTGCTCAAAAGGGTCCAGGTGCAAGGCGCCCGACGGCCGGCGAATGAGGCGGCCTGGTGGCCGCCGCAGTGAGTCGAATGGAGGGCAACGCCGCAGATGGGCCGTTTTCAGCAGCATGCTTAATCGGGGTCGGTGCCGCGTTCGCTCAGCAGCAGTTCGCCGTGGACGAAACCGCGCGCGAACGCGCCGAGGTTCAACTCGTCCGTGCCCTTGGGGACCGTGGAGCGGATCGCCGACTCCATCGCCGCGCGCCCGACCACGCCGGTGACGGCGACGAGCAGCCCGAGCATCACGATGTTCGCGACCATCTTGCGGCCGGCTTCGACGGCCAGTTCGGTCGCGGGGATGCCAAAGACCCGCAGCGACGGGTAGTTCCCCGGCAGCCGGACGAGATCCTCCTCGATCAGCAGGGTGCCTCCCGCGCGCAGCGAGGGGCCGTACTTCGTGAATCCCTCCTGGCTCATGCAGAGGATCGCGTCGGCGGCGTCGATATACGGGTACAGAATCGGCGCATCGGAGATCACGACCTGGACCAGCGTGGCGCCGCCGCGGGCCTCCGGGCCGTAGGCCTGGATCAGTGTCGCCTCGCGGCCGCCGTAGATCGACGCGGCCTTGCCGAGGATGTGTCCGGCGAGCACGACGCCCTGGCCGCCGAACCCGGTCAGAATGACGCGGGATGTTTCGCGCACCCCGCCTTGCCCGCTCACGCCCGCTCCCCCTGCGGCGCGATGCCGAGCCGAGCGGCGAGCGTCGGGCGCGGGCGGTCGATGAAGCGGCCGACGATCAGCTGGTTGTCGAGATCGATGTCGACATCCTGCGTGTTCGCGCCGTGGCGGATCACGCTCTTCTCGTAAAAAAGCTTCATCATGTCGAGCCCCTCGCCCATCTTGTTGCGCCGGCCGTAGGCGGTGGGGCAGGGGGCGATGACTTCGATGAACCGGAAGCCGGGCTTGCCGAGCGCCTCGAGGATCGTCGCCTGCAGCGGTCGCGCGTGCAGCGTCGTCCAGCGCGCGACGAAGACCGCACCGGCGGCGGCCGCGAGGTTCGGCAGATTGAACGGCGTCTCCAGGTTCCCCGCGGGCGTCGTCGTGCTCTTGTGGCCGGTGGGCGTCGTCGGCCCGGCCTGCCCGCCGGTCATGCCGTAGGTGAAATTGTTGACGCAGACGACGAGCAGATCGACGTTGCGGCGCGCGGCGTGGATGAAGTGATTGCCGCCGATCGCGAAGAGGTCACCGTCGCCGGAGACGACCACGACCTTCAGCCGCGGGTTGGCCAGGTGCAGCCCGGTCGCGTAGGGCAGCGAGCGGCCGTGCGTCGTGTGGAACGAGTCGAGCCGGACGTACCCCGGCACGCGCGCGGTGCAGCCGATGCCGGAGACGAACGCCAGGTCGTTTTCGGGGAGCGCCGACTCGACGATGGCGTCGAGCATCGCCTTGAGCACGGTGCCGATCCCGCAGCCCGGGCACCAGATGTGCGGCATGCGGTCGGCCCGCAGCAGATGGTCGACCGGATTGGGGGGCGCGGCCGCTTTGCCGGGCGTCGTCACGGCTTGCTCCTGCCGGAGGGGTCGCGAACGGCGGCCAGTTCGCTCTTGACGACGTCCAGGATCATCGCCGGCGTGTGGATTCTGCCGCCGGCGTATGGAATGAGGACGGTTTTCGCCCGCCCGGCCGCGCAGCGCTCGACCTCGAGGGACATCTGGCCGTAGTTGATCTCGGGGACGACCAGCAGCGGGACGCGTGCGGCCAGCTCGCGCACCACCTTCTCCGGGAAGGGCCAGGCGGTGATCAGCTTGAGCAGGCCGACGCGGATCCCCTCGCGGCGCGCCAGCGCCATCGCCTCGAGCGCGGGCCGCACGGTGATGCCGTACGTGACGATCACCGCCTCGGCATCCTGCGTGTCGCGCTCCTCGACCATGACGATCTCGTCGACGTTGTGCCGGATCTTGTTGACGAGACGCTCGACCATCTCGCGCTGGATCTCCGGCGTGAGCACCGGGTAGCCGCGCCGGTCGTGCGTGAGTCCGGTGACGTGCACGCGATAGCCGGTGCCGGCCGTCGGCATCTCCGGGATTCCGTCGGCGCCGGGCTGATAGAGCAGGAACTCCCCCGGCGGCTTCGTCGGCGCGCGCCGCGGCGTGACGGCGATCTGCTCGACGGCCGGGATGACGACCTTCTCGGACATGTGGCCGATCACCTCGTCG
>JANOHV010000028.1:0-2160 GCA_031406795.1 Candidatus Rokuibacteriota bacterium
AGTCACCGCGCCGGCGACCTGCCAGAAAATGTTCTTGGCCAGCGCGCCGCCGGCCAGCGTCACCCGCGTAGCGTTGGCCTGGTTCAGCGTTCCCGCCACCTGGAAGATCCAGACATCATCCGGGCCGCCCGAAAGCGTGACATCCGTGGAAATCAACAGAGCCGTAGTCCATTTGTACAGGCCGGGGGCGAGAGTCAGCCCGCCAATCTCACCGGCGCCCAGTTCCGTGAAATCGGGTGATACCCGTCCCGCGGCGTCGTCGTACGCGAATCCCATGTCACCCACAGCCGAGGTCAGGAAGGAGGCGGCAGTCACCGCGCAGGGGAGAGGCCCAGCCGCATCGACGGTGTAGATATTCCCCGACACTTCCCCGCACGTCAGAAGGAGAGCCGCACCGGTGATGGGGCTCGTTCCAACATCCCCGACAATGGCGGATCGATACACGTCGGTGATTCCGCTACTGCTCAGAATCGCGAAAGTGTCGGCCGTGCCAAGGCTGACCGGCATCGGACCGATCCCGGCCTGAGCGCTTGCGCCCCCGGTCATGACAACGCCGAGCAGTGCTGCCAGAAACAACTTTTTTGAACTTCCTTTGCATGTGTTCATTCCGTGCCCCCTCCCTGAGGACTGTCAAATCTGAAGAGCAATTAGTGGCAAACCCGATTGCCTGCCACTGTCGGGGAAGGTATTAGCAACTACCGTGCCACAGAAGATCTTCGGTGGCTACGATAGTATGTCTATGATTATGCAGGATAAAATGGCGATCGTGAAAATCGGGCGGAGAGTAAACCGTCAATAACAGGCGTCGTATTTAACAGAACCGTCAAATATGAAGACCCCGCAGTGAGAACTCGTGAACAGGCAGGCTGATCAAAAAGGTCCAGGTGCAAGGCGCGCGAAAACCCGGCGAATGAGGCGTACTGGTGTACGCCGCAGTGAGTCGGGGTGAGCGCAACGCCGCAGATGGGCCTTTTTCAGCGGCCTGTTAGCGGCGGATGCCGTATTTCCGCATTCGTCCGCGAAGAGTGCTGGGATTGAGACCAAGGATCATCGCTGCTCCAGTTTCCCCCTCGATTCGCCAGCCGGTCTTCCGGAGCACCTGGAGGATGTAGTCGTGTTCCCGCTCGCCAAGGGCCTTGCCGTCTTCCTGCGTTTCCTGTTCCCCTGCCTTTCGGGGATTCTCGAACCGGTCCAAGACCTCCAGCGCCGTCCCCTGGCTCGTGATCACCGCGCGCTCGATGATACTCTCCAGCTCGCGCACGTTGCCGGGCCAATGGTAGTGCTGGAGAATGTTCAGCGTCTCTTTCGACACGGTCTCGATCTTCTTCCCGGTTTTCTTGTTGAATTTGGCCACAAAGTAATCGACAAGAAGCGGGATGTCCTCCTTGCGCTGCCGGAGCGGCGGGATCGTAATGGGGAAAACATTCAGCCGGTAAAAAAGGTCTTCCCGGAACCTGCCCCTCCGGATCTCTTCCTCCAGATTCCGGTTGGTGGCTGCGATGATCCGCACATCGACCTTGATGGTTTTGGGGCCGCCCAGCCGCTCGAACTCGCCGTCCTGGATGACCCTGAGCAGCTTGGACTGAAGGTCCAGCGGCAGATCGCCGATTTCGTCGAGAAACAGGGTGCTGCTGTCGGCAAGTTCGAAGCGCCCCAGCTGCCGTTCATGAGAGCCGGTGAACGCGCCCTTTTCCCGCCCGAAGAGCTCGCTTTCGATGAGATTCGCCGGGAGTGCCGAGCAGTTGACGGTGATCAGTGGCCGGTCCTTGCGGCTGCTCCTGCTGTGAATGGAGCGCGCCACTACCCCCTTCCCCGTGCCGGTCTCGCCATGGAGCAGAACGGTCGCGTCCTGGGGCGCCACCTGTTCGACCTTGAAGAACACCGACTCGAGTGCCTTGCTTCGCCCGATGATCTCGCCGAAGTTGAACTCCCGGTCGATATCTTCGTGCAGGTAGATGTTCTCAGCCTGGAACCGGTCCTTCAACTCCTTGTTTTCCGCATACGCGATCCGGAGTGATTCTTCGGCCTCTTTGCGATCCTCTATTTCCTGCAAGAGCTGCTCGTTCGCCCTGAGGAGTTCGCCCGTCCGTTCCTGCACCGTCTGTTCCAGCACCTTGTTGTAGTTCGCGATTTTCTTGTACAACAGCCGCACTTCCAGCA
>JANOHV010000030.1:0-1674 GCA_031406795.1 Candidatus Rokuibacteriota bacterium
ACGCTCAAGGCTGCCCGGGATTGCTTCCGGGCAGCCTTTTTTTTATGATGGGCTGATGAACAAGCGCGCACCTCGACCGTCGGCGGCCTTCCGCGATCTTGAGGCTTCAGAGTTGTTCTGTTCCCGCTGCCAGGTATCGCGCCCGGTCCGTGAACGGTTGCTGTTGGTCCTGCCCGACGGGGAGCTGCACGAATACCGCTGTTCCGTCTGCGCGACGTCGCTCGGCACGCGCACGGTGCGCGCACAGCCGCCGGGGAAAATCGCACTCTAGGGAACCATCCGTTCCCGTGCGGGCTGCGGGGTCCTGCCTGCCACCCCGCCGCTGGGGTGGTCGCTGCGGACCTCAATCGTGTTTATGCCCCCCGAGCGGGCACTCACTTCGTTCCGCCGATGGAGACACGGGTGAAACTTTCCGCAATCCATGGCATCTTGTATGAGCATTACAACCGCGATCCCTGAGCACCCGTGGGTTTCGCCCCGTTCCTCCGAGGAGGTGTGAGATGCGGACCGACAAATTCACCGTGAAGACCCAGGAGGCGATTGCGGCCGCGCAGGCTTCGGCCGAACGCCTTGGCCAGCAGGCGGTCGACGTGGAGCACGTGCTGGTCGCGCTGCTTCAGCAGAGCGACGGCGCCGTGCTGCCGATCGTCCAGAAGATCGGCGCCGACCCCGCTGCGCTGGTCCGGGAGCTGGAGGAGGGGATCGGTCGTCTGCCGAAGGTCAGCGGCGGTTTGTCCCAGCAGACCTATGTGACGCCGCGTCTGGCAAAGCTCTTCGATGCGGCGCAGCGGGAAGCCGACGTGCTCAAGGATGCCTACCTGGCGGGAGAGCACCTGCTGCTCGCCATGACCGATGCCGGCGGCGCCGCGGCCCGCGCGCTCAAATCCGCCGGGGTGACCCGCGAGGCGGTTTTCCAGGCGATGCAGTCGGTGCGCGGCAGCCAGCGCATCACCGATCAGAACCCGGAGGAGAAATATCAGTCGCTGCTCAAGTTCGGGCGCGATCTCACGGAGATGGCGCGCCGCGGCAAACTCGACCCCGTGATCGGCCGCGACGAGGAGATCCGCCGCGTGATGCAGGTGCTCTCGCGGCGCACCAAGAACAACCCGGTGCTCATCGGCGAGCCGGGCGTCGGCAAGCCCGCGCTCGCCGAGGGCCTCGCGCGGCGGATCATCGACGGCGACGTTCCCGAGACGCTGAAGAACAAGCGTCTTGTCGCGCTCGACGTCGGCGCACTCGTCGCCGGCGCGAAGTACCGCGGGGAGTTCGAAGACCGGCTCAAGGCGGTGCTCAAGGAGGTCACCGAGAGCGAGGGCGAGGTGATCCTCTTCATCGACGAGCTGCACACGATTGTCGGCGCCGGCGGGGCCGAGGGGGCGGTCGACGCCTCGAACATGCTCAAACCGGCGCTGGCGCGCGGCGAGTTGCGCGCCATCGGCGCGACGACGCTCGACGAATACCGCACGCGCATCGAGAAGGACCCGGCGCTCGAGCGGCGTTTCCAACCCGTGCACGTCGGCGAGCCGAGCGTCGCCGACACGATCGCCATCCTGCGCGGCCTCAAGGAGCGCTACGAGGTTCACCACCGGGTGCGTATCACCGATCCGGCGATCGTCGCCGCGGCCACGCTCACGTCGCGCTACATCTCCGACCGCTTTCTGCCGGACAAGGCGA
>JANOHV010000052.1:0-2080 GCA_031406795.1 Candidatus Rokuibacteriota bacterium
GGCGCGACCGCTTATGAGATCCACCGCCGGGCCTCCACGATGCACCGCAGCGACTTGCCCGTCTCGATGTTCTACTACGGCATGAACACCGAAAGGCTTTTTCTGCGGATCGACTTCCGCATCGGCTACCATGACCTCGCCCTGTTCGGCGACGCCGTGCTGGTCCACGTCTCCAAGCCGCGGCCGATGCGCATCGTCATCCCGATGACCTCGGCGGGGCGCGGCTGCTACATCGTCGACGAGGAGGGGGGCGGGCGGCGCGAGATTCCCGACGGCACGGTTGTCATCGCGGACATTCTCGAAGCCGGCATCCCGTGGTCTGTTCTCGGCACGTCGCTCGCAGACCGGGTCCAGTTTCACCTCTCGCTCGAGAAGGCCGGGAACACCCTGGCTTCCTGGCCGATGAGCGGATCGTTCACGGTCACCGTGCCTGACGCCGATTTCGAGCGTCGGATGTGGTCCGTCTAGCAGTCCACTGAAACAGGAAGGAGTTCAAATCGCTATCATTTCGTCATGACTACAACGTCCGATAAGATATATTATGTAAAATATACGAGTATTCTCGAGCGCATCAAAGGGACGCCAGTTTGATCAATCGAGAGTTTCAACATGATGTTGAAAACAGCAATGAACAGTTTGCTACATATCAAGATAATAATAATGTATTGTTGTGTAACTAACTGAATAGAGACGCTATTTCATTGATGACAATAGATCGCCAATCGACTCCGCGATACTCGGATGCATGAATGAAAAACCCCTCATCCCGGTTACCGTTATCCGCTGGTGGACGGCGAGCGCGATGATGTGGATCAAATCCGAAGCATGGGGCCCGACGACCGTACCGCCGACGATCCTGCCGCTCTCCCGCTCGGACACGATCTTGACGAATCCTTCGGTTGTCCTGTCGATTCTGGCTTTGATGTTGTCCATGAGCGGCACGGACGCCGCGCGACAGACCAGTCCGGAGCGCGACGCCGCTTCGAGCGAGAGGCCGACCGAAGCGACCTCCGGCGTCGTGAACGTCGCCCAGGGTATGGAGTGGTACGGCACCGGGGAAAACGTCCGGCCTGCCGCCTGGCGTCCCGCGTACTCGCCCATGTAAGATGCGGCGTGGGCCAGAAGCATTCTGCCGGTGACGTCGCCGGCGGCGAAGATGTGCGGCTGCGAAGTCCGGAGATCGTCATCGACGATGAGGCCGCCGCGCCCGCTGAGTTTCAGCCCGGCCGTCTCGCAGCCGAGGTCCTTCGTCTCCAGCGTCCGGCCGATCCCCACCAGGGCCTTCGCGGCTTCGATCACCGCGCCTGAATGGAGCAGGACCGCAACGCCGGCGCCGCCGCCGCGGATTTCAATGCGCGTCACCGGATCTCCCGCATGGACCGTGACGCCCATGCGGGCGTAGATCTTCTGGAAGATGCCGTCGACATCGGGGTCCTCAGCCGGAAAAAGACGCGGCGCGGCTTCGATGAGCGTCACTTTCACGCCAAGTCTTGTGAAGATGTACGCAAATTCCGCCCCGACGGCTCCGCTGCCGATAATGGCCATGGTTGCGGGCAACTCGCGCAGATTGAGAGCCTGGTCGCTGGTGATGATCGAGTCGCCGTTGCTCGGCGACCCGGGAAGCTCGGCTGGCCGGGATCCCGAGGCGACGATGATTCGATCGCCGGCGTAGATGTTCCGCCCGCCATCGCCGGACTGCACCTCGATTTCGTTCGGGGAGAGGAAGCGGGCGCTGCCGCGGGCGATCTCGATCCCTCCGGCTCGACACTTCCCCTCGATAGCGCGGGAGAGCCCCTGAACCAGAGCATTCTTGTGCCCCAGGACCCTCCCCCATTCCTTCGCCGTCACCCCGTCGTTGCCCGGCTCCCGGACGAGGTCATTGCTTCTGGCGAGGAAGAATTTTGTCGGGATGCACCCGCGGTTGGTGCAGGTGCCGCCGATGGCGTCGCGCTCGACGAGAAGAACCGAGCCGAGGCCTCCGCCAGCTGCGGCGAGAGCCGCCGCACTGCCGGCCGGCCCCCCGCCGATGACGATACATTGCTTGACCATGATGAAGCACCTCCGCCGCCGACGCTGAACC
>JANOHV010000071.1:0-28548 GCA_031406795.1 Candidatus Rokuibacteriota bacterium
AGCGCGACCAGGGTGGCGCCGGCGAAGAAGGTGCGACGCAGGAGCGAGGGCGCCCCGGCGAGCAAACCGAAAACGCCGCCGGTATTGCGGCTGAAGGTCAGGTCGAAGAAGCCCGGGATGATGGTCAGCGGCGGCCTCCCCGGCAGGTTCTGGAGCACCCAGGCTTTCGTCGCCTGATCCAGGGCGAGCACCACGACGCAGATGGCCAGGGCCATCCCCCAGGCCACCCCCTGACGACGTTCCGTCTGTTCCATAGCGCAGTTTCGCCCGGCTCAGTCGAGGTGGCGGCCGAGCAGCAGGCCAAGGCGCCGGCGCGCCTCGAAGGGGATCAGCGACTTGTCGGTGATGATCGCGTGCGCGATGGCGCTGCCGCAGCCGCAGTCGCCCCCGTCGGGAATCATCGCCACCGCGCGGCGGATGATCTCCTGGGCCAGGCCGACATTCTGGTCGATGATCCTGAGGATCTGCTCGATCGAAACCTCCGCGGTCTCATGCCAGCAGTCGTAGTCGGTTGCCAGGGCGACGGTCGCGTAGCACATCTGGGCCTCGCGCGCGAGGCGGGCCTCGGGGAGGTTGGTCATGCCGATGACGTCGACGCCCCAGGAGCGGTAGAGGTTGGACTCGGCCAGCGTCGAGAACTGCGGCCCCTCGATGCAGAGGTAGGTGCCGCCGACGTGCAGCACGGCGCCGGCTTTCTTTCCGGCGCGGTGCAGCACCTCGGCGAGGTCGGCGCAGACCGGCTTGTTGAAGGGCAGGTGGCCGGCGACGCCGCCGCCGAAGAAGGTGCGCGGGCGCCCCTGGGTCAGGTCGATGAACTGGTCGGGCAGGCAGATGTGGCCCGGGGCGATCGCCTCGCGCATGCTCCCCACCGCGGAGACCGAGATCAGGTGACGGACCCCGAGTTGGCGCAGCGCGTGGATGTTGGCGCGATAGGGGATCTCCGAGGGCAGCAGCCGGTGGCCGCGGCCGTGACGCGGCAGGAACGCGACCCGCCTGCCCGCGAGAGTGCCCACGACGATTTCATCGGAGGGCAGGCCGAACGGGGTGCTGACCTGGACGCTCGTCTGGTCGGTGAAAGCCTTCATCTGGTACAGGCCGCTGCCGCCGACGACGCCGATGCTCGCGGTCTCCATCAATCGCACGCTCCCCGGTTAAGTCCCAAAACCAGTCCATTCTACCACCCGCGAGGGCCGTTGGAAATGGGACATCCGCGCCTGCCGGCCGCCGCCGTTTTGTGGAGGCCTCGAATGTGGTACCGTATCGAACAGAGTCAACCATTCACCAAAGGAGCGGCCCATGAAGAGGTTCGGAACGAGTCTGGTTGCTGCGGCAGCGATCTGCGTGATGGTCGTCGGGTTGTCCGGCTGCAAGAAGGAAGGTCCCGTCGAGCGAGCCGGCAAGACAGTCGACAAGGCCGGTGAGAACATCAAGGACGCGGTGCAGGACCTCAAGAAGTAGGGCGACGCCGTCCTTGACCGCGTGCCGCGGGACGCCGTATCATTCCACCCCGTGAATGCGCAGGCGGGACAGACCCGGCCGGCGGGCGCCGGGCCCGCCGTGGCCGGGGGTACGGCCGGGGTCGTGGTCCCGCCGGGATTCGCGGAGTGCCACTACTGCACGGTCGTCAACAAGCGGCGATCCTTTCGTTGCCGCCGCTGCGTCGGGCAGCTCGATCTGCGCGAGCGATTCATTCGCGCAGCGGAGGATCGACCCCGCCGCCGTTTCGGCTCGCTGCTTTCCCTGCTGCTCCCGGGTTTCGGACACGCCTGGTCCGCGCATCCCGCAGGCGGGCTGTTCTTCCTCGTGATCCTCGCGGTCGGCAGCGCCTATTACACGCTGCTCCAAGTCGAGCCCAACCTCGGACGCTGGATGACCCTGGGCGCGCTGGCGATCATCTGGGTCATCGCCGCGCTCGATGCCGCCCGCGGGCAGGCCGAGGTGCAGCCGCCCTGTCAGGAGGCGTGTCCGGCCCACCTGGCCTGCATGCATTACGTGACCCACATCCGCGAAAGCCGTTTTCTCGCCTCGCTCGAGCAGATCATGCACCTGTGCCCGCTGCCGGCGAGCATCGGGCGCGTCTGCCACCACCCCTGCGAGAAGGACTGCCGGCGCGGGCGCGAGGGCGATGCGATCGGGATCTGCGCCCTCAAGCGCTTCGTCGCCGACGGCCACTACGGCGAGGTCCGGGACTTTTATCGCGCGGCGGCGCCAGTGCAGCCGGTGTTTCCCGAGAAGATCGCCGTCGTCGGCGGCGGCCCCTCGGGGCTGTCGGCGGCGCTGGTGCTGCGGATCATGGGCTTTCCGGTGACGCTGTTCGAGGCCGAGGCCGAGGCGGGAGGGATGCCCGGTGCCGCGATCCCGGACTATCGACTGCCGCGGGAGATCTACCGGCGGGAGGTCGCGGCGATGCTCGATGCGGGAATCGAGACGCGCTTCGGCAAGCGACTCGGCCGGGATTTTCAGCTGGCGGATCTCGCCGTCGAGGGCTTTGCCGGCGCCTACCTCGCCCTCGGCTGCCAGCGCACCGTGCGGCTGCCGCACTGCGGACCGCCCGAGCAGGGATTTCTCGACGGACTGGAACTGCTCAAGCAGGCCAAGCAGGACGCCGCGCAGCCGCTCACCGGCCCGGCCCTGGTCATCGGCGGGGGCAACGTCGCGATGGACGTCGCGAAGACGGCGCTGCGCCTGGGCGCCTCCGAAGTGCGCGTGATCTTCCTCGAGTCGCGCGAGACCATGCCCGCCCACACCTGGGAGTGCGACGAGGCGCTCGCCGAAGGGGTGATGCTCGTGCCGGCGAGCGCCACCATCTCCTTCGAGGTCGATAACGGGCGCGTGGTGTCCGCGCTGTGCAAGCGCGTGCAACGCATCGAATTGGACGAGAAGAAGCGCATCCGTCCCGTCCTCTGGGAGGGGACGGAATTCACGCTCCCGGCGGCAACGGTCTTCACAGCGGTCGGTTCCTCTCCGGACTACGGCGTCTTTCCCGTCCCGCCGTCGCGCACCCCGCTGCGGAAGGGGGCCTTCGTGGGGCGCCTCCCGCCGGCCGCGGGGCTCGCCATCCCGGTGCTCTACGGCGGGGACTACCTGTCGGGTCCGGCCTCGGTGATCCAGGCGATTGCCGCCGGCTACCAGGCGGCCGAGGAGCTCTACCGCGCGCTGGGCAAAGTGCGCTACACGCGCCTGCCGCACTGGAACCGGATGCGTCGCGTCCGGTTCACCAATTACGCCGACACGCCCGAGCTGCGGCGACGCAACCAGATGGCGATGGAGGAGCCGGCGGAGCGCTGCACCAGCTTCTGCGAGATCTGCCACGTCTACCCGGAGCGCGACGCGGTTGCCGAGGCCGCGCGCTGCATGCGGTGCCGCTGGACGATCGCCAAGGCGCCGCCGCCGCCGCGCACGCCGCAGATACGCGCGCCGCGCGGACCCGCCGCATCCCCGCCTCGCGGTGCGTGAGCACGGCCGCGGATTGCGGCGGAAGTTTGAAATCTGGTAGCATCAAGCCATGTCCACGGGTCAAAGACAACCGCGCGCGTCGCTTCGCGCCCCGCGTTGGCGCCAGCACCATGGTCTGCTGGTGCTCTGTGTGATGGGCGGCTGCGCTTTCGTGCTGCTGCTGCTGTCGGTGTTCGGTGACCAGGGAGTCTTCAAGATCCGCGCGCTCGATCGCGATCACGTCGTCCTGGAGCAGAAGGTCCGCGAGATCGAAAGCGATAATGCGACGCTGCGCCGGCAACTGCGCGACATGAAGGAGGGGCGCGCCTCGTACGAACTCGCCGCGCGCGAGAAGCTCGGGCTCGTGAAGCCCGGCGAAATCGTCTACGACTTCAGGACGGACCCCCTCAAGTCCCGTTAGCCCGACCCGCTGGGGAGGGCTTTTTTCGCCCCTGCGGCGTTGGTGCTCGCGTTGCTTGTGCGGCGCACACGAGTGCGCCTCCGCGCACGCTTCGCACCTGCCTTGCAGGAGCGAAAAAATCCGCTCCCGATCGGGCCGGGCAGCTAATACTTAGGAAATTTCCTGGATGCGGGTGACCGTGCGGGGGGGGCCTTGGACTTCGTTCCCGTTGCGGGATTCATTCCCAGGACCTCGCGCATCCCCTTGATCGAACAGTACGGCCCGCACATCGTGCAGACGTCCCCGCTCGGCAATTCGCCGCCGGCCCGGCGCGCGGCGATGGTCGAGGGGTCGAGGGCGAGCCGCTCCTGCCCGGCCCAATCCAGGGCCTGCCGGCAGCGGGAGAACTCACGATCGCGCTCACGGGCGGCGGCGTTGCCGCGGGCCAGGTCGGCGGCGTGGCCGGCGATCTTCGAGGCGATGACCCCCTGGCGCACGTCTTCGATCCCCGGCAGGCCGAGGTGCTCGGCCGGCGTCACGTAGCACAGGAAGTCCGCGCCGGCCCAGGCGGCGAGCGCGCCGCCGATCGCCGCGGTGATGTGGTCGTAGCCGGGCGCGATGTCGGTGACCAGAGGCCCGAGCACGTAGAACGGCGCGTCTTCGCAGACCCGCTTCTGGATCAGCACGTTCGCCTGGATCTGCTCCATCGACATGTGCCCGGGGCCCTCGACCATCGCCTGGACGCCGGCCGCCTTGGCACGCCGCACCAGTTCGCCGAGGATCACCAGTTCCTGCACCTGCGCGCGGTCGGTGGCGTCGGCGCCGCAGCCGGGCCGCAGCGCGTCGCCGAGACTCAGAACCAGATCGTGCCGGCGGGCGATCTCCAGCAGGCGGTCGTAGTCGGCGTACAGCGGGTTTTCGGCGCCCCGGCGGTGCATCCATTCGGCTATGAACGCCCCGCCGCGGCTGACGATGCCGAGGATGCGCCCCTGGGTGCGCACGTGGCCGAGGCTCTGGAGGGTCAGTCCGCAGTGCACCGTGACGAAGCCGACGCCGTCGCGCCCGTGCCGGTCGATCGCGTCGAAGAGGGCGTCGGGCGTCATCCGGTCCAGACGCCCGGGGTGGCGCGCGAGCGTGTCGACGGCGGCCTGGTATACCGGCACCGTGCCGACCGAGACCGGGCTGGCCTTGATGATCGCGGCGCGGATCAGGTCGAGATCGCCGCCGGTCGAGAGGTCCATGACCGCATCGGCGCCCGCGGCGACGGCGACCTTGAGCTTGGCCAGTTCGGCCTCGAGCCCCGAGCGCGCCTGGGAAGTCCCGAGGTTGGCGTTGACCTTGATCGAGAGACCGGCGCCCACGCCGAGGGGACGGGCGCCGCGTGCCTTGCCCGAACGGCAGATCACGATCGTCCCGGCGGCAACGCCGGCGCGGACGACATCGGGGTCGACGCCTTCGTGGCGGGCCACGGCCAGCACGGCCGCGGGGGTCTCTCCCCGGCGGGTCTGCTCGAGGATGGTGCCGGTTTTCTTTCGTGAGCTCATTATCTCTCCCTAGTCTGTTCAGTGCCTCAGCTGGAATTCTAACAGTTTACCGGAAAACCCGTTGCGGGGCAGGCCGCTCAAAAGGGTCCAGGTGCAAGGCGGGCGAGCCCTGAGGAATGAGGCGTACAAGTCGTACGCCGCAGTGACGAAGGGCGAAGCCCAACGCCGCAGATGGGCCGTTTTCAGCGGCCTGCTACCAGTCGGCATAGCGGGCGATGGAGGCGGCGGCACGCGCGGCCGCGCCCCCCGGTCCGAGAAGGGCGCTGACCTTGCCGCATTTTTCCCGGAGCCGCGCCGCGGCCGCGGGGTCGTCGAGGAGACGTTCGATCTCCGCCGCGATGGTTTCGGGGCGGCACTCGTACTGGAGCAATTCGAGCACCGCCGGCTCGCCGAGAAGCAGGTTCGGCAGGCTCGCCCAGCGGGCGCGGATCAGACGCTTCGCGATCGCGTGCGAGAGCGGGGAGACCCGGTAGACAACGACGAAAGGCGTGCCGATGAGCGCGGTCTCCAGCGTCGCCGTCCCCGACGCGACGACGGCGGCGTCGGCCGCGGCGAGGCAATCCCAGGCGCGCCCCTCGACGATGCGGGCGGCGATCGGTTCGGCGCTCAGCGGCGAGAGCAGCGGCCGCACCGCGGGGGAGGCCGCGGGCACGACGAACTGCGGGCGCGGCCTGCGGCGGGAGAGCAGCGCGCCGGCCCCCAGCAGCGAGGGCAGCAGTGCGCGGACCTCGCCGCGGCGGCTGCCGGGGAGCAGCGCGACTACCGGACGCGCAGCGTCGAGCTGCAGATCGGCGCGCAGCGCCTGCTGCGGCGCCGAAGGGCGGACGAGGTCGACGAGCGGGTGTCCGACGTATTCGGTGCGAATACCGGCCTCTTTGAAGAACGCCTCCTCGAAGGGCAGGATGCACAGCGCGAGGTCGACCGTCCGACGGATGTCCCGCAGCCGGCCGCGGCGCCAGGCCCAGACTTGCGGCGTGATGAAGTAGACGACGCGCAAGCCGAGTTCGTGCGCCGCCCGGGCCAGACGCAGGTTGAAATCCGGCGCGTCGACGAGCACCACGACGGCGGGCCGACGCCGCGCCAGTTCGCCGCGGAGCCGGCGCAACAGGGCCAGGATCGAACCGAGCTTCGGGAGGACCTCCGTGATGCCCACGAGCGAGAGCTGTTCGATTCCGGCGACCTGCTGCTGGCCGGCGGCCGCGAGGCACGGTCCGCCGACTCCCCACGCCGCGAGATCGGGTCGCATTCGCCTCAGTTCCATCAGCAGCGCCGCGGCGTGCTGGTCACCCGAAACCTCGCCGGCCGAGATGAAGATCTCAGGCCCGGGCATCGGCCTCGGTGCAGCCCCACAGCGCCACGCGGTTGGCGTCCAGCAGCGCCAGGGTCTCCTCGCGCTGCACGAACAGCGTGCGCCCGGCTTCGATCGCGAGCACGGCAGCCTGTGCGGCGACCACGGAGCGCGCAGTCTCGAGTCCGACGACCGGCACGTCGAAGCGGAAATCCTGGTCGGGCTTGGCGGTCTTGACGACGACGACACCCGGGCCGGCGACCTCGCCGCCGCGTCGAATCGTCAGGTCCGTCCCTTCGAGCGCCTCGACCGCGACCGGCGCCAGGTGCCTGACGACTACGGTCTGGCCGATGTCGAGGCGGCCGATCTCGCGCGCCAGGCGGAAACCGAAGGCGATGTCGGCGCGCTCGTCCCGGTCCGGCTCGCGATGCGAGAGTCTTCCCGGTCTTGCGAAGAGCGCGCCGAGCCAGCGGCCGGCCTCCTCGACGACGATACCTTCGCGGGCCAGTTCGTCGACCACGGCGCGCAGGATGGTGTCGTCGCGGCGGTCCGACAGGCTCATCCAGATTCTCGCGGCGCGCAGGTCCGGGCGGAAGTCGCTGAACGTCCGCGCCTTGTGGACCTTGCCGAGCAGCAGCGCCGAGGCGACACCGGCGTCTCTGAAAGCGCGGATGAGCTTATCGACCTGGCCGAGGCGCAGGTCGTGGTAGACGTCCACCGCGTCGGCGAGGGCGAGGCGGGTCGGTTCGTCGAAACCGACGGCCACCACTCGGTGGCCGTCCGCGCGCAGCGTGCGCGCGGCGATCACGGGCAGTTCGCCGCGGCCGGCGATCAGGCCGACGGCGCGCCCGCTCGCGGGCTCAGGGCTGCTCACGAGACCGGCCGCCGGCTGCTCAACGGGTGACGCCGCGCTTGGTGGTGCGGATGAACTCGAGCATCTCCGCGGCTTCGGGCGAGGCGGGGAGCTGGCTCTCGACGGCGTCCATGGCGTTCTTCAGCGTGCGCCCGTCGCGGAAGAGGAGTTTGTAGGCCTTCTTGATGGCGGCGATGCGTTCCTCCGAAAAGCCGTGGCGCTTGAGGCCGACGAGGTTCAGCCCGTAGAGTTTCGCGCGCTCGCCCGAGGCGATGCAGAAGGGGGGGACATCGAGCGCCACGCCGCTGACACCGCCGATCATCGCCATGCGCCCGATCCGCGCCCACTGGTGCACGGCGACCAGGCCGCCGAGGATGGCGTGGTCGTCGATGCGGATGTGGCCGGCCAGCGCGGCGCAGTTCGCCATGATCACGTGGTTGCCGATCGTGCTGTCGTGCGCCACGTGGGCGTACGCCATGAAGAAGCAGTCGCTGCCGATGCGCGTGAGGCCGCCGCCCTTGACCGTGCCGCGGTTGACCGTGACGAACTCGCGAAAGACGTTGCGCTCGCCGATCTCCAGGCGCGTCGGCTCGCCCCGGTACCCCAGGTCCTGCGGCGGCGATCCGATCGAGGCGAACGGGAAGACGTGCGTGTCGGCGCCGATGGTGCACGGGCCGAGCACGGAGGCGTGGTGCTCGACGCGCACGCGCTCCCCGAGGACGACGCCGGGGCCGATCACGACGAAGGGGCCGACCTCGACCCCGGCGCCGAGCCGGGCCCCGGGGTCGACGAGCGCCGAGGGGTGGACCCCCGCCATCACGCGTCCCCCTTGTCCTTGGCGATCATCGCCTGGAGCACTGCGTCGCAGACGAGGGTGTCCCCGACGAAGGCTTTGCCGTCGACGCGCCAGATCGTGCCCCGGCGCTGTTCGATGGCGATCTCGAAGCGCAGCTGGTCGCCGGGGACCACGGGCTTGCGAAAACGCGCGCGATCGATCGTCAGGAAGAAGACCTTGCGCTCGCCCACGTCCTCGCCGAGCAGGTGCATTGCGAGAAAGCCGCCGGCCTGCGCCATCGCCTCGACGATCAGCACGCCCGGCATGATCGGGAACCCGGGGAAGTGACCGGCGAAGAAGGGCTCGTTGATGGTGACGTTCTTGATGGCCACCAGTTTCCTGCCTTCGATGGAGATCACGCGGTCGAAGAGCAGGAACGGATAGCGGTGGGGGATCTTGTCCATGATTTTGCGCACGTCGTAGAGCATGACTCGGCTACCTCCCCTGTTCGTTCGGGATGCCCGCGGCGGCTTCGGCCGCCGCGAGGCGTTTTTCGATTTCTGCCAGCCGCCGGCGCAGGTGCGGCAGTTGCTCGAAGATCGCCTGGCACTTCAGGAAATCGCGGAGCGGCTGCGGGCCGTAGCCCGCGACGGTGGCGCCGGGGTCGACGTGCCGGAGCACCGAGGTCCGTGCGGCGACGCGGGCGCCGGAACCGACGACTGCGTGGTCGGCGAGCGCGACCCGGCCGGCGAGCACCGCCCCGTCGCCGATCTTCGCGCTGCCGGCAATCCCGCACTGGGAGACGATGATTGCATGCTCGCCGATCGTCACGTTGTGGGCGATCTGCACGAGGTTGTCGATCTTGGTCCCGCGGCCGATCCGCGTCGCGCCGGTGGTGGCGCGGTCGACGGTCGTGCCGGCGCCGATCTCGACGTCGTCGCCGATCTCAACCGTGCCGACCTGCGGGATCTTGCGGTGCGCGCGCCCGTCGAAGACAAAGCCGAAGCCTTCGCTGCCGACGACCGCCCCCGGATGCACGATGACTCGCGCCCCCAGGGTGACGCGCTCGAGCACGATCGCCCCGGGATGCAGCAGCGTCTCGGGGCCGATCGCGGCTTCGGAACCGACGTGGGCGTGCGGGTGCAGCACGGCGCGGGCGCCGATGCGGGCCCGCGCGCCGATGTAGCAGAAGGCGCCTACCGAGGCGGTCGGGTCCACCACGGCCCCCGGCTCGATCACCGCCGAGGGGTGGATCCCGGCCGGCGGGTGTGCCGCCGGGTGAAAGAGCGCGAGCGCCCCCGCGAATGCGAGCCGCGGGTTGTCGACGCGGATCAAGTTGCGGCCGGGGAGTTCGAGCCCCGCGGGCAGGAAGAACGCCCCGGCCTTTCCGGCGGCCGCGGCGGGCAGCTGCCGCACGCCCTCGGCAAAGCTCACGTCCTGCGGTCCGGCCTCCGCGAGCCCGGCCGCGCCGCTGAGTTCGAACCCCTGATCCCCCTCGGCGTGTCCCCCCGAACGCTCGGCGAGTTGCGCGAGGGTGACGCGCGGCCCCGCTGCGCTACTTGGCGCCTTCGGCGTCATAGCGCTTGATGAGCGTCTCCGTCAGATCGATGGTGGTCGGTGCGTACAGAATCGCGCTGTACTGCTTCTCGAGCACGAGGGTGTAGCTCCCCTCCTTGCCGATCTTCTCGATCACCTTGAGCAGATCCTTGCGGATGCCGTCGGTGAACTCGGACTCGCGGCGCCCGAACTCCTCCTTGAGGTCGCTCAAGGTGCGGCTGTAATCGCGCTCCAGGGTCCGGACCTCGCTCTCCCGCGTCTTGCGCGTGTCCTCGTTGAGCAGCAGGCCCTGCTTGTCGAGTTCGTCCTTTTTCTTTTCGAGCGCTTCCTTCTGCTTCTGCAAACCGCCCTTGCGCTCCTCCATCAGCTTCTGCAGCTCGCCGAGGGCTTTCTTGCCGGACTTGGACTCGTTGAGGGCCTTCTGCATGTCGATGAAGGCGAGTTTCACCGTTTCCTGGGCCGCGGCGGTCCCGGCGGCGAGCAGAATGCAGAGGGCGGCCGCTGCGGCGATTCTGGCGGGCACGTGCATGGAGGCTCCTTTCGTGTTCGCACCACGGGGCGACCGTCAGCCCCAATCCATAACCGATACAAAATCGCATTATAACCCGCCATGTTCGTTTGCGAAAGGAGTACCCGCGTACACGGCAGGCCTTCAGTGAAGTGCGCTAGCTTTTCCCGTTCGTGGTGAGCCTGTCGAACCACGAACGGAAAGTCTTCAGACAAGCGCCCTTCGACCGTTCGACAAGCTCACGGCTCAGGGCAAACGGCACGGATCGGGCCACCGTTCAATGAAGGGTTACCGCACCCGCACCGCCAGGGCGCAGAACGACTTCGAGCCGCGCCCGGGTCAACGATGCAGCAGTTCGCCGACAGTGATCATGATCTCGATCACGATCAACGCGACGATGTACCACTCGACCCGGAGGCTGCGCCGGTTGTACTGCAGCGTGAGCAGCGTGTTTG
This sequence comes from Candidatus Rokuibacteriota bacterium, assembly GCA_031406795.1. Classification (GTDB taxonomy): domain Bacteria; phylum JAUVQV01; class JAUVQV01; order JAUVQV01; family DATDCY01; genus DATDCY01. The sequence goes on from JANOHV010000071.1 coordinate 10,816, forward strand.
CGGTGCGCGCGATCAGATCGAGCTTGCGCTCGAGCGCGTGGTGGCGCTCCGTCAGTTCGTATTCCTCGACCAGGCGCTGGTGAAGCCGCTCCAGGTCGGCGCGTTCCCAGAGGGCTTCCGGCTTCTCCTCGACCTCGACCCGCCCGACCATCCGCTGCTGGATGTCGAGCGTCCGGCCGATGTGACGCAGCAGTTGCCGCCCGTGGAAGCGCGAGCGGCCCCGCTCGCGCAGGTCCTCGGCCAGGGGCTCGATCTCGTCGAAGACCGCGGCGACCGTCGTCTCGTAGTGGGCGAGCACGGTGCTCTTGGCCAGCGCGTCGGCGACCACCTGCAGTCGCTCGGCGTCGAAGGCCTGCAGCGCGAGCCGGCCGTCGACGATCCGCTCCTCGGCGCCGGGGGCGAGGGCGACCTCGATCTCCTCGCTCTCAACGGCGGGATACGCCTCGCTCACCAGGGGCAGCAGGGACTCGAGAAAGGCCCCGGACTCGGCCGCGTCGAGGCCGAAGAGCACGACGACGCCGTAACGGAAGAGAATCGCGCAGCCGCCGGCGCCGGCCTCGACGACGAGCGGCGCGGAAGCGAGCCGGGTGAACGACTCGAGCGCGCGCACGTTGATGTGGTGCCCGGCGAGCAGCGCCCGCGCGGTGATGGTCTGCCGGCCCGCCAGACGTTCGAGCGTCACGAAGTCACCTCCCGAAAATCGCCAATGTTGCTACGATACACCCGCAGCGGGGAGGATGACCAGCCGCAGCAGATGGGCCTGAAAGGAACGGAGAGGCAGCTCGGAATGGTCCAGGCGCCTGACGCCGCAGATGGGCCCTTTTCAGCGGCCGTAACGATCTAGAAGAAGTTGCCGATCATGAAGGCCCAGTCCGACTTCGGCTCCCCCTCCTTGCGGTCCAGGATATAGCCCCACTCGAGGCGGAAGGGACCGATCGGGGACATCCAGCGGATGCCGAAGCCGGCGCTTTCGCGGAAATCGCGGATCGAGATCGCATCGCCCTGGTCCCAGGCGTTGCCCGCGTCCACGAACAGCACGAGATTGAACCCCTGGGCCGGGGCGATCGGCAGGATGATCTCGGTGTTGAAGTACAGTTGCTGGAAACCGCCCTTCGGGTCGCCGTTCTCATCCTTCGGGCCGACCGAACGCGAAGGGAAGCCGCGCATCGACAGGATGCCGCCGAGAAAAAACTTCTCGTAGATCGGTGGCGTGCGCCCGTCGAAGCCCTGGATATTGCCGTACTCGCCGTGGACCATGCCCACAAGTTTCGCGGGCAGCGGCACGTAGGAACTCTGCTCCAGCTCGTACTTCGTGAAATAGTTGTCCCCCCCGAGCAGCCCGCCGGCGTACTCGCCGGAGACCGAGGTGCGGTTGCCGCGCGTCGGATTCATGAAGTTGTCGCGCGTGTCGCGCACCAGCGAGAGCCGCAGGCTGTTGGTCGACCGCTGGCCGGACTGTTCCTTGATGTAGTTCGACGCGGTCTCCTCGTTGATGTCGCTCACGGTCACCGTCTCGTGCTTGACGCTGACGAACGAGCGGATGTACTCGCCGAGGCTGCGCCCGAAGGTCAGGCGACCGCCGATCGACTTGCGGTCGTACTCGTCGTACTCGCGCATCGTGTCGTAGATCGAGAACCCGGCGGACCAGGCGCTGTCGAAGAGCGACGGCTCGGTGAAACTGAGCGAGTAATTCGTCCGCACCGGCGATTTCTCGAAGGTCAGCGCCAGGGAATGCCCGCGCCCGAACAGGTTGCTCTCCGAGACGCGCAGTTGGCCGGTGAGCTTGTCCTCCGAGCTGTAGCCGATGCCGAACGTGATGGCGCCCGTGAGCCGCTCCTTGACCTCGATGTCGATGTCGATCACGTCGTCGCCCCGCGGTCGGGGCACGATTTCGACGGCGTCGAAGAACCCGAGGTTCGTCACCCGCTGACGGCTGCGGCGCAGGGCTTCGCTGTTGAAGATCTCCCCTTCGCTGAAGGTCAGCTCCCGGCGCACGATCTTGTCGCGGGTCGAGACGTTGCCGCTGACCGAGATCCTGCCGAAGCGGGCCTCCGGACCGCGCTCGACGAGAAAAGTCACGTCGATGGTCCGTTTCTCCGGGTCGAGTTTCGTGGCGTAATCCAGCTTCACGAAGGCGAAGCCGCGGCTGGCGTAGCGCTGATTCATGGCGTACAGGCCCTGGGCGAACGCGGAGCGGCGGAAGATCTCGCCCTCCTGGAGGCCGACGAAACGCCTGATCTCCTCGAGCGACAGGAAATCGTCGCCCTCCTGCGTCATGACGCCGAGGCGATACTGCAGGCCCTCGGTCACCGGGATCGCGACCCGCACGACCCTGCCGGTGTCGTCGACGGCGACCTCCGGCTCGCCGACGCGCACCTCGAGATAGCCGCGGTCCTGATAGTAGCTGACGATCCGTTGGCGGTCCTCCTGGAGCACATCCTGCTGGAGCTTGCCGGATCCCGAAATCCAGGAAAAGATCGTCCAGGGCTCGGTCTTCATTTCGCCGAGCAGCTTGCTCACGGGGATGGACTTGACGCCGCTCAGCGAAATCTCGACGAGGCGATATTTCCGGCCCTCCTCGACGACCGCCTTGATCCGCACCCGGCCTTCGCCGGCCGGCTCGACCGCCGTGCGCACCAGGGCCTGGTAGTACCCTTTTTCGCGGTAGAGCGCCCGCATCCGCTCAACCGCCGCGGCGACCGCGATCGGGCTGTACGGCACCGTGAGCGGCAGCGCGGCCTTCTCGCGCAGGTCTTCGGTCTTGATTTCCTTGTTGCCCTCGATCGCAAGAACGCTCACCAGCGGGCGCTCGACGACCCGGAACGTCACGCGCATCCCGCCTTCGAAGGCTTCGGCGTCGACCTTGATGTCCTCGAACGACCCGAGCTCGAACAGCGAGCGCACGTCCCGGGAGACCTGTTCGGCGTCGTAAGGCGCTCCCTCGCGGCTGCCGATGCGCGCGCGCACCGTCGCCTGCTCGACCATCCGGGTGCCGGCGATGACGATCTCGCGAATCTCGGGCGCCGGCGCCGACGCATCCTCGGCGCCCGCCGGCGCGGCCGCCAGCAGCGCGAGGATCGAAGCGGCGAGCAGCGACCGGATGCTGCGGCTACGCAGCCGCATCAGACCCCCGCCTTCACATGGAAGACGATGCGGCCGTCTTCCAGCGCGGCGAGGAGCTCTTCGGTTCCCCGGAAGTCGTGGCGCAAAAGTTCCATGGCCAGCGGGTCCTCGATGTGCGTCTGGATGGCGCGACGCAGGTGCCGGGCCCCGTAGGCGGGGTCGAACCCCTTCTCGATGAGCCACTCGGTCGCCGCGGGCTCCAGGCGCAGCGCGAAGCCCTTCTCGGCCAGCTGGACGTTGAGCTGGCCGATCTGCAATTCGACGATCTGGCGGATGTGCTCCCGCGTGAGCGTGTGGAAGATCACGATGTCGTCGATCCGGTTGATGAACTCGGGGTTGAAGGTCTTCTTGACCTCGTCCATGACCTGGGAGCGCGCCTTGACGTTCTCGCAGCCCTCCGGTCCGCAGGCGAAGCCGAGACCGGCGCCGCCCCGGTGCAGGTCGCGGGTGCCGAGGTTCGAGGTGATGATCAGCACCACGTTGCGGAACGAAACGGTGCGACCGTAGCTGTCGGTGAGCTGCCCGCCGTCGAGCACCTGTAGCAAAATATTAAAAACGTCCGGGTGCGCCTTCTCGATCTCGTCGAAGAGCACGATGCTGTAGGGGCGCCGGCGCACCTGTTCGGTGAGCTGCCCGCCCTCCTCGAAACCGACGTACCCCGGCGGGGCCCCGGTCAGCCGCGAGACGTTGAACTTCTCCATGTACTCCGACATGTCGAGGCGGATCAGTGCGCGCTCGTCGTTGAAGAGCACCCCGGCGAGCGCCCGCGCCAGCTCGGTCTTGCCGACGCCGGTGGGGCCGAGGAAGATGAACGAGCCGATCGGTTTGTTCTGCGGTTTGAGGCCGACGCGCGAGCGGCGGATCGCCCGCACGACCGCGGTCACCGCCTCGTCCTGGCCGACGATCCGTTTGTGCAGCTCCTCCTCCATGCGCAGCAGCCGCTCGGTCTCGCGCTCCTCGATGCGGACCGTCGGGATGCCGGTCATCTTGGAGACGATGTAGGCGATGTCGTCCTCGCCGAGGCGCGGCACGATCTCGTCCTGCTTCTTCTCCCAGGCGGCGCGGGCGGTTTCCAGCTCGATCTTGAGACGGCCCTCGGTGTCGCGCAGGCGCGCCGCCTTCTCGTAGTCCTGCAGCCGGATCGCGGTGACCTTGTCGGCGGTGACCCCCTCGATTTCCAGCTCGCGGCGGCGCAGCTCGGGCGGCAGGGTGATCTCCTTGAGCCGCGCGCGCGAGCCGGCCTCGTCGATGACGTCGATGGCCTTGTCGGGCAGGTGGCGGTCCGTGATGTAGCGGTCCGCGAGGCGCGCCGCGGCGAGGATGGCCTCGTCCGAGATGCTGATGTGGTGGTGCGCCTCGTAGCGCGATTTGAGCCCCTGGATGATCTGCACCGTCTGGTCGACCGTCGGCGGCTGCACCAGAACCGTCTGGAAGCGTCGCTCGAGGGCGCCGTCCTTCTCGATGTGCTTGCGGTACTCGTTGAGGGTCGTCGCGCCGATGCACTGCAGCTCGCCGCGCGAGAGCGCCGGCTTGAGCATCGAGGAGGCGTCGATCGAGCCCTCGGCCGCGCCGGCGCCGACCAGCGTGTGGATCTCGTCGATGAAGATCACGACGTTCGGGGTCTCGGTGATCTCCTTCATGATCGTCTTGAGCCGCTCCTCGAACTGGCCGCGGTACTTGGTGCCGGCGACCAGGGACCCGAGGTCGAGCTGCACGATGCGCTTGCCGAGCAGCGTCTTGGGCACCTGCCCGGAGACGATGCGCTGGGCGAGGCCTTCGGCGATCGCGGTCTTGCCGACCCCCGGCTCGCCGATGAGCACCGGGTTGTTCTTCGTGCGGCGCGAGAGGATCTGGATGACGCGCTCGATCTCGTCGGCCCGGCCGATCACCGGGTCGAGCTTGGACTCCCTCGCGAGCTTGGTCAGATCGCGGGAGAACTCGTTGAGCAGCGGCGTCTCCTTCTTCTCCTCCTTCGCCTTGGGGGAGGAGATCTTGAGCAGCGAGATCGTCTCCTTGCGCAGCATCGTCAGCGAGAGGCCGAAACTCTTGAGCACCTGGGCGGCGATGCCCGAGTCCTCCTTGACCAGGCCGAGCAGCAGGTGCTCGGTGCCGATGTAGTTCTGGCCGAGCAGACGCGCCTCCTCGACGGAGAGTTCGAGCACCTTCTTCGCCTGGGGCGAAAAGGGGATTTCGCCGAGCGTCAGCACATTCTCCGTGGGCGGCATCCGCGCCACGAGTTCGGCCTCGAGCTGCTTTTGCGAGAACTCCAGCGTCTTGAGCACCGCGATGGCGGTCCCGGTCCCCTCCCGGACGATGCCGAGCAGCAGATGCTCGGTGCCGAGGTATTCGTGCTGATATTTTTCGGCCTCGCCCCGCGCGAGGATGATCACCCGTCGGGCGCGTTCGGTGAAACGCTCAAACATGGTTGCCCCTTCTCCTTGTAAATGCAGAGGATTATCCGCTAGATAGCCTCGTTTTGTCAATAAACACTTTCATCCCCCCTCTCGATTTGAGTCTGCAGGACCGGAAAAGTTCCGGGAATCTTGACGGCGCGGGGAGTTCCCTGCTACAAACCGTCATCTCAGCGCGATCCGAACGGGAGAAAGGAGTCCACGCCGTGATGTTTCAGGACGTCATTCTCACCCTCGAGGCCTACTGGGCCAGCCGGGGGTGCGTCATCCACCAGCCCTTCGACAGCGAAGTCGGCGCGGGTACCTTTCACCCGGCGACGTTCCTGCGCGCGCTCGGCCCCGAGCCCTGGCGGACCGCCTACGTGCAGCCCTCGCGGCGACCGACCGACGGGCGCTACGGCGAGAACCCGAACCGGCTGCAGCATTACTACCAGTACCAGGTGCTCATCAAACCCTCGCCCGCGGACATCCAGGAGCAGTACCTCGGCAGCCTCTACGCGCTGGGAATCGACCCGAAGGTGCACGACATCCGTTTTGTCGAGGACGACTGGGAGTCCCCGACGCTCGGCGCCTGGGGGCTCGGCTGGGAGGTCTGGCTCGACGGGATGGAGGTGACGCAGTTCACCTACTTCCAGCAGGCCGGGGGAATCGACTGCAAACCCGTGAGCGTCGAGCTGACCTACGGCCTGGAGCGCCTCACGATGTACCTGCAGGGCGTGGACAACGTCTATGACTTGGTCTGGGCGCCCGGCGTTCGCTACGGCGACGTCCACCACCGCCAGGAGGTCGAGGGTTCGACCTACAACTTCAAGCAGAGCGACCCCGAGATGCTCTTCGCGCTCTTCGCCGCCTACGAGAAGGAGTGTCTGAGGCTCGTCGGCCAGGGGCTCGTCCAGCCGGGATACGAGTACTGCCTGAAGTGCTCGCACGCCTTCAACCTGCTCGACGCGCGCGGGGCAATCAGCGTCACCGAGCGCACCGGGTACATCAAACGGGTGCGCCGGCTGGCGCGCGCCTCGGCCGAGGCCCACTTGAGCCTGCGCGAGTCCCTGGGCTTCCCGCTGCTCACGGACATCGCGGCGCGGCCGTCCTTCGGCTCCTCTCCCGGGCAATCGACCGTCGTCCCGCCGGGCGACAAGAGCGCCGGGTGAGGGGGGGGCGAAGATGAGCGCGGTCATGGACCTGCTGATCGAGATCGGCACCGAAGAGATTCCCGCCCGGTTCATACCCCGGGCGCTGGACGAACTGGCCGCCGCGGCGCGCGCCTCCCTGGAAAGCCGGCGGCTCGCTCACGGCCCGGTGAGCACCTTCGGGACCCCGCGTCGCCTCGTCCTGGCGGTGACGGGCATCGTCGCGCTGCAGCCAGATCTGGTGAGCGAAGTCACCGGCCCGCCCAGGAAGGCGGCCTACGGTCCGGATGGCGCCCTGACGAAGGCCGGCGCGGGCTTCGCGAAGGGCCAGGGGGTCGACCCGACGGACCTGTTCGTCAAGGAGACGCCGAAGGGGGAGTACCTCGCCGCGATCAGGCGCGAAGCGGGGCGCCCGTCCGCCGAGATCCTTCGGGAGGAGATTCCCGGCTGGATCCTCGGCCTGCGTTTCCAGAAGTCGATGCGGTGGGGAGAAGGCGAGCTGCGGTTCGTGCGCCCGCTGCACTGGGTGCTGGCGCTGTTCGGGGGCGAGGTCCTCGAGTTCGACCTCGAGGGGCTCAAGAGCGGCAATCGCACGCGCGGCCACCGCTTTCTCGCTCCCGCGGAGTTCGAGGTCCGCGACCTGGCCGACTACCTCGCGAAGATCCGTGAGGCCCGGGTCATTGTGGATCCTGCCGAGCGGCGCGAGTCGATCCGCCGGCAGGTCGAGGAGGCCGGGCGGACCCGGGGCGGCGCGGCCGTCGTCGACGAGGAGCTGCTCGAGCACGTGACGAACCTCGTCGAGTGGCCGGTGGCGGTCTGCGGGGGCTTCGAACCGGCGTTCCTCGCCGTGCCGCCCGAGGTCCTGGTCACGGCGATGAAGTCGCACCAGAAGTACTTCACCATCGTGGACGCGCACGGCGCGCTGCTGCCCTGGTTCATCACGATTTCGAACATGCAGGCCGCCGACATGGGGCAGATCCGCGCCGGCAACGAGCGGGTGCTGCGCGCCCGGCTCGCCGATGCGCGCTTCTTCTGGGAGCAGGATTTGAAGATCCCGCTGCGCGGCCGCGTCGCGGGTCTGGGCAGCGTCGTCTACCAGGAGCGGCTCGGCACCTACCTCGAGAAGGTCGAACGGATCAAGGAGCTGGCGCGCTGGCTGGCGCGCGAGGCCGACGGCGTTTCGGAAGCCGACGCCGAGCGGGCGGCCTTCCTCTGCAAGGCCGATCTGGCGACCGGCATGGTCGGCGAGTTCCCCGAGTTGCAGGGGGTCATGGGGCGGCACTACGCGCTGCACGCCGGCGAGAAGCCCGCGGTGGCCGAGGCGCTGCTCGAGGCCTACCTGCCGCGCTTCGCCGGGGACGCGCTGCCGCAAAGCGCGCTCGGGGCGGTTCTCTCCGTCGCCGACCGGATGGACACCATCTGCGGGATCTTCGGCATTGGCATGGCGCCGACCGGTTCGGAGGATCCCTATGCGCTGCGCCGCCACACGCTGGCGGTGATCAACATCCTCGGCGAGCGCGCCTGGCCGATCCACCTGCGGAGCCTGGTCGACTTCGCGATACTCGCGCTCTCCGGCAAACACACGCGCCCGCCCGAGCAGCTGCGCCTCGAAGTCCTGGAGTTCTTCCGCGGCCGCATCGAAAATCTGCACACGGCCGGGGGCTCGCCGGTGGACGTGGTCCGCGCCGTCCTGTCCGCCGGCTTCGACCGGCTCCCCGAGGTCAGGCGGCGCATCGAGGCGCTCGAGGAGATCCGACGGCGCGAGGACTTCGCGCCGCTCGCGGTGACGTTCAAGCGCGTGGCGAACATCGTCCCGCCCGGGTTCGCCGGCGAAGTCGATCCCGCCCGGTGCGTCGAGGCGGTGGAGCGTGAGCTGGCGGAGGCGGTGGGCGCAGCCCGTGCCGACGTCGACGCCCTGGTGGCCCGGCACGACTACCGCGGCGCGCTGGGGAAGATCGCCGAGTTGCGCCCGGTGGTCGATCGCTTCTTCGACGGCGTCATGGTGCTGGCCGACGACCCGGACGTGCGCGCCAATCGCCTGTCGCTGCTGGCGGGGGTGGCGTCGTTGTTCGCGGATCTGGCGGACTTCAGACTGCTCGGGTCCGGATAAGGGCCGGCGACCGCCCGCCCGGGTTGCAGTCGCGACCTGACCTGTCTTGAGCGGCCTCGACCCGCCGGTTCACTTGGTACTTCGCGCACAAGCGCCGCGGCCGTGAGGCCATGAACGCCGCCGCCGTCCTCCCCGAGTTCCACGGCCGCGCCGGCCACAACTTCTGGGACCCTACGTTAAGTATGACTGCGACCACGCCTTCTGCAACGCGCACCTTTTGCGTGAACTGACCTTTCTGTGGGAGGAGCAGGAGCAGCGGTGGGCCAAGAGCATGATCGAGCGCCTGCGGGACATCAAGGACGCGGTCGATGCCGCCCGAGACGCCGGTCTGCCGCATCTGCGGTTTCGTCTCCACAGCCAGGAAGAACGGCATCAACGCCCTCGACGCATTACGCCGCGTCTTCCTCGCCGATCCCCTCATCCCGATGCACAACACCACGTAGTCCTCAGCCAACCGCCGGTGTTGGCAACTCCGTCCCAGTTATCTCGGGACGCTTCCCGGGGCGGGATACCTCCTGAATAGTTACGATCGGCGATCCTCGTTAGCCCGGGTAGGGCGCACCGCGTTCCTACTTGTAGACCTCCAGCTCCGACACGCTGTAGTAGGGGGAGCCGTTGGGAGCGGTGCAGTAGACCCGCACGAAGCGGGCGCTCACCGTTGCAAAGTTGGCATTGGTCACGCTCCCGTTGCTGGAGCTGGTCGAGTACCGCGTCGTCCAGAACGTGCCGCTGGTCGAGGTTTCAATCCGGAAGGCCCGGGCAAAGTAGGTCGCCGGCCAGAAGACCTTGACCTTCGAGATGCTGGTGCTCGATCCCAGGTCGACTTGCACCCATTGGGCTTTGGATGACTTGTCGCTCATCCAGGAGGTGGCGGTGCTGCCGTCGACCGCCTTGGCTGCGGTGTGGGAGGAGCCGCTTTGCGTCGAGGAGGCGCGGGCGGGCTGATTCAAGGCGAGGTTCACCGGCGCGGCGCTGATCGCGACGGCGGCGGTGTCGGTGCTGGCGGCCCCGAGATTGTCGGTCACCGTCAGGGTCACGGTGTACGCGCCGGCGACAGCGTAGGTGTGCGTCGCGGAGACTCCGGCCCCGTCGATTGTGCCGTCGCCCCAGTTCCAGGAATAACTGACGATCATGCCGTCGGGGTCCGTGGAGGCCCCCGCCGAGAAGCTCAGCACCTGCCCGACCGTTCCCATGCGGTCGGGGCCCGCACTGGCCACCGGCGGGCTGTCGATCGTCACGCTGCCGAGGCTGTAGCTCGTGCGGGTGGTCGGCCCATCCGTGATCGCGGCGTAGACCCAGTACCTGCCGGGCGGGAGCGCGGAGACGTCCCAGGCGTAGGCGTCATTGTCTCCGCTGTCGGGGTCTTCCGCCAGAGCGTTGGCGATCGGCGTCCCATCCTCCCCCGCGCTGTCGGAGTCGTAGTAGAGCGAGACAGCGGCGTTCGAGTCGGGGTCGGCATCCACCCACCGGATTTCGAAGCTGCCTCCGGCCAGCGCGTAGTCGGCCGCCGGCTCGGTGACCGTGATCGACGGCGGGTCGTCGATTCCGTTGTTGTTCACGAAGAAGCGACTGGGCGCGCTCCACGGCCCGGCAAGCCCGTGCTCATCGATCGCCGCGGCGCGCCAGGTGTACCAGACGTTGTCCGGAAGGCTCTCGCTGCAAACCCAGAAGGCCTCCGGAGTCTGTGCTTGCGCCAGCGGCATCAGGGGCGGATCACCGTAGATCTCGTAGACGTACGCGATCGCGTCCCGGTCCGCATCGGTTGCCGAAGACACGTCCAAGCGCGGCGTGACCGAGTCCGCCCAGGATTCCGCCCCGGGGTTGAGCGGCGTCACGGCCGAGGGGGCATCGTTGGCCGTGTTCGTGAAGAAGGCGCGCTTGGCCCAGTCGCTGTCGACGAGCCCGTCGCTTGCTTTGACCCGCCAGTGATACAGCGTGTTGTCGGCCAGGTCCGCGAGGGCCCACGCGGTGGTCCCGATTCCCGCGCCGAGCCAGCCGGAGCTCCTCCACGCGGGGCCGTCGAACGTCTCGACGGCATCCAGCTCGAAGAGGTAGCTGATCGGGTCGGCCTCCGGATCAGCGGCGTTGAGCACCGTCAGATCGGCGGCCAGGGCCGCCAGCTCTTCGCCCTCCGCCGGCGAGCTCGGCTGCGGGGTGCCGGGCGGCTCGTTGGCCAGGTTGACGAAGAAGGCGGCCGCACCCGTTTCCGTGGCGGCGCCGTGCGCGTCCGAGACCACGGCCTTCCAGAAATACCAGGTGTTGTCGGACAGCGGCGGGTCCGCGATCCAGGTGGTCGTGCCTCCCGCGCCCGCCGACAGGCCGGTGACCGAGGCGGCGTGCTGCGTGAGACCTTCATCGGAGTACACGAGGAAGGAGTAGCTGAGCGCATCCCCGTCCAGGTCGCTGCTGTTGGTCACCGCCAGCTCGGGGGCCAGGGCGGCCACGTCGGCGCCGTGCTGCGGGGCGCTGACGAGGAAGGGCGCGGGCGGGTCGTTGGCGGTGTTGACGAAGAAGGAGGCCGCCTCGGCCCAATCGGAGCAGCCGCCGCGGCCGTCGCAGGCGCGCGCGCGCCACCAGTGCCACGCGTTGTCGGGCAGGTCGGCGCCCACCGTCCAGGAGGTGATGGCTTCGCCCGCGGGAACGGAGGGCGAACTGAGCAGAAGCTGCTGCATCCCGGCGTCGGCGTAGACCTCGTACTCGCACACGAGCGCGTCCCCGTCGGGATCGACGCTGTTCTCCACCGCGAGCTCCGGCTGCAGTGTCTGCACTTGTGTCTGTGTCCTTGGGGCGAGGAGCACCGGCACCGTGGGCGCGCGGTTGACCCCAACGACGACCGTTGTCCCGATTGACGCCGAGGCCGTGTGGCCGGCGCCATCCATGGCGGTGGCGGTGAAGCTCACCGGTCCGTCCGTGAGGCCTGAGACCGCGCATGCCCACGTGCCGGAAGATGGGTAGCTCACTTGTCCGAAACTCGCCGGCTGGTCCGTCGCCAGGGTCACGGTGGCGCCGGCTTCCATGCTCCCCATCAAGGTCGCGGCAGCCTGCCGCCAGGGATCCGACAATGGATCGATGCTCACTGCAGGGGGCACCGTGTCGATGACATAGGCGGCGCTGTCCTCGGCGCTCTGGTTGCCGGCGGCGTCGACCGCGATCCAGCGCAGGGTGAGCGATTCGCTCACTACGATCGGTCCCCCGTAGCTCGGCGAGGACGGAATGGGCGCCGAGCCATCCACTGTCGCATAGATTGTCGCGGGCTCGTCTGCCGAGAGCGTCACCGATTGCGCCGCTCCGTACGTCCCGCCGCGCGGCGCGGCCGACACGCTTGGCGCCGTTCGATCGATGATCAATGGTCCAGCGGCGTAGGCAAGCGCGGTGCCCCCGGCGTCCTGGATGGTAGCGTAAACATAAAACGTTCCATCACTCAGGGCTGACGTGTCCCACGTGTAGGCATTGGTCGGATCAGCCGCCGGCATGTCGGAGACGATCAGCTCCCCATCGAAACCCTGGGCGTCCCAATCCCGATAGAGCGAAATCATGCCGCTAGCTTCCGGAGTGGTTTCTGCCCAGGTGATCGTGAACGACGTGGCGTTGGTCGGCGGCGACATGCCCGCAGGTGAGGTAACTTCTATGCCGGGTTCGTCGGCGACGATCAGATGCACGATCGCGGGAGGGCTGTCTGCCAAACCGTCGTTCACGTGGTAGGTGAAGCTCACCGCTCCGTCGAGATTCGGGTCCGGCCGGAAGGCGCAGTCAGGAGGCATGAGACACTGAAGCGTTCCCCAGGAAGGTTCGGAGTCGACGGAGTACGTAAGCTCGTCGTTGTCGGCGTCAGTCCCCTGGAGTAGCACGGCAACCGAGTAATTCGGCCTCAGCCGGATGGTGCGATCCGTCGCCACCGGCAGGGCGTTCGATGCCTTGACGGCGATGCTCACGAGCGCCGGTTCACTGACGCCAATCTCACCCGAGACCGTGAATGAGAAGGCGTCTTCGCCGGAATAGCCCGGCGCAGGTGAATAGGCCAAGGCCGGAGCTATTCCGGAGAGGGTGCCGTGATCCGGACCAGAAACGATGTTGAATGCCAGATCGGGAGGAGTGCCGGCCTCCAGGAGGGCGGCCATGCTGCTTGCTGCTGGTGCCGAATGCGGGCTGAGAGCCGTCAGCAAGATTGGGTAATCCACGGTGTTCTGCAGCATGGTTACGGCCACCGGCATACCGCGTAACTCATCGCAATCGGGAATCTGGTTGCCGTTATTGTCAACGTATGCGAACGGTCCACCGAACGCCCCGAGATCCACCCTGCTCTTCGTCAGGTCGCACTCCTGCCATCGGTCGTCAGCCTTGGTCACAGGATCTGTGAAGGCAAAGCTTGCTCCCGCGTTTCGGGCGCAGGAACCCTGCCCGAGATGATAGTCAGGAGGACTGGAAGAGGTGTCCTTGAAATTCGGGGAGCAATCGAAATTATGAGAGACGTCGTTCTCGCCGTCACTGGTGCCTTCTTCCAAAACTCCGTTTCCATGGAGGTTTCGAAAGAAGTCGTTGTATTGGACGTTGAAGACGTGCACGTTGAAGAGGTCGATCGCGTAGTCGTTGTCTTGAAAGATGTTGTTGAACACGCGAGTCTGTGCTGTATAGGAATTGCTGCCGTCAATTCCTTTCACGTTGCCTTTGAAGACGTTGTTGTAGATGCCGATGTAGGTTTCAGGAGCCCCTTGCTGTCCCATCGCCCCACCGACGTACACGCCGATGTTGTTCGCGATGAGGATGTTGTTCGAGATGAGGACGCCCTGATCGAAGAAGCATTCGATGCCGGTTCCTTGGCGGGAAGCGTCGCGTATCGTGAACCCGATGATGCGGCTGTCGTCCGCAGCATCGATCTGGATGCCGGCCTGCCCATCTATCGTCGTCTCCGCCGGCCCGCGTTCGCTCATGAGCGTGATCGCGGCGGGAGCATACGGTATGGTGTGTCTTCCGATGGTCAGCTGAGGCTCCGAGTAGTTGCCGGGTCCGACCATGACCGTCTTGATCAAACCGGAATTGGCCGCGGCCAAGGCGTCCCTGATGCTCGTGCCCGACCCCGACGGCCCGCCCGACTCGTGGACCCAGAGAGCGTTGAGGGGTTTCACGGTGACGGTGGCCGACGGTTCGCTCTCGTTGCCAATTTCGTCTTGCGCGGTCAGCCAAACGAAATAGATCTTGTCGTTCGTCAAAGGTGTCAACTCGTAGGAGGTCGCCGGTGCCGCTACCCAAACTCGGCTCGGGTTGTTCGAACCGATCGCGTAGTAGATCCAGTATCCGGCAAGATCGGCAATGGCAGTCCCGTTGGGGTTCGTGGGCGCCGTCCAGGCGATTTGCGCCTTGCCGTTGCCGCCCAACACCTTGGGATTGGTCGGCTTGGCCGGAGGCGTGGAATCAATCACGAATCCGCGCCACGTATCGTTCTCCGTGTTTGGGACACCGGTTGATATTTCGTCCTCATTGATGTCCCAGACTCCGTTGTGATTGAGATCACCGAACGTGAGGTTCACCTCATTTCCATCCAGATCCGTCACTTCAAGCGCCAGCCAATACGGCCCATCAGGGAGCCTCCCACCCCCGCTGATTTCGCCCTTCCAGTTGTTTAGAGTGATTGTAGCCTCATACGGCAGATCCGTGCTGTTGGATGGTCCGGAGAGTGGGTAAAGCACATTGTTCCAGGCTTGACCATTGGCGATAATGACAGTCTCATCGCATTGCTGACCCGCTTCAACAGCTTTTATAGTGATCCGCACGGCACTGGTACGATTCTCAAGAATCTTAAAGGTGATGTTCGACCCATGAATCGGATCGATGATTAATGACAATCCGCTAATAGTAGGTATCGTGAGATTGCGAACCAACGGCGGCAAGGACCGGGATATAGCCAATAGCGCTCCCGCACCGTACCCCTCCGAGGCCCCAAGAAGCAGCCGTATTGTTTCCTTCTGTTCGTTAGTTGTCATGGGCCATGTGGAATGAAATCGATCCGAACTGCCACAGGTCTCTGCGTAGTAGCCCTTCAACAACCGCTTATCAGGTTCGCCATACCAATAGCCACAATTGCCCTTGTTATTGTAGTACCCGCGCCACGATGAGTAGTCTCCGGCAGTATTGTCCAATGTGAACTGGTTCAGCTTGTCGTAATTCTCACCCACCTCCTTGATTGGATCTCTAAACAAAATCTGTGGGTTAATATTGGGATAGAACAGATGAGCAATCTGCTCCATATTGTCCCTCGCCCCCGTCCATCCGTGCGGAATATTGTATGCATGAGCTGGAACTCCCATATCCTCCGTGAGATGCGCCATGAGAGCGACATAGTAGTAGGCGCCGGGCTTCTCAGTCGATAATGGATCGCCGGGTCCAGAAAACTTGAAATAACGATATTGCTCCAACGCATAGCGCCACCATTGCATGATCGGCCCATCGTTTCGTTTCCCATCATTCGCATGCGCTCTTTCGTCGTCTTCCGAGCCTGAAGTCCAGCTGCTGATGGCTGTGCCATATCTTACGGCTACGTCGGCGTTCCCTCCCATGCCCGCAATATAATTTTCACCGGCAACCGTCAGCCGATGATGGGTACTTTCCTCACCGGTGGGGACACTCCACCAAGCATTGCTAATCTGTGGATCCAGCAACATGCTGAATGCTGCAGCTAACGCGAACCGTATGCCCTTGTTGAATATCATGTCGCGCATCGCCCCCCCCCCCCCACGCCTATCGCCGTTCGCCGCATCCCGGTCATTTCAAACACATATTTCTCGCGCTGCTCTAGCTGAATTTCGAACTCGCGGGTTTCCTCCGGCGTCAGATGGAGACGCTCAATAAATTCTCTCTTTTTCTGTTGCAGACGTATTTCCGCCTCACGTCTCTCCCCCGGAGTATATTTACCAGTTTCGATCACGATCTTTCCTCCCGCCAGCGAGTCCAGCGCCAAATCGCGTCTCTCTGCGGGCGTCATCCAGTCGTATTTGGTCCCGGTAATGAGGTATAGGGCATCTGCTGCACCGGCCCTGGTATGTGCGTCCCCAACTTTCAGCAAATTATTGAGAGCCGGCACGGCTTCCTGGCAGCGCTTGACGCCAAGGGTGCCGATTGCCGCCTCGCGCAGCGCATCAAACTCATCCAACATTTTCAACAATATCGGGATCTGTCTCGGATCATCCACCAACGGCATGGCACTAGAGGCGGCAGCCACTCTCCTTTGCCATTTGTTATCTTCCGCCAAGTCAAGAATGAAATCAGCATCTTCCGCATCAACCAGTCTCACATATTCTCGGACGGCCTCATCTCGCACGAAATCGTCTTCGTGGTCGATCAATTCTTTGAGGTAGGGCTTGGCTTCCGGTATCCGGATATACATGATTTGTTTTGCCGCAAGCACCCATTGATCCTGCTTCCCGCGATCGCGAAAAATACTCATCATTTCCTTGACTTTGTCCAAACTCAAGGACTTTTCTAGATCTCGCTGCGAGAAGCCAGCCCTAACCTTCTTGACGGCCACGACCTTCGCGCCTTGTCCTCCGGCTTTCCTGGACAATTTGATGAACGTTACGGTTCCCTTCTGATCATAACCGACGATTATCCCCGCCCCCTCGCCACTGATTAGCTTCGCCAGGCCGTCTTGAAGGCTGAAGCTTTGAAACGATGTCGTGACTTTCCCCGTCAAGCCCTCTCCGATCTCGACCCGCGCATTGACCACCTGCCCGATCTTCGTCAGTACATCGGCAATGTCCGCGCCCTGCAGATCCGCCGAGAGCTTCCCGTCAGCGTAAGTTATCTTCGTCCTCGCCTCGAACCTGCTCCGGGAAGCTGCAGCCACAGGAGCCTTCTCTGCATAAAGTTTTCCTTTGGTACGATTTATTTTGTCTCTACTCACGGCGGGCACTATCCAGGATATTTCATGTTCGTTGAAAGCAGATCCCCGTGGCACGTTTTCAGTCGATGCAAGAGCCGAGGCGCTCCATTCAGGCATAAATAAACAGACAGATACTATTAGAATAATCGTGAAGAAATAATTGATCAATCCAAGAATTGAATTCTCTGTAAAACTATCCGCGAGCTTCATCTTCAGTGCACTATTCACTGATCCTCCTATTTCAGCCCTCATCAGGCGACACGATAAATCCTGCGTCAACAGTTCGCTTCACCACAGCTGAGTTGTGTTTCGAAGTTGGCATGTGCTCTTGAATCATCAGTTGCACCGGAGGTCCAATCGCTGATATCGCCGCCAATCTTTCCTGCAAGATCAGGGTAGTTTTCTGCCAAGTTCGATATTTGTACTTCAGCGCCATCGGTCAATAAATGATGCGTGCTGCTCCCCAATACCCGGGCGCTCCACCAGGCGTGACTGCAATTTGCAGTCAACAACACGCCAACTGTTATAGCGACAGGAATTCCGCTCGCAATGCGCCATCTGTTTTTGGCCATATCTATTTCTCCCACATCGCTACTTCTTGTCTTGCTCGCTAGCCTTACGGATCCTTTCTAAGGACTCGTTCACCCTTTCATCAAAACTCTTCTTCTCCTCTGGGGTCATCCACTCGTATTTATTCCCCGTTATGGAATACAATGTTTCCGCAGCCGTAGCCCTTGTATGGCCGTCTTGAACCTTCGGAATACGTTCCGTCAGCAGCTGTTCCAGATAGGGCACGGCTTCCCGGGATCGCTTGAAGCCAAGCGCACGAATTGCCGCATCACGGACCGAGACCTTTTCGTCCTTGAACATATCGATCAAGACTGGTATTTGTCTTGGGTCATCCACGAGTGTCATCGAAATGTACGCAGCAGCGCCTCTTGTTTCCCAACTCTTGTCGCGGGCCATTTCAGGGATGAAATCGGCATCTTCGACGTCGACCAACATTGCATATTCGTTCATCGCCTGATCCCGGACAAAATCATCTTCGTGCTGCATCAATTCCTTGAGATACGGCTTGGCCTCTGG
>JANOHV010000097.1:0-16257 GCA_031406795.1 Candidatus Rokuibacteriota bacterium
CGGCCTACCCGGGAGCGCGACCGTGGCTCGCGGTCTCGTAACTCGCCCTTCGGGCTCAAACAACGAGCCCGCGTCCCTTCGGGACCGCCCCGGTCACGCTCCCGGGCTTCACGGCGGCTCCGCGCATCTTCCCTGCGGGCGAACCCCAGCCCGCCTCGCAGTGACAGGTCACCGGCACCCCCACCGTTTGAGCAAAGGTGGAAGGCAATGAACATCAATCCGGTCAGCTGGTTCGAAATCTACGTTCAGGACATCGCACGGTGATGTTTGGGGTTCCGGTTGACACAAAACTTGAATTTTACTTGACACACGATTACATACCCCATGGCCTATATCCCACAATTCACTATCACCGCTCACCTGCGGATTCAAACCTTGCGAGGCTCCTGCCCGGATTCCAAGATTGCAGAGAAAACAAGTTTGTAGCATTGTGTTCAGCAACATCGGCAGGAGGTGGCGGGAATGATCCCCGATGAACCTGTAGTGACAACAGGACCAGACGACGAGTCCCCCGCGCACACCGATCTCGACCACCTGGCAGGCATCTGGAGCACGGAGGAAGCGCAAGCTTTCGAGCATCGCACGAAGCCTTTCGGTGTGGTGGAAGAGAAACTTTGGCGGTGATGCGGATTCTTTCAGGCACCGCGTATATTCTGTGTCCTTTCGTCCGCACCGGTCGTTGCAGATAAGATTACAAGACAACATCGCAAGGGCTGTGGGGTAAAGATGACATCGGCAACTATTAAACTCTTCCTTCCACGTGGCGATGCAAAAAGTCTCCAAACTGCCGAGATTTCTGATTGGACCGGAAAGGCCGTCGCTGCACCCCCGCACCGAAATTGACAAACTTCTTGCTCTCGAAGAACTCGACAAGGCCGGGGCCGGCGACCTGCTGCTCTCGGCGCGGGCCGGGCAGCGCGGGTACTTCCGCCGGGAGGCGGTCGATCGACTCCTGACCGAACACCGCCGGTGCTCCGCCGACCACGGCTTGCGCCTCTGGGTGCTGCTCTTTCTCGAACTCTGGTTCCGGGAGTTCGTCGATTCACCCAGTTAGCACGAACGAACCCAAACGCACCTTCCTGAATCTGAAGAGGAGCAAGCCAGCCGGAGGGGTGGCGCGGAGGGGAGGTCTCCATCGGCGGAGCGAAGTGAGCACGATGGAGGTCCGCAGCGACAGGACCCCGCAGGCGAGCAATTGTCTGGAGCTGTTCCCAGGGGAGTTCCTCCCAATTGACTTATTTCACAAAACCCTTTTTAATGTGAAGACTTGAACATGAAACTGCACGTGGAGGGTGACGGTCACCGTGAATTCCTTTTATAAGAACCTTGCGCTCTGGCTTCTGATCGGGCTGGTCATGGTCACGCTGTTCAACCTCTTCCAGTCCGGCACCGGGAAAGTCCTCGAACTCGATTATTCGGATTTCATCGCGAAGATCGACGAGGGGAAGATCACCGAGGTCGTCATCAGCGAAAATAACGTCAAGGGCGTTCTCAAAGAGGGCAACGCAGCGTTCCGCACGTACGTCCCCGACGACCCGGAGTTGATCAAGTCGCTCAAATCCAAGGGAGTCAAGATCGTCGCCAAGCCCCCCGATGAGAAGTCCCTCTGGATGATGCTCCTCATCAATCTGGCTCCGTTTGTTCTCTTTCTCGTGGTCTGGATCTTCTTTATGCGCCAGATGCAGATGGGCGGCTCCAAGGCCATGTCGTTCGGCAAGTCCAAGGCGCGCCTGTTGACGGAGAATCAGCAGAAGGTGACGTTCAAGGATGTCGCCGGCATCGACGAGGCCAAGGAAGAGGTCGGCGAGATCATCGACTTCCTCAAGGACCCCCAGCGATTCACCAAACTCGGCGGCCGCATCCCCAAGGGCGTGCTGCTCGTCGGCCCGCCGGGGACCGGTAAGACGCTGCTGGCGCGCGCCATCGCCGGCGAGGCGAAAGTGCCGTTTTACTCGATCTCCGGCTCGGACTTCGTCGAGATGTTCGTCGGCGTCGGCGCCTCGCGCGTCCGCGACCTGTTCGAGCAGGGCAAGAAGCATGCGCCCTGCATCATCTTCATCGACGAGATCGACGCGGTCGGGCGCCATCGCGGCGCCGGGCTCGGCGGCGGCCACGACGAGCGCGAGCAGACGCTCAACCAGCTGCTCGTCGAGATGGACGGCTTCGAGTCCAACGAAGGCGTCATTCTGGTGGCAGCGACCAACCGCCCAGATGTTCTCGACCCGGCGCTGCTGCGGCCCGGGCGTTTCGACCGTCAGGTGGTGATCCCGAACCCCGACGTCAAGGGGCGCGAGGGGATCCTCGGCGTGCACACCACGAAGATACCGCTCGCCCCCGATGTGGTGCTCTCGGTGCTCGCCCGCGGGACGCCCGGTTTCTCCGGCGCGGACCTGGCGAACCTGGTCAACGAGGCCGCGCTGCACGCGGCGCGGGGCGACAAGAAGCAGGTCGAGATGATCGACTTCGAGCTGGCCAAGGACAAGGTGATGATGGGCGCCGAGCGCCGCAGCCTGATCATCAGCGACGCCGAAAAGAAGATTGTCGCCTACCACGAGTCGGGCCACGCCCTGGTGGCGTGGATGCTGCCGGGCACCGACCCGATCCACAAGGTGACGATCATCCCGCGCGGCCGCGCCCTCGGGTTGACGCAGCAGCTGCCTATGGTCGAAAAGCACCTGTACCCCCGCGAATTTCTCGCCAACGACCTGGCGATCTACATGGGCGGCCGGGCCGCGGAAGAGCTGGTTTTGGGGCACATGACGACGGGCGCCGGCAACGACATTGAGCGGGCGACCGATTTGGCGCGCAAGATGGTCTGCGAGTTCGGCATGAGCGAGAAGCTGGGTCCGCTGACCTTCGGCAAGCGCAACGAGCAGATCTTCCTCGGCCGGGAGTTCGCCCAGCACAAGGACTACAGCGAACAGACCGCGATCGAGATCGACGCGGAGGTCCGGCGCATCGTCATGGAGAACTACGCCAAGGCCCGGCTGCTGCTGCAGCAGAATCTCCCCGCCCTCAACGCGCTGGCATGCGCCCTGCTCGAGAAGGAAAGCCTCGACGGCCCGGACATCGACCGCATCATCGCCGAGAGCCGCGGCGGCGTCGATCCGATCCCGCCGCCGCCCGCGGGGCTGGCGTCGGCGGAGCCGCTGCCGGCGTGATGGGTTCCACCCCTGCCCGCGCGCCGGCGGAGGCGCGGGCTGTCCTGCGCGACCGGGAGCCGGCGATGACGAGGCGGCGATGACGAGGCGACGGCAGAGTTTTTCACTGCGGCTCGGCGCGCGCGTCCTCGAACTCGGGGGGCGCACCGCGATCATGGGCATCGTCAACGTCACACCGGATTCCTTCTCGGACGGCGGGACGTTCTTCGACCCGGCAGCCGCCGTCGAGCACGGCTTGCGGCTCGCCGGGGAGGGGGCGGACATCCTCGACGTCGGCGGAGAGTCGACGCGCCCCGGTTCGGCGCCGGTTTCCGAGCAGGAGGAGCTGCGCCGCGTGCTGCCGGTCGTGCAGCAACTGTCCGCGCGCTCCGGCGTGCCGGTGAGCATCGACACGACCAAGGCCGCCGTCGCGGAGGCGGCGCTCGCCGCCGGGGCGACACTCGTCAACGATGTCTCGGGCCTGCGCCACGACCCGCGTCTCGGCGGCGTGGTCGCCCGCGCCGGCGCGGCGCTCGTCGTCATGCACATGCAGGGAACACCGGGCACGATGCAGCAGGCGCCGCATTACGACGATCTGCTCGGCGAGGTGATCGCCGAACTGGCCGCGGGGATCGGCCGGGCCGCGGCCGCCGGGGTCGCGCCCGAGAGAATCCTCGTGGACCCGGGGATCGGCTTCGGCAAGAGCTTCGAGCACAACCTGGAGCTGCTTGATCGCCTCGGCGAGCTCGGGGTGCTCGGTCGGGCGGTGCTCGTCGGGCCATCGCGCAAGGCCTTCATCGGTCGCCTGCTCGATCTGCCGGCCGCCGAGCGGGTCGAAGGCACCATCGCCGCCTGCTGTTGCGCCGCGGACCGCGGCGCTCACCTGGTGCGGGTCCACGATGTCGGCCCGGTGCGCCGGGCGCTGCTGGTGGCGGACGCGATCCGCGGGGGAGCGGCGTGAAACTGTTCGCCGAGCCGTTCCCCGAGCTGCGCTGGCAGGACGGTCTGGATATCCTGATCATGGCGGTCGTCTTCTACAACCTGATCCTGCTGCTGCGCGGGACGCGCGCCATCCAGATGCTGATCGGGCTCGGTGTGTTGCTGGGCGTCTCCTTCGCGGCGGGACGCATCGGGTTGCACGCGGTGAACTGGGTGCTGCAGAACTTTCTCGGCGCCGTGGTGCTCGTCATCATCATCCTGTTCCAGCCCGAATTGCGCCGGGCCCTGGCGAACATGGGCCAGGCGCCGCTGCTGCGCTTCTTCGACCCGATCAAGGAGGAGCGGTTGCTGCAGGAGTGCGTCCGCGGCACGCAGGCGCTCGCGGCCAAGAGGATCGGCGCGCTCATCGCCCTGGAGCGCGAGACCGATCTGAAGTCCTACGTCGACGGCGGGGTCGGCTTCGACGCGCGCGTCTCGCGCGAGCTGATCTTCTCGATCTTCCTGCCGGCATCCCCGGTGCACGACGGCGCGGTGCTGATCCAGGGCAACCGGCTCTCCCAGGCCGGGTGCTTCCTGCCGCTGTCGCAGAATCCGAACCTGGCCAAGGGTCTGGGCACGCGCCACCGGGCGGGGCTGGGGCTCTCCGAGGAGACCGATGCGGCCGTGATCATCGTCTCGGAGGAGACCGGCGCGGTCTCGCTGGCCGTCGGCGGCGAGCTGCGGTTCGACATCGACGCGGTGCAACTGCAGCGCGAACTCGAGGGCATCTTCCATGTGCGCCCCAAGGTGGCGGCGTGAGCCCGTCGGTGGCGGCGGTGAGCCCGTCGGTGGCGGCATGAGCCAGTCGCTGCGGCGGCTGGCGCGGCGCCTGCCGCTGATGGCGGGCTCCCTTCTCCTCGCCATCGGCTTCTGGTTCTTCGCGGTGGAGCGCGAGGAGGGGGAAGTCGGCTTGCTCGTGCCGCTGGTCTACGAGGGCTTTCCGACGCGGCTGGTGATCGACGGGGCGCCTCTCGAGTCGGTTTACATCCGGCTGCGCGGCCCGCGCCAGGCGGTCGAAAACATTGATCCGCAGCAGGTGCGGGTGCGCGTCGACCTCGCGGCGGCGCGGGCCGGCAACAACGTTCTGCCGCTGGCGGCGCCGATGGTCGTCGTGCCGCGCGGCGTCCAGGTGGTCGGCATCTCGCCGCCGGCCGTCAATCTCAGGTTCATCGCCCGCACGCGGGTCGAGGAGGGAGTCAGTCGATGAAAAGAGCGACAACAGTGCATATGAGTGCTCCCGGCGTGCTGAGGCAGAAGCCTCCGCTGCTTGCGGGCAGAGCCCGCTGCATGTTCGGCACGGACGGGGTCCGCGGACGGGCCAACGTCGAACCGATGACTTCGGAGACGGCGCTGCGGCTCGGCCGCGCCTGCGCCCACGTCTTTCGCGACGGCGAGCGGCGCCACCGGGTGCTCATCGGCAAGGACACCCGCCTGTCCGGCTACATGCTCGAGAGCGCGCTGACCTCGGGGATCTGCTCGATGGGCGTCGACGTCGTCCTGGTCGGGCCGCTGCCGTCGCCGGGGATCGCCTTCATGACGCGCAGCCTGCGCGCCGACGCCGGAGTCGTGATCTCGGCCTCGCACAACCCCTATGAGGACAACGGCATCAAGTTCTTCTCGCGCGAGGGCTTCAAGCTGCCGGACGCGCTCGAGGCCGAGATCGAGGATCTCGTGCTCTCCGGGCGCATCGACCACGTGCGCCCGACGGCGGACGACATCGGCAAGGCCTTTCGCGTCGACGACGCGGTCGGCCGCTACGTCGAGTTCGCGAAGAGCTCCTTCCCGCGGGAGCTGACGCTCAAGGGGCTCAAGGTGGTCGTCGACTGCGCCCACGGCGCAGCCTACAAGGTCACGCCGGAGGTCCTGCGCGAGCTCGGCGCCGAAGTCACGGTTCTCAACGCCCAGCCGGACGGGCGCAACATCAACCTCGGGTGCGGCTCGGTGCACCCGGAGGTCGTTTGCGCCGCCGTGCGCCGCGCCAAGGCGCACGTTGGGCTGACGCACGACGGGGACGCCGACCGGGTGCTGCTCTGCGACGAGCGCGGCCGCCTCGTCGACGGCGACCAGATGCTCGCGATCTGCGCGCTCGATCTGCAGGCGCGCGGGCTGCTCGCCGGGGGCGGGGTCGTGGGCACCGTGATGAGCAACTACGGGCTGGAGCTGGCGCTGAAGAAGGCCGGCATCGCGCTTGAGCGGGCGCCGGTCGGCGACCGCTATGTCGTCGAGACGATGCAGCGCGGCGGCTACGTTCTCGGCGGCGAGCAGTCGGGCCACATCGTCTTTTTCGGGCACCAGACCACCGGGGACGGCATCGTCACCGCGCTGCAGGTGCTCGCGGTGATGCAGCGTTCGGGGCGGACGCTCGCGAAGCTCGCCGGGGCGATGACGCGTTTTCCGCAGATTCTGATCAACGTGCCGACCGCGCGGCGCGTCACCGTGGCGGCCGTGCCCGAAATCGGGCGGGCGGTCGAGCAGGCGGAGGCGAAGCTCCGGGGTCGCGGACGCGTGCTGGTTCGTCCTTCGGGCACGGAGTCGAAGGTGCGGGTCATGGTCGAAGGCAAGGACCGGCGTGAGACCGAGGCGCTGGCGCGGGACATCGCGCAGGTCGTCACGCGGACGGTCGGGGAGCAGGCGCCCCCGCACCGGGAAGCGGCGGATCGAAAGCGCGGATCAAGGAGGGGCGCGTGATGCGACGCATTCTGCTGGGCGTGAACATCGACCACGTCGCGACGCTGCGTCAGGCGCGGCGCGGTCGCGAGCCCGAGCCGCTCACCGCGGCGGCGCTCGCCGAAATCGGCGGCGCGGACCAGATCACCGTGCACCTGCGCGAGGACCGCCGGCATATCCAGGACCGGGATCTGGAACTGCTGCGGCGCACGGTGGCGACCTGGATCAACCTGGAGATGGCCGCGGTCCCGGAGATGGTGCGCGTCGCCCAGCGGCTGCGGCCGGAGGTGGCGACGCTGGTTCCGGAGAAGCGCCAGGAGATCACGACGGAGGGCGGGCTGGATGCCGCCGGCCAGGTGCGTTCGCTTGCGAAAGTCACGACGACGTTGAAGCGCGCCGGGATCCGGGTCAGTCTCTTCATCGACCCGGCGGCCTCGCAGATTCTCGCCAGCCGCGCGATCGGCGCGGACGCGGTTGAATTCAACACGGGGCAGTATGCCGAGGCGCGCACGCGGGCCGCGGCGCGGTCTGAACTCGAGAAGCTGCGGGTGGCGTCCAGCCTGGCCGCCGAGCAGGGCCTGGCGGTCTTTGCCGGCCACGGCTTGAATTACCACAACATCCTCCCGGTCCGGGCGATCCCGGAACTCGAGGAGGTCAACATCGGCCACAGTATCGTTTCCCGCGCCCTGTTCGTCGGGCTGGAGCGCGCGGTGCGGGACATGGTGGAATTGCTGAACCGCCCGCAGTAACGGGACCACGAAGCCCGCACGAGAACAGAAGTTTATCTTGGATTTTACCGGCAGCAACGAGGGAGGGCACGACGATGCGTGACGCGAACGGCAGTGAAACGGTCGGCTACCGCGAGGGCAAGATACCCGAGGCGACGGTCCAGCGACTCTCGATCTACCTGCGCTACGTGACGCAGCTGCACCGCGACGAGGTCAAGGTGGTCTCCTCCTACGCGCTCTCCAAGGGCTGCGGGGTCAAGGCCGCGCAGGTGCGCAAGGATTTCGCCTACTTTGGCGAACTCGGCGTGCGCGGCGTCGGCTACTATGTGAACGATCTCTACGCGGACCTGAAGAAGATCCTCGGACTCGAGCAGGTTTGGGAGGTCGCCCTGGTCGGCGCGGGACACCTCGGGTCGGCGCTCACCGCGTATCGCGGCTTCGAGGAATACGGCTTCACGATTTCGGCGATCTTCGACCTGCATCCCGAGGCGCTTCCCGCGGCGCTGCGCGAACGCCACGAGGTCCACCCGATCGAGCAGCTGCGCGAGATCGTCACCCGGCAGAAGATCCGCATTGCGATCCTCGCCGTTCCGGCGGCCGCGGCACAGGAGGCGGTCGACGCGCTGGTCGAGGCCGGGGTGAAGGCCATTTTGAACTTCGCACCGGCTCGGCTGGAGGGACCTCCCGGGGTCAAAATCCGCAATGTCGACCTCGCCGTTGACCTCGGGGTGCTCTCCTTCTTCGTGACCGGGAAAAAATAATTCAAGTGCGGATGAAGAATGATATGCGTAAGATATTGATAACATGAGAAAATATTATTATCACAAATAGGATTTCTGCGATTGGTGGAGCATTCTTGAGATTCTTGAAGCATTAGAGGCGAAACGGCGCTATTTCTGCGGGTGAGTTTTCTTCCGCCGTTTGGCGTTGTCCACACAAGATATTGTGCCCTGTTCCTGATCTGCCCCAAGATGTGACCATTTCCTGCCTATCTCTGGGGAAGGGTTGCAGCTCGCAACGGGGGGGCCTGATCGCATGGTACAGGGAAATCAGCCGGGCGTACTGGATGTGCCGAAGCCTGTCTCCGAGGAGACCACCGACAGCGCGCTGTTCGTGCGCACCTCCACGGAGGGGATGGTGGACTTCTCCCGCGAGCGCATCGTCGAGGCGCTGGTGCGCGAGACGCTTCTCGATCAGGAGACGGCCGGGCTGATCGGCCGCGAGGTCGAGGAGCAGATTCGCGCGTTTCACACCCGCACGCTGACGGCGCCGCTGATCCGCGAACTCGTCGACGCAAAACTGCTCGAACACGGGCTCGAAGGCGCGCGCCGGCTGCACACCCGGCTCGGCATGCCCCTCTATGACGTGGAGCAGTTGCTGCTCTCGCCGAACAAGGAGAACGCGAACATCCCCCATGGGCCCGAGGCGACGAACCTCACGCTCGCCGAGAACATCAAGAAGGAGTACGCGCTGCTGCGGGTCTTCTCGCCGGAGGTGGCCGACGCGCACACGCGCGGGGACCTGCACCTGCACGATCTGGGCTTCATCGATCGGCCCTACTGCTCGGGTCAGTCGCTGGAATACGTCAAGAAGTTCGGCCTGAACTTCCCGCACGCGCTCTCGATCGCCAAGCCGGCGCGCCACCCCGAAGTGCTGCTCGCGCACATGGTGAAGTTCTCCGCGGCCCTGCAGAGCCACTTCGCGGGGGCCATCGGCTGGGACGCCGTGAACGTCTTCTTCGCGCCGTTTCTCGTCGGCCTCCCCGACCGCGAGGTGCGCCAGCTGGCGCAGATCCTGATCTACGAGTACTCGCAGCAGGCCGTCGCGCGCGGCGGCCAGGCGATCTTCTCGGATATCAACCTCTACTGGGAAACCCCGAAGCACTTCGAGACGGTGCCGGCCATCGGTCCCGGCGGCGCGTACACCGGCAAGACCTACGCCGACTACCTGCCCGAGGCGCAGCGCTTCGTCAAGGCGCTCTTCGAGGTCTACCTCGGCGGTGACGGCGCCGGGCGGCCCTTCTTCTTCCCGAAACCGCTGGTGCACATCACCGAGAAGCTCTTCCGGACCCCCGGGCACGAGGAGTTCCTCGACCTGATCTGCACCGTAGCGGCCGAGAAGGGGAACACCTACTTCGTCTTCGACCGCGGCGAGACCGCCAAGATCTCCGAATGCTGCCGCCTCTCCTTCAAGCTCGAGAAGTCGGATCTCGAGGACGCGCGCGAGCCCTGGCGGATGCGCTACTCGGCGCTGCAGAACGTGACGCTGAACCTGCCGCGCGCGGCCTACGAGGCGTCCGGGGATTCGACGAAGCTGTTCGCGCGCCTGATCGAGCTGATGGAGACCGCGACCCAGGCGCACGTCGAGAAACGCGCCTTTTTGACGCGGCTGCTCGAGATGGGCGAGCGCGGCCCGCTGGCGCTGCTGACGATGGCCCCCGACGGTCAGCCCTACCTGCGGATGCACCGGGCGACGCACCTGATCGGCATGGTCGGCCTCAATGAACTGGTGCAGGCGCACACCGGCGAGGAGCTGCACGAGTCCGACGCGGCGCTGCGCTTCGGCCTGCGCGTCATCGCGCATCTGCAGCTGGTCGGCAAGAAGATCGGCGAGCGCCGCGGGATGCGCTTCGTCCTCGAGCAGACGCCGGCGGAGTCGACCGCCTACCGCTTCGCGCGCCTCGACTTGCGCTACCACCCCGGTCCGGCCGGATACCACGTCAAGGGCGACGCGGCGCGCGGCGAGGTCTACTACACCAATTCGACGTACCTCAACGTCCAGGCGCCGATCAACCCGATCGAGCGCGTGAAACGCGAGGGGCTCTTTCACCCGCTGATCGAGGCCGGCTCGCTCTCGCACATCTGGCTCGGCGAGTCGCGTCCGTCGGCGGGGTCGCTCCGGGACTTCGTCGTCAAGACATTCCGGCACACGCAGAACGACCAGATCGCGTTCTCGCCGGAGTTCACCAGCTGCAACGCCTGTCAGCGCACCTGCCGCGGCCTGCAGGCGCAGTGTCCCTCCTGCGGCTCGGAGGAGATCGACGGGATCACGCGGATCACGGGGTACTTCACGCGGGTCTCCTCGTGGAACAAGGGCAAGCGCGGGGAGCTGCACGATCGGTATCGCTCCTCGGGCCACTACCAGGCATAGAGAATTGTTTCAACCCACAGCAAGGCAGGTTGCTCAAAAGGGTCCAGGTGCAAGGCGCGCGACGATCCGGCGACTGAGGCGTACGACCGTACGCCGCAGGGAGCCGGGAGGAGCGCAACGCCGCAGATGGGCCCTTTTCAGCGGCCTGCCGGGAGGACGGACATGAAGCTGTTCACGAAGCCGGGATGCGAGAAGTGCGACTGGGTCAAGGCCAACCTGCCTGAGGGCGTGACGGTCGCCATGCACGACATTCTCACCGCCGACGGGCTCGCGGAACTGGCCTTTCACGAGTTGGTCTCGATCGCCGAAAAGCAGCTGCCGATCCTGCGGCTGCGCGGCGGCGAGATCGTCACCGGGGCGATCCAGATTCGCAAGGAACTTGCGGCAACCCTCTAGCAGCGGGCTGATCAGACCGTGCTCCGTAACACCGATTTCGGCATCAAGGGGTTCCTCGAGACTTCGTTCCTCGACTGGCCGGGGCGCCTGGCGGCCGTCGTCTTTCTCGGCGGCTGCAACTTCCGCTGTCCGTTCTGCCACAACGCCGAACTGGTGCTCGAGCCGCACCGGCTCCCCTCGATCCCGCTCGACGCCGTCCTCGGGCGCCTGCGTGCGCTGCGGGGCTGGGTGGACGGCATCGTGGTCAGCGGCGGCGAGCCGACGCTCTCGCCGCGCCTCCCCGAGTTGCTCGGGCGGATCCGCGGGCAGGGGTTCGACATCAAGCTGGACACGAACGGCAGCTGCCCGGAACTCCTGGCGAAGCTGGCGGCGCGCCGGCTGGTCCAGGCGTTCGACATGGACCTGAAGGCGCCGCTGGAGCCGGCCCGGTACGCGGCGCTCGCCGGCGTGCCGGTGCGCCTGGAACTGATCCGCGCGAGCATCGACCTGATCCGGAACTCCGGGCTGCCGCACCGCTTTCGGACGACGTACGTCCCGGGCCTGCTCGACCCCGCCGCCATCGTTCGCCTGCGGGCGGCGGCGGCCGGGTCGCCCCACGTCCTGCAGGCCTTCAACCCGAAGCGGGTGCTCGACCCGGCGCTCCGGTCCGTGGCGGCCCCTTCTGCGGAGGAGATGCAGGTCCTCGGGGGGACGGCCGCTTGAATAGCCGTCATGCCGGCGATATCATTACAGAGAATGTTTACGGGCAGCGTTGCGCACGCATAGCGCATGGGTTGTGGGCGGGGCGGGCGCGGCTCTGTTGGGCGCCCTGCTGCTGTTCCACGGGCTTGATCCCTGGCGTTATCCCAATGATGACAACGGCGCCTGGTTCAGCGCGGTCGCGAAAAGTCATCTGACGGTCGGCCTGGGGGCCACCCGCGGGCAGGATTTCTTCACCTCACGGACGACCGGTGAACTGGTCCCGTACCTTCACCACCCTCCGCTGCCGGGGCTGATCCTCGCGGCCGCGTTCAGCATAACGGGGAGCACGTCCCCCGGCACCGCACGAATGACTTTCGCGCTCCTCCACCTCTTCATCTTCGCGCTCGTCGCGTATCTTGGCGCTCTGTTGTGGAACCCGACAAGACAGGGCTATCTCTTCACCTGGGTCGCGGCGGTCGTCGCCACGGTGCCGATGAGCGCCTACTACGGGAAAATGCCGAACCACGAGGTGCCGGGGTTGCTGTTCTGGCTGCTGGGCATCGTGGCGTGGGGGTTCCCAACGGGCCCGTCATCGCCCCGCCAAGTGATCCTGGCCTGCCTGGCCTGGTCCGTTGCCGTCTTTTCTTCCTGGCACGTGGTGTTTTGCGCTTTCGGCTGGTTGCTCATGCAGTGGGACGTCAAGCAGCGTCGCTTCGTATTGTTGGCGTCGTTGTGGGTCGCAGCGGCAACTCTGGGCGTTCTGACACACTTGGTGTGGGCTGGGGGCTGGGTCCTGCTCGATTCCCAGTCACGATCGGCAGGCTATTGGTTCGCCGGCAGCGACGGGGCCTCCCTGGCAGCCCGTCTCGGGTATCTGAACCACGCCCTGGGTATTGCCATCAACCGGTTCGCGCAGCTCCCGGCGCTGCTCAGCATCGTCTGGCTGCTGACCCTGTCCTGCGAAATCGTTCGCAACGGCCGGCGTCCCGACGCGCGGGATCGCGCTCTGCTCGGGCTGGGTCTCGGCTCGATGGTCTATTATCTGTTGTTTCCCCGTGCAGTCAGCTTTCACGCCTACCAGGGCTTCTACATGATTCCGTTCGTCGCGCTGACTTCCTCCGTGGCGCTGCAGCGCCTGTTGCAGTCGTCGTTCCTTGCGACGCGGCCGCGTCTCGGGCAGGCGCTCCCCGCCGTCCTGCTGGGGCTGACCTGCCTCCTTGGCGTCGTCACGACCGTGCGGATGTATCGCGCGCCCTCACCGCGGGTGGTCGAGGCCACCCGGGCGCTGGAGAGTCAATACCGATGAACACGACTCAGGGAGCCCGACTCGCGCGCGTGGCGTCGGTCGTCGCGCTCATTCCCGCCTTCAAGCCGGATGGACTGCTGGTCGATCTCGTCCGGGAGCTGCTGGCCGGCGGGTTTGGCTCGATCGTCGTGGTGGACGACGGGAGTCCCGCCGCATCGGCTCCGGTGTTCGATCGGATCGCGGCGATCCCCGGCTGCAGGCTGCTGCGGCACGAGGTGAACCGCGGCAAGGGCCGGGCAATCAAGACCGGATTGGCGTTCCTGCTCGAGCGGTACCCCGACGCCGCAGCGGTCCTCACCATCGACGCCGACGGCCAGCACCGGGCGAAGGATGCCGTGCTCGTGGCCGAGTCGTTTCTTGCCGCTCCGGAGGCGCTCGTGATCGGGTCCCGGAAACTCGCCAGGCATGCGCCGTGGCGCAGCCGGTTCGGCAACCGGCTCACGCGCCAGGTGTTCCGCTGGGTGGCGGGGGTGCGGCTCGGCGACACGCAATCGGGGCTGCGCTGCTTCTCGCGCACGCTCATCCCGTCCCTGCTGGCGCTCGCCGGCGAGCGCTACGAGTACGAGATGAACGTGCTCGGCGCCTGCCCGAAGCTGGGGGTGCCGCTGCGGGAGATCGGCATCGAGACGGTCTATTTCGCCGGCAATCCCTCGTCGCACTTCAATCCGGTCGCGGACTCGGCGAAGATCTACGCCCTGCTGCTGCGTTTGTCGCTCGCGCGGCTGCTGGCGCGGATCCGTCGCTGAGCCTCACCCGTCGCCGCCGCTGACCGCGGCCTTTTCGGGAGTCAGTCGTAGCCCTGCACCCACCCTTCTTCGATGCCGAGCCGGCCGAGCGCGCGCCGCGCGGCGATCGCCTCCTCGCGCCAGAGTCGGCGCCCATAGACGGCGTGGCCGACGGCGCGATGCGCCGGAAAGTACTGGTACATCAGGCTCACCGGGACTCGCGCGTCGATACTCTGGAGCGCCGCGAGCACGGCGCGGGTGTCGGTGCCGCCGCCGGGCAGGACAAGATGGCGCACGAGCACGCCGCGACGCGCCAGCCCGTCGCGCCCGAGCTGCAGCGGGCCGAGCTGGCGCACCATTTCGGCGACGGCCTGCCGGTTGGCGAGGGCGTGGCGCGGGGCGCGGCTCAGGGTCCAGGCCCGGCGGTCGTCGGCGTACTTCATGTCCGGAAGGTAGATGTCGACGATGCCCGCGAGCAGCCGCAGCACCGGCAGCGACTCGTAACCGCCGCAATTCCAGACGACCGGCACGTCGAGGCTGGATTGGCGCGCGATCAGCAGCGCCTCGAGAATCTGCGGCACCCACGGGGTCGGGGTCACGAAATTGAGGTTGTGGACACCCTGGCGCGCGAGGCCGAGTAAGCCCTCGGCGAACTCTTCCGCGCCGAGATCGCGGCCGACGCCGAGGCGGCTGATCGGGTAATTCTGGCAGAAGCGGCAGGCGAGGTTGCACCCCGAGAGAAAGACGTTGCCCGAGCCGCGGCTGCCGGAAATCGGCGGCTCCTCGCCGCGGTGGACGGCGAACGAGGCGACCCGCGCCAGGCTGCCGGCGCCGCAGAAACCCCGTTCGCCGCGGCTGCGGTCGACGCCGCAGGCGCGCGGGCACAGGGCGCAGCGCGTCAGGTGCGGCCGCGCCGCGCGGAACGCGCGTTCGAGCGCCTCCAGCCTTCGGGAAGCTCCATTCATCCCGAGCCAGTCTGGCGACGCCTCTTGATAAATGCAACGGTCTGCGGCTACTCTCGCGCATGGAATTCGCACTCGCGGCGGTGATCGGCGCCGTCCTCGGCGGCGGGCTCGGCTGGTTCGTTGCCTCGGGCCGGGCGCGGGCCGCGGCCGCCGCTGTCGTCGCCGTCGCGGAGCGCCGGGCGGGGGCGGCCGAGGGCGCCGTCGCGGAGCTGCGCACCCAGGGCCAGCGCGCAGCGGCCGATTTCGAAGCGCTGCGGGTCAAGCTCGACGCCGAGCAGGAGGCGCGGGTGCGGGCCGAGACGCAGATGGTCGAGACCCACCAGCGCCTCGAGGAGGAACGGTGTCTGCTCGACGATGCCCGGGCCAAGCTCACCGATACCTTCCGGTCTCTCGCCGGCGAGACGCTGGGCACGCATTCGCGGGACTTCCTGCGCCTGGCTCAGGAGAGTCTCAAAACGGTTCTGGCCGAGGCTCGCGGGGATCTTGGCAAACGCCAGCAGGCGATCGACGGCCTGGTGCGGCCGCTCGCGGAGTCGCTCAAGCAGTTCGGCGAGCACGTCCGCGGGCTCGAGACGACCCGCGAGAAGGCCTACACGAGCCTCGAGGAACAGATCAAGGGGCTGTCGGCCGCCCAGGGACAGCTGCAGAAGGAGACGGCAAACCTGGTCACCGCGCTGCGCAAACCGCAGGTGCGCGGCCGCTGGGGCGAAATGACCCTCAAGCGGGTGGCCGAGCTGGCGGGCATGGTCGAGCACTGCGACTTCACCGAGCAGGTCTCGGTCGAGGCCGCGGGCGGACGCCTGCGCCCCGACATGGTGGTCCGCCTGCCGGGGGAGCGGGAGATCGTCGTGGACGCGAAGGTCTCCCTCGAGGCTTACCTCGACGCCGTGGCCGCCGACACCGAGGAACAGCGGACCGGGCACCTCGCCCGCCACGCGGCGCAGCTGCGCACGCATCTGAACCAGCTGGCCGCGAAGGGGTACTGGGAGCATTTCGAGCGCGCGCCGGAGTTCGTCGTGATGTTCATCCCGGGGGAGTCCTTCTTCGCGGCGGCGATCGAGAGCGATCATGAACTCGTCGAGGACGGCATGAAGAAGAGAGTCGTCCTGGCGACGCCAACCACGCTGATGGCCCTGCTGCGCGCGGTGGCTTTCGGCTGGCGCCAGGAGCAGGTGACGCGCAACGCCCAGGAGATCTCACAGCTTGGCCGGCAGGTCTACGAGCGGATGAGCGTGCTCGCGGGGCATCTCGCGAAGATCGGCAAGGGCCTCGATGCGGCCACTTTCGCCTACAACAGCGCCGTCGGCTCGCTGGAGTCGCGGGTGCTGCCGGCGGCGCGGCGCTTCAAGGATCTCGGCGCGGCGACCAGCGAAGAGATCCCGCAGCTCGAGTCGCTGAAGAACGAGCCGAGGAGCATCGGCATCCCGAGAGACGACGAGCCGTGACGACGTACGTGAAGGTGTCCATCTACGTCTGACTGCACTGGTTCCCGTGCGCGAGGCGGCGGGGACCCTCCTTCGG
>JANOHV010000136.1:0-26561 GCA_031406795.1 Candidatus Rokuibacteriota bacterium
TTCCCTCGATGATCGTGTTCGAGGGCTGGGCGGCCGCCGGCAAGGGCGGGACGATCAACGTCCTCACCGAGCGGCTCGACCCGCGCGGCGTGCGCGTCGTGCCGATCTCGCCGCCGCGCTCGTCCGAGATGCGCTACCCCTGGATGTGGCGCTACTGGCAGAAGATCCCGGCCTATGGGCAGACGGTTATCTTCGATACCTCGTGGTACCGCCGCGTGCTCACGGACCGCGTCGCCAGGAACGTCAAGAAGAACGTCTGGAAAGAGGCGTATCAGGACATCGTCGAGTACGAATCGCTGCTCGGCGCCGAGGGGACGCTGATCCGCAAGTTCTGGCTGCAGATCAGCAAGAAGGAGCAGAGTCGGCGTTTCGAGAAACTGCTCGGCTCGAAGCTCACCTCCTGGCAGGTCGCCGGAGAGGACGCGGACCAGCACAAGAAGTACGACCGCTATGAGACGGCAGTTGAGGAGATGCTCGCCCGCACGGATTTTCCGCACGCTCCCTGGGTCATCGTCGAGGCGACCGACCGCTATCATACGCGGATCAAGGTGTTCGAAGAGATCGTCCGCGCCTTCGAGGATCGCCTTGCCGCGCACGTACCGCCGCCCCGCGCGCAGGCACCGGGCCCGGCGCCGAAAGCGCCGAAAGCGCCGAAAGTAACGCACCGTGGTCTTTGACCGGCTCGACCTCTCGCTGAAGATCAGGCGCGCCGAATACGAGCGCGAGCTCAAGGCACTGCAGAACCGTCTCCACCTGCTCGGCTACCAGATCTACGTGAACCGTCTGCCGGTCGTCATCGTGTTCGAAGGACCGGACGCGGCCGGCAAGGGCGGCGCCATCAAACGGCTGACCCAGAATCTCGACCCGCGCGGCTATGTCGTCTGGCCGATCGCCGCGCCGCACGGCGACGATCGCGAGCGCCATTACCTCTATCGCTTCTGGCGCCGGCTGCCCGAGGACGGGCAGATGGCGATCTTCGACCGCTCCTGGTACGGCCGCGTGCTGGTCGAGCGCGTCGAGGGCTACTGCACCGCGGAGGCCTGGGCCCGCGCCTACCCGGAGATCAACCAGTTCGAGCGCCAGCTCGTTGCCCATGGGACCACGGTGATCAAGCTCTGGATCCACATCTCCAAGGAGGAGCAGCTCAAGCGCTTCCGCGAACGCGAGCGGATACACTACAAATCCTGGAAGCTGACCGAGGAGGACTGGCGCAACCGCGGCAAGTGGGAGGACCACCTGCTGGCCGCCGACGAGATGATCCTCAAGACGAGCACGCACCACGCGCCCTGGGTCATCGTCGAGGCGAACGACAAACTTCACGCGCGCGTCAAGGTGCTGCGGACCGTGGAGCGCGCGTTGCGCGAGGGCCTCGCGCGGGGAGGCGCGAGCGCTTTTGAGCGGCCCGCCGACGAATGCTCTCCCGCCTGAGGCCGGGGCCGGCGATGAGCAGGATGTTCGCGTTCTGGAGTTGCTGCCTGCTTCTCGGACTCGGCACGCCGCGGGCGCACGCCATCAGCCTGGGGGAGGGCCTCGCGCTGATCTCCCGGTCCGGGCGCGAGATCGCCGTCTCCGCGGCGGGGGAAGAGGTGCTCCGCTCCTACCCGATTCTGGCCGGCAGCGCCTGGAAGCCGACGGTGGACGCCTACGCGCGCGAGACCGTGCTCGCCTACCAGCCTCAGAGCGTGTTCGGCAGCCAGACGATACCCATCGCCAACCGCGATTCGTTCGCCCTGGGGCTGAAGATCCGCCAATTGCTCTACGATTTCGGCCGGACGGACGCGGCGGTGCGCGCAGCCGTCCTCGACCTCGAAACCGGGCAGCTGGAGACGGCCCAGGCCCGCAACCGCTCCGCTCTGAAATTCATCCTGACGTACATCAGGCTCCTGCGCGCCCAGAAGCAGCTCGCTCTGCAGGAACAGGAGGTCCGTCGCTTCGAGGCGCACCGGGACGACACCCGGTCGCTCCTCGAGGAGGGGACGATCACGGAAAACGACCTGCTGCAGGCCGAGGTCAGGCTGGCGGACGCCGTTCAGCGGCGGCTGCAGGCGGAAAATCTCCGCGCCTTCGCCGCGGCCCAGGCGAACAGCCAGTTGCAGCGGCCGCTCGCGCTTCCGGTCGAGACGACGGAAATCGCCGCGCCGGCAGCCGGTGCGACCGAGACCAGCCTGGAGGGGGCGCTGGCGACCGCCGCGCGCGAGCGCCTCGAGTTCAAGGGGATCGGCAAGCGCCTCGCGTCCACCGAGGCGCGCCGCGCGGCGGTGCGCAAGGAGTATTACCCGAAACTGTATGTCGCCGGCGGTTATGAGTACGCGCGGAACGACTACACGGTGCACGAGGGGAATTGGTCGCTTCAGGCCGGCCTGGACTTCAACATCTACGCGGGCGGCGTTACCGGCGAGCGGCTGCGCCAGAAGGAGCGCGAAGTCGCGCTGCTCGAGCAGACGCGCGAGCAGCTGCGCGAGGCGGTGCAGCTGGAGGTGCAGGAGGGGTTCCTCTCGCTGCAGACCTCCCAGGCCCGCGTCGGCGCCACGCAGCGCGCCGTCGAGCAGGCGCGGGAGAACCTCCGGCTGCAGCAACTGCGGTACGCCGAGGGGGTCGGGACGGCGACCGAAGTCCTCGACGCGGTGAGTCTCGCGACGACGGCGGAGCAGAATTTTCTCAACGCGCGCTACGACGTGACCGAGGCCCGGGCGCGGCTGGGATACGCCGTCGGCAGCGACCTCGTCGCCGCCTGGGGCGGCGATGGGGGCGGCGCGGGCAAGGGGGAGGATCATGAGTGAGGACAGGCAGGTGGCGGCTGCGCCGGCGCCCGCGCCGCCGCCGCGCCGCGGCCGGCTGGTCGGTTTTCTCGTCGTCGGGGTGCTCATCGTCGTGGCGATCGTCGCGCGCGACCGCTATCAGCGTTACAAACACACGCACATCAGCACCGACGACGCCTACGTCGAGGGGACGATCCACTCAGTCGCCTCCCGCGTGCCGGGCACCGTCGTCAAAGTCAATGCCGCCGTCAACCAGCGCGTTCGCGCCGGCGACGTTCTGGTCGAGCTCGACACCGACCTCGCTCGCGAGAGGCTCCGGGAGTCCGACGCGGCGTTGCAGGCCGAGCTGCTGAAGGGTGCGGAACTCGCGGCCCTGCGCGCCGGCGCGGTGAGCCGGATCAAGGCCGCCGAAGCCGGGCTCGCCCGCGTCCTGGCCTCGCGCGAAGAACTCGCGGCGGCGGTGGCGGTGCGGGAAGCGGACGTCCGGTCCCGCACCGTGCAGCTCGGGCAGGCCCGGAACGACCTTGCCCGCGCGGAGAGTCTCTTCGCCAAGAAGGTCATCCCCCGGGACCGCCTGGAGCAGTCGCAGACCGCCGCCGAGAGCGCCCGGGAGGCGTTGGCGGCGGCGCAGGAGCTGAAGAAGCTGGCGGAAATCGCCCTCGCGAACCACGCGACGACGGCCGCGCAGGCGCGGGCGGCCGTCGCGGTCGAGAAGTCCGCGCTCGGTCAGGCTGAGGCCGCGATGGGCACGCACGCGGAGCAGGTCAAGGGGCGGGAGGCCCAGGTCGCGATCGCGAAGCTCAACCACGGCTATGCCACGCTCATCGCGCCCGCCGAAGGGTACGTCACCAAGAAGGCGGTGGAGGCCGGCAACCAGATCCAGGCCGGGCAGCCGCTGCTGGCCGTCGTCTCGCTGCGCGATCTCTCCATCGTCGCCAACTACAAGGAAACCCAGATTCACGTCATCAAGCCCGGTCAGTCCGTCCGAATCAGGGTCGACGCGATTCCCGGCCGCGAATTCACCGGGCGCGTGGAGAGCCTGATGGCCGGTACCGGCGCGGCTTTCTCGCTCTTTCCCCCCGAGAACGCGAGCGGCAACTACGTCAAGGTGGTGCAGCGCATCCCGGTCAAGATCGTTCTCGACCCGGACCAGGGCGTGGAGGAAGTCCTCAGGGTGGGCATGTCGGTCAACCCGACCATCTTAGCGACCGAGCAGTGACGGCCCTCTCCGTAACTGTATTGGCGGAGGGGTGGCGCGGAGGAGAGGTCTCCGGCGGGTGAGCGAAGCGAAGCCGATGGAGGTCCGAAGCGGCAGGACCCCCCAGCCTGAACGGTGTCATGGCCGTCTCTAGGAACAAGTGGCTCATCGCCTTCACGGTGATGCTGCCCACGCTGATCGAGATCATCGACACCTCGATCGTCAACGTCTCGCTCGACCACATCCGCGGCTCGCTCTCCGCCGGCATCGAGGAGGCCACCTGGGCGATCAACGCCTACCTCGTGGCCAACGCGATCGTGATCCCGATGTCCGGCTGGCTGAGCCGGCTCTTCGGCCGGAAGAACTACCAGATCGGCTCCATCGTCCTGTTCACCCTCAGCTCTTTTCTCTGCGGCTCGGCCTGGAGCCTCCCGAGCCTGATCTTCTTCCGGGTGCTGCAGGGACTGGCCGGCGGCGGCCTCGTGCCGGTGAGCCAGTCCATCCTGCTCGAGGCCTTCCCGCCGAAGCAGCACGGCGTGGCGATGGCGATCTTCGGCATCGGCGCGATGGTCGGGCCAATCCTCGGGCCGATCATGGGCGGCTGGATCACCGACAACTGGTCCTGGCGCTGGATCTTCTACATCAACATCCCGCTCGGGATGCTCGCCGTCGTGATGAACGCGATCGTCATCCAGGACCCCCCGTGGATGCGGCGCGCGAAGATGCGCATCAATTACGCCGGCCTGGTCTTTCTCGCCGTCGGCCTCGGGTCGCTGCAGCTGGTGCTCGACAAGGGGCAGCGGGAAGACTGGTTCTCCTCGGACCTGATCGTCGGCTTCGCGCTGATCTCCTTCTTCGCGTTGACCCTCCTCGTCGTCAATGAGCTCAGCGTCGAACAGCCGATCATCAACCTGCGGCTCTTCCGGGACCCCACGTTCGCAACCGGCACCGTGGTCATGTTCTTCCTCTTCTTCAACCTCTTCGGCAGCATCGTCCTGCTGCCGATCTACGTCCAGAGCCTGATGGGTTACAGCGCCTACGACGCGGGCCTCGTGCTCGGCCCCGGGGGGCTGGCGACCCTGTTTGTCATGCCGTTCGTCGGCAAGCTTGTCCAGAAGGTCAACCCGAAGAAGATCCTCGGGGTCGGGATCGTCATCTGCTCGATCACCACCTGGCTGATGTCGCAGTTCAACCTCCAGGCGGACTTCTGGACCTTCGTGCTGCCCCGGGTCACCCTCGGGCTGGGCATGGGGCTCTCGTTCATCCCGCTGACCACGCTGACGCTCTCGCACATCCCGCGGGAAAAACTCGGGCAGGCGACCTCGATGTACAACTTGCTGCGCAACATGGGGGGGAGCGTCGGGATCGCCTTCGTGACGACGCTGCTCGCGCGACGCTCGCAGTTCCACCAGGCGCGGCTGGTCGATCATCTGACGGTCTTCGATCCCGCCTTCGTCATCGCCAAGAGCAGGGCGGCGGCCGCCCTCGTTGCGCAGGGGGCGCCGGGAGCGGGGGCCGAGGGGATGATCTACGTGCAGTTGCTCCGCCAGTCGCGGATGCTCGCGTTCAACGACACGTTCTTCGTCACCTCGATCATGATGCTGGGTGTCCTCGTCCTCGTCTTCTTCATGCGGCGGGCGCCCGCGGCCGCCGCCGGACCGACCCGCTGAGGCCGCGCGGAGCCGGGCGCGGCCGGGGAAACGGGAGCCGGGCTCAACGGTGCTCCAGGTGCCGGCGCAGTCGGGTCAGCACATCCGCCTGGTGCGCCAGGTCGGCGACGAAATCCAGGCGGTCGGCGTCCAGGACGAGGATCGGGGAGGCGGTCCAGCCGCCGATCCAGGCGCGATAGAGGCGGTTGAGGCCCCGCAGGTAGGCCGGGTCGAGCCCGCGCTCCATCGGCCGCCCGCGCAGCGCGATGCGCCGGCGCTGTGTGCGCACCGAAGACTTGAGGTAGATCAGCAGCTGCGGGGGCGGCAGCACGTCGCGGATGGTGCGGTAGAGCGCGAGGTAGGTTTCGTATTCGCGCGGCGGGAAGCGGCCGCGCTCGGCGAGGTGCGCGGCGAAGACTTCCGCGTCCTCGTAAATCGTGCGGTCGAGCACCGCCGGCAGGTCGAAATGCCCGATTTCCCGGTGCGCCTTGAACTTGCGGGCGAGAAACCAGACTTGCGCTGGGAAGGCGAAGGCGGCCATGTCGCGGTAGAAATCGTCGAGAAAGGGATTGTCCTCGTTGCGCTCGTAGAAGGGGTGCATCCCGAAGCGCTCCTGAAGAAACCGGATCAGGCTCGACTTGCCGGCGCCGATGCTCCCGGCGACGGCGATGAACCGTGTCTTCACGATGGTTGCCTCCCCACGTATCACGGCAGGAGTGTAAGGATCGCCGGCCGATAGTTCAATCGTCGGCGCGGCCGTTCGGGGGCTTCCCCTTTGCCGTGAAGTCGTGTATAAAATACAATCTTGCGAATCAGGAGGACGACACTATGAAGGCTGGCACGAAGAACCGCTCGAAGGGCAACCGCAAGAAGGCTGCCCTCGCGAGGAAGTACACCAAGCGCAGACTCCGCGCTTCCAGCGGGCAGCAGAAGTTCTAGCCCCGCGGGCAGCCGCGGAGCACCGATCCCCGCCCGGGCGGCAACGTCCTGGCGGGGGTTATTTTTTCTCCTGGTCGAACCAGCCGCGGAGAACGCCGATTTCCCGCAGCAGCGCTCCTCTCAAGCGTTCGGTGTCCGCCTCCGAGAGCGCTGCGACATGCACGTGCAATTCGATCCCCGGGCCGACCTCGACGCGGTGCCATGTATTGTCGCTCGCCGGGGCTTTATCGATATTATCAACAGGATCATGATCCCGGAGCGGCTGAGGTGAACGAAACGTGAAGACCTGTGGACAAAATGAGTTGTCCACAGGCTGACGGTCTTCACGGGCAATTCCCCGATGCGCCGCAGTAACCGGAGAGATCTCCGGTATCAGAAGTTCGAGGTCGCGGTTGCTGACGTTTTCCACAAGCGATCTGATCCTGACGAGTGGCAGGTATTGCGACTGCAGATACTTCACGGCCAGGATTTGCAGGAGCTGCCGGTACCCGTAACGGGCGCTCTTTCCTTCGCCGACGACCGGTTTATCAACAAGTCTGTTTGCTGTGTAAAACCTGATCGTCCGCTCGCTCGGAATCTCCGTCACGCGGTACTTCGTCTGCGTCGGCGCCACCTGTGGAAGTTGTTCCCTGAGAATTGCGGCGAGCTGGGGCAGCGTAAAGGACGATTCGCCTCGATAGCGATGAAATGGTCTGACGATGGCCATGGTTTGTATATACTGGTAACACTAGATAGTGTCAATATTGATGTATTGCTTTTAAGCGGCATTCGTTCGGTCGAGACGATCCATCGGTCAATGCGTTCGCCGTGGGCCGCTATCCGCCGCTCCTGCTGGTGAGAACCGGCATGATGTTAAGAACTTCTGGGGGAATAGATCCTGTCCTGGTCTCAGCAGTCGGTGAAGGCACGGATCTTCTGCACAAGCGCCGGCAAACCGTTTTCCTTCGAGGTGTAACTCGCCGGCTGGGTCTTCGCGGCCATGCCGGCGAGGACGTGGTCCGGCTTGCCGCTGAAGTAGACGACGGGGATTGTGGAGAACTCGTTTCCGCGGATGATGGAAATGATTCTGTCACCGGAGAGCAGGGGCATGTCGACATCCATCACGATTATGTCCGGGCGCTCCTTGTGGATGATCGGGGCGATGAACGGGCTGGTTGTCGACCAGACGACGAAGCCGGACGCCTGAAGGTGGCGCGC
Source organism: Candidatus Rokuibacteriota bacterium (assembly GCA_031406795.1). Lineage (GTDB taxonomy): Bacteria > JAUVQV01 > JAUVQV01 > JAUVQV01 > DATDCY01 > DATDCY01. The sequence goes on from JANOHV010000136.1 coordinate 7,743, forward strand.
CACGGTGCGGAGCGTCGGCTCGTCATCATCGACGTGGAGAACTTTCTTCTGAGCAGTCGTCATGATTCCCTCCTGATGGTGCCTGCCATTGTACGCCCGACACCAAATCGCTCACAAGAAGAAATCGGTCGTGCCGGACCGTCGCCTCGCAAGCGCGCACGGTGGTAGGATGGCCGCACGGCACTCGAAGGAGGCACGGCATGGTCGACCAGAGCGCACCCGGACTGCCCGGGGCGGACGAGTGGGGCAAGGGGGAGTTCCTCGACCTGTTCGGGGCGGACGCGAGCAGGCAGCCGCTGGCGGCCCGGATGCGGCCGCGCTCGCTCGACGAATATTTCGGACAGGTCGCGATCGTCGGCCCGGGGCAGCTGCTGCGCCGCGCGATCGAGGCCGACCGGATCTCCTCGCTGATCCTCTGGGGCCCGCCGGGAACCGGAAAGACCAGCCTCGCGGCGGTCATCGCCCGCGGCACGAAATCCCATTTCGAGACGATCAACGCGGTGATGGCCGGCGTCGCCGACATCCGCAAGGTCGTTGCCGGCGCGCAGCGGCGCCGCCAGGTCGCGAACCAGCGCACGATCCTGCTGGTCGACGAGATCCACCGCTTCAACCGCTCGCAGCAGGACGCGCTGCTGCCGCACGTCGAGGACGGCACGGTGATCCTGATCGGCGCGACGACCGAGAACCCCTTCTTCGACGTCAACGCGACGCTGCTCTCGCGCAGTCGCGTCTTTCAGTTCCGGCCGCTCGAGGATGCCGACATCGCCCGCATACTGCGCCACGCGCTCGCCGATCGCGAGCGCGGTCTGGGCGCCACGCGCGCCGAGGTGACGGACGAGGCGGTCGGGCACCTGGTGCGCGTGGCCGGCGGGGACGCGCGCACCGCGCTCAACGCGCTGGAGCTCGCGGTGGCGACGACAGCGCCCGACCCGGCGGACGGAGTGGTGCGCGTCGGCCTGGCGGAGGCCGAGCAGAGCATCCAGCACCGGGCCCTGCGCTACGACCGCGACGGGGACGAGCACTACGACACCATCAGCGCCTTCATCAAGAGCGTCCGGGGCTCGGACCCCGACGCCGCGCTCTACTGGCTCGCCAAGATGGTCAAGGCCGGCGAGGATCCGCGCTTCATCCTGCGGCGGCTCGTGATCCTCGCGGGGGAGGACGTCGGCCTGGCCGACCCGATGGCCCTCGTGGTGGCCAATGCGGCCGCGGCGGCCTTCGAGCGGCTCGGGCTTCCCGAGGGCGCCTACCCGCTCGCCGAGGCGACGCTCTACCTGGCGACTGCGCCGAAGAGCAACAGCGCGAAGGCCTACTTCGCCGCGCTCGCGCTGGTCGAGCAGGAGGGGCAGACTCAGGTTCCCTCGCACCTGCAGGACGCCAGCCGCGACGGCAAGGCGCTCGGCCACGGCAAGAACTACCAGTACCCGCACGACTTCCCGGGCCATCACGTGGCGCAGCATTACCTCCCCGACGCGCTGCGCGGCAGACGCTTCTACGAGCCGGGACGGGAGGGGTACGAGGCGCAAGTCGCCGAGCGGCTCGAGCGCTGGCGTCGCGCGGTCGAGCAGGCCGACGCCGCCGCGCCGGCGAAGGGCGATGCGCGGTAAGCTCCTCGCCGTTCTGATCGTCCCGCTCCTCGCGGTCGCACTGGCCCTCGTGCTCGGCAGGATCCCCGGGGTCGATCTGCTCGCGCTGAAGGCCGGCGACGTGCAGCGGCGCCTGCTCGCCGACCCGCGGCGCGCCGACAGGCGGGTCGTGCTGATCGAGGTCGACCAGGCGAGCCTCGATCGTTTCGAGAGCGACAACATCGCCTACCCGTGGCCGCGCAGCCTCTACAATCCACTGCTCGAGCACTGCGCGCGCGGCGGCGCGAAGGCGGTGCTCTTCGATGTGCTTTTCAACAACCTCTCGCCCTGGGGGGAGGACACGGATACGGAGTTTGCGTCGGGGATCCGCCGGAGCGGCCGGGTGTTCCTGGCGGCCGCATTCTCGAATGGCGAGGCGGCCGGCGGTCCGCTCGACCCGCGGCTGAGCCTGCCCGTCGCGGGCCCGGCGCCGGCGGCACTCGTGCGCTCGGCCATTTCCCCGCCGCTGCCGGCGATCCGCGACGCCGCCGCCGGGATCGGCTCGGTGACGCTTCTGCCGGACGCCGACGGCGCCGTGCGGCGGCTGCCGGTCGGTGTGCTGTTCGGGGGGCGGCTGGTCCCCGGTCTCGCGTTCGCCCCGTTCGCCGCCGGGGCGGAAACGGCGCGATTCGCGCCGGGGCGGCTGCGCCTCGGCGGGTTGAGCGTGCCGATCGACGAACAGGGCCAGGTGCTGCTGCGCTACCACGGCCAGCGCAGCGAGTACCCGCGTTACTCGGCGGCCGCCGTCATCACCTCCGCGCTCGCCGCCGCCGAGGGCCGCACGCCCGCGGTGCCGGCCGAGGTCTTCCGCGGCGCATACGTGATCGTCGGCGCCACCGCGCCGGGACTCCTCGACTTGAAGCCCACCCCGCTGGCCGCCACCGCGCCTGGTTTCGAAATCCACGTCGCCGCGATCGACAACATCCTGAATGGCGATTTTCTCGCGCCGGCGCCCCCGGCTGCGACCCTGGGGCTCGCTCTCGCGGCGGCGGCCTTCGTCGTCGCCGGAGTCATCTTCCTGCCCGCGGCCGCCGGGGCCGTCGCGGTGGCCGGCGTCTTTGGGGCGGTTCTCGCGACCCTGGCCGCCGCCTACCGAGCCGGCTGGTTCCTGGACCCGTGGACGATCGGCGTGTCGATCCTGCTGGCCGTCATCGGCGCCGCCGTCAGACGCTCCATGACCGAGGGCAGGGACAAGCGCTTCATCGCCGGGGCGTTCGCGCGCTACGTTTCCCCGAAGGTCGTCAAGCAGCTCATCGCGGACCCCAAGCGACTCGCGCTCGGCGGCGAGCGGCGCGACGTGACGGTCTTCTTCTCCGACCTGCAGGGCTTCACGTCGATCTCCGAGGGGATGGAGCCGCCGGAGCTGGTGGCCTTCCTCAACGAGTACACAACGCTGATGGCGGACATCATCACGGGGCCGGGCATCGACGGCACGATCGACAAGTACATCGGCGACTCGGTGATGGCCTTCTGGGGGGCGCCGCTGCCGCAGCCGGACCACGCGCGCCGCGGCCTGCTCGCGGCGCTGGCTTGCCAGGAGCGCCTGCGCCCATTCTGCGACGGCCTGGTCGCGCGCGGCGGTCCGCGGCTGATCACGCGCATCGGCCTGAACAGCGGGACCTGCGTCGTCGGCAACATGGGCTCGCGCGACCGCTTCGACTACACCGCCATCGGCGACACCGTGAACCAGGCCTCGCGCCTCGAGGGGATCAACAAGGTCTACGGCACCCTGATCATCGCCGCCGAGAGCACCTGGCTGGAGGCGCAGGGGGCGGCATTCGGGCGGCAGCTGGATCGCGTGCGCGTCAAGGGCAAGGCGGAGCCGGTGGCGATCTACGAGGCGCTGGCGGCGGCGGGTGCGGAGTCCGAGGCGATGCGGGCGCTGGCGGCTGCCTACGCCGAGGCCTACGCCGCCTACCGGGAGCGACGGTGGGCGCGGACAATCGAGCTGGCCGAGGCGATCCTGCGCACGACCCCGGGCGACGGTCCCTCGATGACGCTGATCGCGCGCGCCCGTCCCTTCATCGTCGAGCCGCCGCAGGACTGGGACGGCGTCTGGACACTCAAATCAAAGTGATCGGCCCGCCTGCTGCGGGGAAAAATGCTCCCAGCTCTGCGGAACAAGCGGTGCGCGGCGGCCCTCTGCGTCGAGCACCGACACGCCGTCGCGCCGCGGCAGCACGCGCCCGATCGCCGTCACCCCCAGGCCCAGACGCTTCCCGAGCGCGAAGACCCCGCGCTCGTCGCGCGGTCGCGCGGCGAAGAGCAGTTCGTATTCCTCCCCGCCATGCAGCGCCGCCGCGATCGGGTCGCGATCGAGCAGCCGCGCCGCGCGGGAGGTCGAGGCGAGCACCGGAAGCCGGTCCGCGTGAACTTCGGCCCCGACGTCGCTGGCGGCGCAGAGGCGGCCGAGGTCGCGCGAGATGCCGTCGCTGACGTCCATCGCCGCGCGCGCGAGCCCCGTGGCGGCGAGCGCGGCGCCGAACGCCAGGCGCGGCTCCGGGTGCAGGTGCCGCCGCACGCAGCGCCGCAGCGGGGCGGGAAGGCGGGCGAGTCCATCGCGCTCGAGGGCCGCGAGCCCCAGCGTCGAGCCGCCGAGATCTCCGGTCACGAACAGCTGATCGCCCGGCCGGGCGCCCTCCCGGGTCAGCAGGCGGGCGCCGGCCTCGCCCGCGAGGGTGAGCGAGAGGAAGATCCCTGCGGCGGAGGCACAGGTGTCCCCGCCGACGAGGGAGAAGCCGAAGCTGCGCGAAGCGCTGCGCAGGCCGCGCCCCAACGCCGCGGCGAATGACCGGTCGAGCCCGGGCGGCAGAGCCAGCGAGAGCAGCGCCCAGAGCGGGCGGCCGCCCATGGCGGCGATGTCGCTGGCGTTGACGGCCGCCAGCTTCCACCCCAGGTTGCCCGGGGGCGCCCAGCAGCGCCGGAAATGGATGTCTTCGGCGAGCAGGTCGGTGGTGAGCAGCAGCCGGGCGCCGCGCCCGGGGCGCACCACCGCCGTATCGTCACCGGGACCGATGACGACCAACCCGCGCGCGGCGCCGGGCTGCCGCCGCGGCCCTGCGAACATGCGCACGAGCGCGTCCTCGCCGATCTGCGACAGCGGCACTTCCCTGCGGGCGGGCATGGCGGCATTGTAGCGCGGAAACATTGAAATCCCGAGGCCCTCTGCTATGATGCGGCACGGGAGGTTGACATGGAGGCGGTGGCTGCTGCGGCAACGGGATGCTCGTCCGGCTCCGGCGCATATGTGCACCTGCGCCGACTGATCCACGACCGCACGGGGTTCGACATCGAGTCCTACAAGGACCGCTTCATCGAGCGGCGGGTCGCCATTCGCCTGCGGGCCACCCACCACGAAGGGCTCGGGGATTATCTCAAGTATCTCTCGTGCGAACAGGCGGAGATGGACCGGTTGCTGCGCTGCCTGACGATCCACGTGAGTTCCTTCTTCCGCAACGCCAGCACCTATGCGGCCATCCGCGCCGCGGTGTTTCCCGTGCTCTTCACCCCGGGCGCCTCGCGCCACCCGCGCATCTGGAGCGTCGGCTGCTCCCGCGGGGAGGAACCTTACAGTCTGGCGATCCTCGCGCACGAGTACCTCGGGGCGGCGGCGCGGAGCTGGGACGTGCAGATCCAGGCCATCGACATCGACGACCGGGTGCTGACCGAGGCGAAGGCCGGCGAGTACACCTGGCCGCAGGTCGCCGATCTCGACGCCGCCCGCCGCGAGCGGTATTTCGTCCACGGGGAGCGCTGGCGCCTCGTGCCGGAGATCCGCCGGATGGTGCGCTTTCACCGTCGCGACATCCTGATGGATCCGCCGGGAGGCGAGTACGACTGCATCCTCTGCCGCAATCTGCTGATCTATCTCGACCGTCCGGGACAGGAGGCGGTGCTCGAGCGTTTCGCGCGCGCACTGCGGCCGGGCGGTTTTCTCGTCCTCGGCCGGACCGAGGTTTTCGTCGGCGCGGGCCGCGAGGCCTTCGAGGTCGTGGACCCGCGCGAACGCATCTACCGCCGACTCCGCGCCAGCGGGCCGGCTCCCGTCGGTGAAGCGCCCGCGCCGTGCGCGGCGTCAAGGGGGAGATTATGAGGGCCAAGCTTGTCCTGAGCTTTCTGCTGGTCGTCCTGTCGATCGTGGCGGTGAACGCCATCTTCTATTACACGGTCCACGATGAATTGAAGCGCCTGGTGCTCTCCACCGCCGTCGGCATCGCCGTGGGCATGAGTCTCGGCTATTTCATCTCCCGCTCGATCACCTCCGGCATCTCACGGCTCGCGGAGGTGACGCGCGAGATCGCGGCCGGCGACCTGACCAAGGAAGTGTCCACGCAGGGCGACCGGGAACTGGTCGCCCTCGCCGACGCCTTCCAGATGATGCTCGGGCAGCTGCGCATGGTCGTCAGCCAGATCCAGGTCAGTGCCGGGACGCTCAGCGGGTCGGCGGCGGGCTTTTCCGCGACAACGCAGCAGATGAGCACCAGCGGCGAGGAGATCGCCTCGGCGACCGAGCACATCGCCAAGGGCGCCGAGATGCAGGTCGAGGTTGTCGAGCGGGCGGCCGGGCGGATCCGCGAGGGCGCCGCGGCGGTGACGCGCATCGCGGAGCGGGCGCGGACGGCGGCCGAGGCCAGCGCCGTCGCGGGGGAAACCGCGCAGCGCGGCGGCACCGCCGCCACGGCCGCCCTGGAGAAGATGCGGCAGGTGTTCGAGAAGATGGAGGCGTCGGTCGACCTGGTCCACGGCTTCGGCGAGCGGACCCAGAAGATCGGCAAGATCGTGGATGTCATCACCGGGATCTCCCAGCAGACCAACCTGCTGGCCCTCAACGCCGCGATCGAGGCGGCACACGCCGGCGAGTACGGGCGTGGCTTCTCCGTGGTCGCCGACGAGATCCGCAAGCTCTCGGAGGCGACGCGCCGCTCGGCCGAGGAGATCACCGCACTGGTCGGCGAGATCGGCCAGGAGAGCGCCAAAGTCCTGGTCTCGATGGAGTCGGGGACTCTGGAGATCCGCGAGGGTCGCGAGGTGATCGACACGGTGCGCGGTTCGCTGGACGGGATCATCCACGGCACCGTCGAAGTCGCCCAGGGGGTCAGGGAAATCTTCACGCTCGCGGCGGAGCAGGCGCGCGGGTCCGCGGAGATGGTCAAGGCCACCGACGAGATCTCCCGCATCGCCGAGGACAACGCGGCGGCGACCGAGGAGGCCTCGGCCGCCACCCAGGAACTCACCGCCTCCCTGGAGCAGATGGCCGGCTCGGCGCAGGAACTGGCGACACTCGCCGATGGGCTGCGCCAGACGGCGAGCCGATTCAGCGTCACGAGCCGGGGGTGAGGCGTGGATGATTCGCAGCGCGCGGCGGGGGCGGGCGACGAGCTGCGCCTGCTCTTCTTTCGCAGCGCCGGCGAGCGCTTCGCGCTGGACGTGGCCTACGTGCGCGAGATCATCCCCGCGCAGACGATCACGCTGGTCCCCTTCGTGCCGCCCACGGTCGCGGGCATCATCAACCATCGCGGCACGATCTACACGCTGATCCGTTTTGCCCGGCTGGCCGGACTCGGCCGGGATCAGGAGGGAACCGTTGCACTGCTGCGCCTGCCGGAGATGGCGGTCGGCATCGCCATCGAGTCGGTCGAGGGCATCGAGCGGGTGTCCGGCCGGCTGATGAACACGGCCACCGAAGGGGCGCATCCCCCAACCGTTCCCTTTCTGCGTCGCGCGTGCGATCCCTCCGGGCGGTTCGTGCACGCGATTGACGCAGAGCTGTTGGTCGACACCATCTACCGGCTCCCCGAGCTCGCGCGCGCCGGGGAGACCGCACAGGAGGCCAGCCATGAATGACGCTTGTGCACGAGGCCCGGCAGCGGCGACGCGTGGAGGAGGCTCCGGCCTCGTCCGCGGGCGTCGAGTCGCCCACCATCTCCCTGAACCCGGAAGTTGCCGCGGCGGCGCGGCGCTGCGCGCAGCGCGGGAGCGACGATGACGGCCCGGGTGCTGATCGTTGACGACGCCCTCTTCATGCGCACCATGCTGCGCAATATCTTCGTGGAGAGCGGCTTCGAGGTGGTCGGCGAGGCCGGCAACGGCAGCGAGGCGGTTGAGAAATACCGCGCGCTGCGGCCCGACCTGACCACCATGGATATCGTGATGCCGGAAAAGAACGGCATCGAGGCGCTCAAACTGATCATGCTCTTCGATCCGCGTGCCCGTGTGGTCATGTGCAGCGCGCTCGGCCAGGAGTCGCTGATCATCGAGGCGCTCGAGGCCGGCGCGCGGGACTTCATCGTCAAGCCATTCAAGCCGGCGAAGGTCGTCGAGGTCGCGCAAAAAATTCTGGCGGCCGAATAATGGATCTGTCGAAATACCGGCAGCTCTTCCTCGACGAGTGCCGGGAGCACCTGCAGGTGATCAATCGTGAACTCCTGCGCCTCGAGCAGGAGGGCGAGACCGGGGGGGTGGACGCGCTGTTTCGGGCCGCCCACTCCATAAAGGGGATGTCGGGGTCGATGGGGTACGACTCCGTCGTCGCGGTCAGCCACGCGCTCGAGGATATTCTTGATCGCCTGCGCAAGAAGACGCTTGGGGCGGATTCCGGGCTGATGGGGCTGCTCTACGAGGGCGTGGACTCGCTGGGGGCGCTCGTCGCCGAGATTGAAGAAAAAGGGGCGACGCAGCTCGAAGTCGCCGGGCTCGTGCTGCGGTTGCGGGACGCTTCGCGCGGGATGATACCCGCGCCGGTGGCGGTGGAAATCGGGGAGGCCTTGTGCCTGCCGGCCGTCGGCGTCGCGCCACCGGCAGACCCCCCGATGCCCGTGATGCCACCCGCAGCGCCACCGGTGATGCTACCCGTGACGCCGGCGCCAGCGATCGCTGCCGCGCCGCCGGCAATACCCTCCGAAGACCTGGGGGCCGATCTGGTCGCGGCCCGCGGCGGCATCTTCTCCCTGGAGCCCGAGAAGCTCGCGATGGTGCGGGATTTCGTGCGCAGCGGACTGGTCCCCTACGCCTGCCAGCTGCGCGTTTCCAAGGACTCAGCGGCGCTGTGCGCCCGGAATTTCATCATCCTCGGCCGACTGGCCAAGACGGGAATGGTGCTCGCTTCGAATCCCAGCGTCGAGGAAGTCCGCGCCGGGATCGGCCGGGAGCTCGTCGAGGCGCTGCTGCTGACCGAGCGGCCGGAAGACCAGCTCAGGTCCCAACTGCTGGCGATTCCCGAACTCGTCGAACTGCAGCTCAGGCGCCTGAGTATCGGCGGCGTGGAGCGGGGGGCGGGCGCCGCGGCGGGGGAGGGCGCGCCGACCCTGCTCGCCCCGCGCGAGACGACCATCGACCGGCCCGCGGGCTCGGTGCCCGGGCTCGCCGACCGCTACGCGCCGAAAAAAGCCTCGACGGTGCGCGTCGACACCCGGGTGCTCGACGACCTCATCAACATCGTTGGCGAGATGCTGATCACGCGCGAGCGGCTCCAGGAGATCGGCCGCGAGTTGGAGAGCGAGGAGCTGCATCTGAACCTGGATCGCCTGCGCGTGCTCGTGCGCGGTTTCCAGGACACGATCATGACCGTGCGCATGATGCCCCTCGCGCTCGTCACCGACCGGCTCCCGCGCATCGTCCGCGACCTCGCCCACCAGTCGGGCAAGCAGGTCGCCTTCGAGGTGCTGGGACAGAACATCGAACTGGACCGGGCGATACTCGAAGAGCTCAACGACGTGCTGATCCACCTGGTGCGCAACGCCATCGACCACGGCGTTGAGTCGCCGGAGCGCCGCACCGCCGCGGGCAAGCCGGCCAAGGCCGTAATCCGGGTGCGCGCCGGGCGCGAGCGCGACTGGGTCTGGATCCGCGTCGAGGACGACGGGCGCGGCATGGACCCCGAGCGCATCGCCCGCGCCGCGGCCGCGCGCGGCCTGGTCAGCGCGGAGCGCGTCGCCGCGATGGAGCCCCGCGAAAAGCTCATGCTCTGCTGCCTTCCCGGCGTCAGCACGGCCGAGACCGTCACCGACATTTCCGGGCGCGGCGTAGGCATGGACGTGGTCAAGTCCCGCGTCGACGCGTTCGGCGGCGCGTTGCAGATCGACTCGCAGCCGGGCCGCGGCGCGGCCGTCACGCTGCGCCTGCCCCTGACGCTGGCGATCATCCGCATCCTGCTCGTGGAGGTCCGCGGGCAGGAATATGGGCTGCCCGTCTCGCACGTGCTGCGCACGGCCCAGATGGACCCCAACGAGATCGAGTGGTCGCAGCAGCAGCCGCTGCTGCGGCTGGGCCGGCGGCTGGTGCCGCTGCACGACCTCGGGGCGCTGGTCGGACTGCCGCCGCGCGACCTGCGCGCCCACCCCGGCCTTTTCCTCGCGGTCTCGGAGTTCGGCGAGCGCGCCGCCGGGCTGGCGGTCGACCGGCTGCTCGGCACCTACGAGGTGGTGATCAAGCCGCTCGGCCCGCCCCTGAAGCGGGTGCGCGGCCTGGCCGGGGTCACCGTTATGGGCGACGGGCGCACGGTGCTGCTGCTCGACCTGGCGGCCCTGATCTAGCCGGGTCCGGCGGCCGGCGAGGCGACGGGTGAAGACGACATCGGAAAACCTGTTCGGCATCCTTGCGCGCGTCGGCGTGCTTTCGGCCGACCAGGTCCAGGAGCTCTCGCAGCGCTGGGCGGCGCACCTGCGCGCGAAGTCCCCCCGGCGTCGCGCCGCGGGGCGGCCCGGCCCGGTCGAGAGCGAGCGCCCCGACCCCGACCTGCTGGATTTCATCGCCGGCCAGCGGGTGCGCTCCGCGAAGGACGGCCGGCGCCTGATCGGCGAGCGCGAACTCTACGAAGGGCTGGCGCTCGGACTCGGGCTGCCGTTCCAGCGGATCGACCCGCTGCGGCTGGACATGGACCTGGTGACGCGCACCATCCCGCGCCCCTTCGCGGTGCGCCACCTGATGGTGCCGCTCTCGCTGGCGGGCGACGTGTTGACGCTGGCCACCGCCGACCCGTTCAACGACGAGGGTCTCGAGAACATTCAGCGCTCCTGCGGCTACACGATCCAGGCGGTCGTCGCGGTCAAGAGCGACATCATCAAGACCATCACCGAATTCTACGGCTTCAAGTCCTCGGTCGTGATGGCGGAAGCCGGCATGGCGCCCGCGGTCGGCGCGCTCTCGAGCCTCGAGCAGTACGTGCGCCTCAAGTCCGTCAAGGAGATGGAGGCGACCGATCACCACATCGTCAACGCGGTGGATTTTCTCTTCACGTACGCCTTCGACCAGCGCGCCAGCGACATCCACTTCGAGCCGCGGCGCGAGCGAGCGCGGATCCGCTTCCGCATCGACGGCCTGCTGAACACGATCCACCAGGTGCCGAACGTGATCCACCCGGCGATGGTCTCGCGCATCAAGATGCTCTCGCGCCTGGACATCGCCGAGCGGCGCCGCCCCCAGGACGGCCGCATCAAGGTCGCGCACAAGGGCCGCGACTTCGAGATCCGCGTCTCGACGCTGCCCACCGCCTTCGGGGAGAAGGTCGTGATGCGCATCTTCGATCCGGAGATCCTGCTGCAGGACATCGCGCAGCTCGGCTTCACGCCCGAGCAGCTGCAGGTCTACCAGCGCATCGCCTCGGCGCCGCACGGGATCATCCTGGTCACCGGGCCCACCGGCAGCGGCAAGACGACTACGCTGTACTCCACGCTCTCGGTGCTGGCGACCGAGGAGCGCAACGTGACCACCGTCGAGGACCCGATCGAGATGATCCACGAGGACTTCAACCAGGTCGGCGTGCAGCCCCAGGTCGGCCTGACGTTCGCGACGACGCTGCGGCACATCCTGCGCCAGGACCCCGACATCATCATGGTCGGCGAAATCCGCGACGGCGAAACTGCCGAGAACGCGATCCAGGCCGCGCTCACCGGCCACCTCGTGCTCTCGACGCTGCACACCAACGACGCCCCGACAGCGATTACCCGGCTCGCGGACATGGGGATCCCCCGCTACCTGGTCGGCTCGACGATTCTGCTCGTGGTCGCCCAGCGGCTGGTCCGCCGCATCTGCCCGCACTGTGTCGAGGAGTACGCGCCGACGCCGGAGGAGCTGGCCTCGCTCGGGCTGGCGGCCGGCGCCCGGCCGGTGCGGCTGCGGCGGGGGGGCGGCTGCGCCCAGTGCCGGTTCACCGGACACCACGGGAGAACCGGCCTGTTCGAGCTGATGCCCGTCACCCCGGGGCTGCGGGCGCTGATTCACAGCGGGGCCGATCAGGGCGCGATCCTGGTCGCCGCCCGCAAGGAGGGGATGCGCACGCTGCGGGAGTCGGGCGTGCAGAAGGTGCTGCGCGGCGTCACGACGCTTGCCGAGGTGCTCCGCGTCACGATGGGCGACGTGGCCTGACCGGCCGCCGCATTCCTCAGGACTCGCCGAGCAGCCCCAGTTTGCGCATCATCTCCCGGACGCCGGCGTAGTCGGCGTCCGTCGTCAGGGCGAATCCGGTGTAGTCGGCGTAGAGCGCCTCGAACACCGCCGCGCCCGCGGCCCCGTCGCGGCTGAGCGCCAGCAGTGCGCCCCGCAGGGCTTCCTGGATGTCGACGGGCAGCTCCCGCGCGGCGCAGATGTTGAACTCCGGGATCGGCGGCGACTGCGCCAGCGTCATCAGGCCTTCGGGCTCGTACTGCTCCGCCACCGACTCCATGACCGCGCCGGCGTCGTAGTCGCCCCGCAGCACGGCCGCAGCGACGGCGTCGTGGTACCCCAGGTGCTCGAACGCCCCGAGCCGCTCGACGCCGACTCCCGCCTCGAGCAGCAGCGCGCGCGGCACGATGTGACTCGACGTGGAGTTGACGTCGCCGAACGCGAAGCTGCGGCCCTGCAGCTCCGCCAGGGTGCGGAGCCGGGCGTCGCGCCGGCAGATGATCGCCGCGTGCTGGAAGGGTTTGCCGCGACGCAGCGCCGTCGCGAGCAGCACGGCCCCGTAGCGCCGGTGGGCTAGCACGTAGGTCGACGGCGTCAGGTAGGCGAATTGGGTCCGGCCCTCGCCGAGGTCGCGCACGGCTTCGCCGAAATCGAGGGCGACATTGAGTTCCACCGGACGCCCCAGGGCCTGTCCCAGGTACTCGGCAAGCGGCGTGAAGCGCCGGTGCATCCGGGCCGGCGACTCGAGCGGGACCACCCCGAAGCGCAGCGCGCCGCGGGACTCCTCCGAGAGGACCTTGAAGCGGGAGACTTCGGCCTCCAGCAGTTCGGTGTCGCCGTTGATGCCGCGCAGTCCCTGATTGATCCGCAGCGCGAGGGCCCGGTTGCTGCGCGGCAGGTCGATCACCGGCACGAGCGCCAGGCGGATCTGGCGGCAGCCTTCGCGCTGCTCGTTCAAGGCGAGCGACATGCGCCCGATCCCTTCCGAGACCCGCTCGGCGGCGGTGGCGACGTGGCCCCCGGCGAGAGCCTGTTCGCCGTTGGCGATGCTGATGCGCTGCGCGGCCGCGGCCAGGAGTTCCATCGCGCCGCGGATCTTGTCGGCCTCGCGCTTCTGCTCGGTCGTGCCCTGCGCCAGGAACTGCGCCATCTGGTCGAGCCGGCCCATGGTCTCCCGGACCCGGGTCAGGCCCCGGGACTGTGACTGCGCCGCCTCCTGGATCGCGGTCGCCTTCTCGAGCGAGCGGCCGGAGCTCTCGACGATCTTCTCGAGCGCCGCGCCGGCCTCGCGCGCGAAACCGAAGCCGGCGTCGACCTCGGTCCTGCCGTCGCGCATCGCCTCGACCGCGAGGGCGACCTCGGTGCGCACGGCGTGGATCAGCTCGGCGATCTCGACCGTCGAGCGGGCGGTCTTGACGGCGAGGCTGCGGATCTCGCCGGCGACGACCTGAAAGCCCCGCCCGTGCTCTCCCGCCTGCGCCGCGAGAATGGCGGCGTTGAGCGAGAGCAGTCCGGTGCGGTCGTTGACCTCGTCGATGACGTCGAGGATCTCGCCGATCTTGACCGAGCGCTCGCCGAGGGCCTGCACGGCTCCCGCGCCGCGTTCGACCGCGCGCCGGATCGCCTCCATCCCGTCGAGGGTGCGCCGCACCGCGCGCAGGCCGAGCTCCTCCGCCTCCTGGCGAACCTGGGCCGAGCTGGCCGCCGATTCGCGCGCCCCTTCGCCCACGGCGCGGATCATCTCGTCGACCTCGTGCACCGCCGCCAGCGTCTCGGTGGAGACCCCCGAGAGGTGCTCGGTGCCCCAGGTCAGCTCGCGGATGGTGTGCGCCATTTCGCCGATCGTCCCCGCGACCTCGCTCACGGTGGCGGTGAGCTCCTCCGAGCGCTGGTGCACCTCGCCGGTGTTGACGGCCATCTCCCGCGCCGCGGCGTGCACCGTGTCGGCCACCGCGGAGAGCCCTTCGATGTCCTCGGCGAGCTGCCCGATGGAGGCGCCGAGCTCCTCCATCGAGGAGGCGATGGCCGCGAAGGAATCGGTCTCGACGGTCGTGGCGTCCACCACCGCGGCGGACTCCTTCTCGGTCCTCGCGGAGATCGCGGCGACGCGACGGGAAACCTCGTGGATCCGCAGGATGACGGCGCCCAGCGATCTGATCGAATTGCGCAGGCTCTCCCAGAGCAGGCCGAGGTCGCCGCTGGTGCGGCCCTGCAGATCGACGGTCAGGTCGCCGACCGCCAGCGCCGCGGTCGCCTCGCGCATCCGCGCCACCGGCCGGACGACCAGGATGCGGATCAGCCACCAGAGCATCAGACCCATGGCGAGCACGCCGGCGAGCGACCAGACCAGCGCGACGGCGACCAGCGAGGATCCCGCCTGGAAGACTTCGCGCAGCGGGATGGAGACCTTGGTCGCCCCGAGCAGGTTCTTTTCCCGCCCGTGACAGGAGTGACAGTCCGGCCCGTTGAGCAGCGGCCGGTAGAAGTGCAGCCGGTCCCCGCGCTGTTCGGAGAAGGGCCGGGGGTCGGCGCGCAGCCGATCGAGGGCGGCGCGCTCGGGCGTCTCCGTGCTCTTGGTGAAAGCTTCGCGACCCGTGTCGGCCAGCACGTCGACGCCCGCGACGCCCGCGTGACTGCGCAGGTCCGCGACGAGGGCGTGGGTGATGTCGGCGCGGCCTTCCTTCATCACGCGTTCGACACTGCGGGTGATGATCTCGGCCGTGGACTCGGACTGCTGCCGGGCCACCGTAAGGAGGCCTTCCTGCATCAGGTGCAGAACGCCGAAACTGACGGAGACGATGCCGAAAAGGGGGAGGAGGGTGGACAGCAGCAGAATCCTGACTTCGAGCCGCTGCCACCAGCGCATGCCCCGCCCCCGCTTGCGTCTCCCCGATCACCCTGAATTCTACTGAATTACTCTACATCAATGCCGGGGGTGGTTCAATGCTCGGAGCGTCTACTTCTTCGACCGCCCATAGATATAGCTGACCAGTTCGACGAACTTCTCGTCCATATCCCGCAGCAGCGTGGCCATCTGACCGGCCATGCGCGCCATGATCCGGTACCCGACGGCCGGGTTGCGGACGGCGAGCTTGTCGAACTCGGTGCGGCGGATCAGCAGCACTTCCGCGTCGTGCACCGCCTGTGCCGAAGCGCTGTGCTGGCCGCCGCGGATGAAGGAGATCTCGCCGAAACACTCGCCCTCCTTGAGCTGCTGCAATGTCTGCTGCTGCTCGGCGTTGACCTGCTTGTCGATCTTGACGACCCCGCTAACGACGATGAAGAGCGCCGCGTCGGCCTCGTCCTCGGCGAAGATCGGCTGGCCGGCGCTGAAGGTCCGGCGCTCGGAGATCAGGGCCAGCTGCTCGATCGTCTGGTCGTCGAGAGTTGTCAAGGAGAACTCGCGCCCCCCAATCCGCGCGTAACGCGCGGATCAGTTGAGGCAGGCTTGTTGCCTGGTCTTGTTTTTCGGGTCTTGTGGCTCATACCCGACCGTGCTGCTCGCTGCAAGCGTTGCTTGACCGCGGGGCGCCCTTGCGCCGTGCGCGGGTCTTGATTATCGTGAGCGGGGGCTAGGGAAGGCACCGCTCGAGAAGAGGAGTCGGCATGGAAGAGCGAGAGGTTATCGTCAGTGTCGGGGCGCCGGCAGCCATCGGGCCGTACTCCCAGGCGATCCGGGCGGGAGGGTTGATCTTCGTTTCGGGTCAGATCCCGCTTGATCCCGGGACGGGACAGGTGGTCGCGGGCGGCATCGCGAGGCAGGCGGAGCGCGCGCTGGATTCGCTGCAGGCGATCCTCAAGGCCGCCGGCAGCGGACTGGAACGCGTCGTGAAGACCACGGTATTTCTCACCGACCTCGGCGCCTTCACCGAGTTCAACGAGGTGTACGCCCGCTATTTCCCGCACGCGCCACCGGCCAGAGCCACCGTGCAGGTCGCGGCCTTGCCGCGCGGCGTGGGGATCGAAATCGAAGCGGTGGCGCTGGCCTAGGCGGTCTTGGTGATCTTCCCGGAGCGCAGGCAACGGGTACAGAGCGTGACCCGCTTGGAACGGCCGGGCACATCGGCCTTCACCGTCTTGAGGTTGGGCATCCGGCGCGTCTTGCTCACGTTGTGGGCGTGGCTGATGACGCTTCCGGTTTGCGGACGCTTGCCGCAGACATCGCAGACCTTCGACATGGGTACCATCCCCCTTTCAATACTTCTGTCCAGAAAGCGCTCTTGTACACGAATCCGGCGGCAAAGGCAAGCCACGATCCGCGCGTACGCGCGGATTTGGGGCAAGTTGTCGTTGACAACGACCGCGGTCGCGGGTAGATAGCTCGTGCACAACTTGGGGGGGAAAGACCGATGAAGAAATACGCTCCGTTTCCCACCGCGCGCTGGTGGGTGCTGCACACCGCGGCCGTGGCGGCGGTTTATACCGTCGGCCACGTCCTGCTCGGGCGCTGAGGCCGGCATGCTGCGGTACATCATGAAGGGAACGCCGGGCTGGGTGGTTCTTCACATCGCCGCGATCCTGCTGACGCTCTGGCTCGGCGCGGTGACGAGGTTTGCGCCATGAACGCCGACGGAACCCGGCGGACGCTGCTTTGGGCGCTCGTTCTCGTGGCGCTTGGCGGCTTGCTGCTGCACTACCGGATTCACCCGTACCTGGCGCCCGACCGGGACCATCCCGGGCTGATGGTTTTCCGCGGCTCCTTCCTGGCCGCGACCCTGGTGCCACTGTTCGACCTGATCGTCGTGACGGCGCTCCTCGCGTCGCGCCGCACCGCCGCACTCGGCTATCTGCTGAACGGCATGCTGGTCATCTTCGGGACGGTGCTCATGGGACACTTCTCGATCGCCGCGCTCGCGCCCAAGGCCGCGCCGCTCGCCGACTGGCTGCTCAGGTCGACCTTCCCCGACATCGCGCTGGCCTGGGCGGACTTCATGATCGGCAAGGCGCTCTACGAAACCTGGATGCGGGAGGCATGAACCCGATGAAGATCACCGAAAAGATGACGATCCTCGAAGTGCTGAAGGCGGCGCCCCAGACACGCAAAGTCTTCGACCGATACACGATGCGCTGCAAGGGCTGCCAGGGGGCCGCCGCGGAAACGGTCGCGGCCGGGGCCCGCAATCACGGCGTCGACCCGAAGACCCTGCTGCGCGAACTCAACGAGGCCCTGAAGGAGGAGAAGTAGGTTCCCCGGCCGTCGCGGTGCTGACCCTCTCGGACGCCGTTCGCGCCATCCCCGGCGTCGGCAGTGCGCGGGCCGGGCACCTCGAGCAGCTCGGCGTCTTCACCGTCGACGACCTGCTCAGGCTTCTCCCGCGCCGCTACGAAGACCGGCGCGCGCTGACGCCGATCGCCTCCCTCGCCGCGGGCGCCACCGCCTCCTTCGAGGCGCGCGTCGTCTCCTCCGGTGCCGCGATCACCCCGCGCCGGGGCCTGCGCGTCTTCCGCGCGGTGTTCGAGGACGGCTCGGGCAGGATCGCGGGGCTCTGGTTTCGCTTCCGGGCCGCGCACCTGCAGACGCTGCTGCGAACCGGCGCCCGCGTGCTCGTGCACGGGACCGTCATCGTGGCGGCCGGGCGGCGGGAGATTCTCCACCCGGAGATCGAGCCGCTGGCCGAGGGTGCGGAGCGTTGTGCGCCGCTGGTTCGCCCCGTCTACCCGGCAACCGCCGGGCTCTCGCAGGCGACGCTGCGGGCGATCGTCCAGCGGGCGCTCGAGGCGGTGCTTCCCGGACTGGAGGATCCGCTTCCCCCCGAGCTGCGCGAGCGGCACAGGCTGCCCGGACTCGCCGAGTCGCTCGTGGCTCTGCACGACCCCGGCGCCGGCTCCCCCGCGCAGGTGCCGGCCCCTGATGGCTCGATCTGGCGCCGGCGGCTGGTGTTCGAGGAGCTTTTCAGGATGCAGCTGCAGTTGGCGATCCGCAGGCGGCGCCAGGAGAGCGTCCGCCCGCGGCAGACCCGTCCGGACGGGTCCGGTCTGCTCGCCCGCCTCGGCGAGCGCCTCCCGTTCGCCCTCACGGCGGCCCAGGCGCGCGTCTGCCGTGAGATCCTCGCCGACATGGGCGAGCCCCGCCCGATGCAGCGGTTGCTCCAGGGGGACGTGGGCAGCGGCAAGACCGTCGTCGCCGCGCTCGCGATTCTGGCCGCGGCTGCGGGGGGCGGGCAGGCGGCGCTGCTGGCCCCCACCGAACTGCTGGCCGAACAGCACTATCTGACCTTCGGCCGGCTCGCGGGAGCGCTCGGCCTCGAGCCGGAGCTGCTGACGGGCGGGGTGCCGCGCGCGCGCCGCGCCCGCGTGCTCGCGGGACTCGCCGCGGGTCGGGTGCCGCTGGTCATCGGCACGCATGCCCTGCTCGAGTCGAACGTGCGTTTTTCCCGGCTGGCGCTGGCCGTCGTGGACGAGCAGCACCGCTTCGGCGTGCGGCAGCGCCTCGGCCTGCGCGAGAAGGGCGAGGAACCCGACCTGTTGGTGATGACGGCCACGCCAATCCCGCGTTCGCTGGCGCTGACGCTCTACGGCGATCTCGATCTCTCGACCCTCGACGAATCGCCGCCGGGGCGCCGCCCGGTGAGCACCCGCGTCATCGGCGAGGCGGGGCGTCGCGCCGCGTGGGAATTGCTTCGCTCCGAAGTGCTGCAGGGGCGCAGAGCCTTCGTCGTCTGCCCGCTCATCGAGGAGACGGGCGAGGATGACCCGGCGGCGGCCGTGCGCATGGCGGCTCGCCTGCAGGCGCACTTGCCGGGGGTTCGGGTGGGGCTGCTGCACGGCAGGCTGCCGATCGAAGAGCGCTCGCGGGCGATGGAGCGCTTTCGCA
>JANOHV010000153.1:0-2318 GCA_031406795.1 Candidatus Rokuibacteriota bacterium
CCACCTCTCGTGGGCGCTTTCGTCCACGATGGCGTACCGGGCAGTCCGGACGCCCATGAGGTCTTCCCAGTCTCGCGCCCATTCACGAAGCTCGTGGCGCAGACGAGCCGGAATCGGCAGCTCGGGGAGGTCTGCCTCCCCTGTATCTGTCCACACCGGATCGGCCCCGTAGTCGGGGAACACACGAAGGACGGTGGGGACACTACCCGACGTCATTGGCCTATTGTCGCCCTTCTTGTTTGGAGGAACCTGAGGCTATGGACTGGCCTGCTGCTGAGCCGACAAACACAAACAGCGGCCTTCTAGACCTTTCGCGGCGCAAATGACGCACCGCACCGTGCTTTTGAAATCGGAGCCAGACACGGCAGCGCCGTGGTTCACGACGGAGGGTCTGTCGTGGCGGTGTCTTGTTGTTGTCGGAGCCGGAGCGTCAGGTCAGGACTCTGCGAGGGCGCGCACTGCGCGCTCGATGGCGGGGCGCATGTCAAGAGCGGGGTCGACGGTGAGCCGGTGCAGGAGCAGTCCGTCACCGAGCGCCATAAGGGCCCGGGTCGCCGGCACGGGGTCGGCGATGCCGACCGCGATCACAATCCTCTCAGTCCACCGCTCGAACTCGCGGCGCTGCCGCCGCAGCGGCTCGCCAAGCTCAGGGTCGCCGGCGAGTTCGAGGAAGAGGGCGTAGCGTGCGCGGGTACGCGAGGCGAACTGCCCGGACTGCAGTTCGGCCATGGCGCACAAGCCCTCGATCAGCCCGTCCAGTCCCGTGATCGCAGCCATCGCGGCCGGGTCGAAATCGGCGCGCTCGCGCTCGGCGATCCAGTCGACCACGCCGCCGAGCAGCGCCCGGCGGGTGCGGAACCAGTTCGAGGTCGACCCGGGGGGGAGACCTGCTCGCTCATCGACCCGCGCATGCGTCAACGCCCGCACGCCCTCCGCGCCGAGCAGTTCCACGGCCGCCTCGAGTCCGCGCTCCCGGGTAGCCGCCGGCATGGATGCCCCCTTCCAAGAAGTCTACTATGACCATAGTAGTCCACCGCACGAAGGAGGTCGCCATGCCCTGGCCCGAGTCCCGCATCACCCGTCCCGTGGACGCCTCAGCCTGGTCGCCGCCGCTGCCAGAGGCCTCCGGCTTCGACCATCTCGTCGTCCAGACGCCCGGCCTTCGCACTCACGTCGCCGCCATCGGCGAGGGTGAGCCGGTCGTGCTGCTCCACGGATTCCCGCAGCACTGGTGGCAGTGGCACGCGATCGCTCCGGTCATCGCCGCAGGCGGCTACCGCGTCCTCTGCCCCGACCTGCGCGGAGCCGGCTGGACCGTGGCCGACGACTCGCGTATCGAGCGCGAGACCCGGCTCCACGATTTGCTCGCCCTCTTCGACGTCCTCCATATCGAGCGTGCCCACCTCGTCTCCCACGACATGGGCGCTATCACTGCGATGCAGTTGAGCTACGAGCACCCCGAGCGGGTTAGCACGGCGGTGGAACTCTCCGTGCCGCCGGGCTTCATGTCGTTCAGCCCGAAAGTCGCCCCGGGCTTTCGGCACCTGCCCCGGTTCATCTGGCACCGCCCAGGCGCCTCACTGCGCGGCCTCTTCTCCGAGGCCTACGTCGCCCACCCGATGTCGGAGACAGCCATCGAAGCCCACCTCGCCCCGATGCGCCGCCCCGACATCGACGGTGCAGTCCGTCCGCTGACCCGCGGCATGATCCTTCCCGAAGCCATGCGCTTGAGTCGCGGCGTCTACCGCCGCCGGCGTCTCACGGTGCCGACCCTCTTCGTATTCGGCCGCCTCGACCGCCCCTGGACCGAGGAGAACATGGGGCGTCTCTGCCGCAATCCGCAGCGGTACGCCGAGCGCGTTGAGTTCACCTACGTCGACGACGCAGCGCATTTCATCACCGACGACGCCCCCGCCGCGGTCGCCGACCTCGCGATCGACTGGTTCGAACGAGCAGCTTGACGTAGGGCTCACCACTCAGTCTCCCGCTCACCCCATCCGAGCAGCCTGGCGCGTCACAGTGGGCCGAAGTGACGCTCGCAATATCAGGTGCCGCGGGATTCGTCGCACTCGGGCAACCAACCCCTCAAGGCCGGTCGAAATGTCGACGAAGATCACCCACATAACATGCAGGTCCGGTAACCCTCGCCGGTCGCTCGGTTTGGGGGGGTGGTTCTGGAGCGGTGTCCTGCGGGTACTCGGCGAGGAGTTGTAGGTCTGGCGAAAGGGGGTTCGTAGCGGAGGTCCTTGGACGAGGCATCCTGCGGGGCTAACACAAGCGCAAGAGCGTGGGGGTTCAACTCGGGTTGAGCACGGCCG
>JANOHV010000169.1:0-20398 GCA_031406795.1 Candidatus Rokuibacteriota bacterium
TGCCACCATTGCTCGCCGAGCCGCCTCGGGAGACCGACGGACTTTGACGTAGCCGTGGGGGCAGGAGCCCCCCCCTTTCCATCGGGTGACGGCCCGGTATATACTGAGCAGGATTGTAACCGTCCACCAAGGGGGTTGTCCCGTGAAGGAAGAACTCGCGTCGCTCGTCGGCGCAGCTGTCGAACGCGTCGCCAGGGAGCGGGGTCTCGACTGGGCTCCCGCCGCGCCGGCGCTGATCGAGAGCTGCCGCGACGAACGTTTCGGCGATTTTACCAGCAACGCCGCGATGGAACTGGCCTCGCGCGCCGGCGGGAAAAAAGTGCCGCCGCGCGAACTTGGCCAGGCGATCCTCGCCGCCCTCCCCCCCG
The DNA here is from genome assembly GCA_031406795.1 of Candidatus Rokuibacteriota bacterium. Classification (GTDB taxonomy): domain Bacteria; phylum JAUVQV01; class JAUVQV01; order JAUVQV01; family DATDCY01; genus DATDCY01. The sequence continues at coordinate 369 of JANOHV010000169.1, forward strand.
CCGCCGACCTCATCGAGAAGGCCGAAATCGCCGGTCCCGGCTTCATCAACTTCACGGTCCGGCGGGAACGCTGGCTGCAGGCGTTGGCCGGCATTCTCGCCGGCGGCGACGCCTACGGCCGTTCGAACCTCGGCAAGGGCGAGCGCCTGCAGGTCGAGTTCGTCAGCGCGAACCCGACCGGCCCGCTGCATCTCGGCCACGGACGCGGCGCGGCCGTCGGCGACATACTCTGCCGCATTCTCGAGGCCACCGGGCACGCCGTTCAGCGGGAGTTCTACGTCAACGACGCGGGCCGGCAGGTCGAGACCCTCGCGCGCTCCGTGCTCGCCCGCTGCCGCGAGCAACTCGGCGCGCCGGCCGCATTCCCGGAGGACGGTTACAAGGGCGACTACGTGCGCGAACTGGCGCGGGAGGCCGTCGCCCGCCACGGGGCGGGCCTCGCCGCCCTGCCGGAAAGCGCGGCCCCGGCCACGCTCGGCGACGCCGCGATGGCGACCGTCCTCGGCTGGATTCGCCGGGATCTCGAGGCCTTCGGCGTGCGCTTCGACGTCTGGTTCTCCGAGCGCTCGCTCTACCAGCCCGGCGTCTGGGAGGCCGTTGAGGAGCAGTTGCGCGGACGCGACCTCCTCTTCGAGCAGGAAGGGGCCCTCTGGTTTCGCTCCACGCGGTTCGGCGACGACAAGGACCGGGTGGTGGTCAAGAACGACGGCAGCCGCACCTACCTCGCCTCGGACATCCTCTACCACGCCGACAAGTTCCGGCGCGGTTTCGAGCGCGTGATCGACATCTGGGGCGCCGACCACCACGGGTACATCCCGCGGATGCAGGCGGTCGCCCAGGCGCTCGGCCGTCCCGCCGACGCGCTCGCCGTGCGCCTGATCCAGCTGGTGAGCCTCACGCGCGGCGGCAAAGCCGTGGCGATGGGCAAGCGCGAAGGGGAGTTCGTCACGCTGGCCGAGGTCGTCGGCGAGGTCGGGGCGGACGCGGCGCGGTTCTTCTTCGTCATGCGCCGATGCGAGAGCCACCTCGAGTTCGACCTCGAACTCGCCAAGTCCAAGACTGCGGACAACCCGGTCTTCTACGTTCAGTACGCCCACGCCCGCATCGCCAGCATCTTCCGCACCCGCGAGGAGCGCGGCTCGACGCAAGCCGGCGGCGCGGACCTCGGCCGCCTCGAACTTCCCGAGGAATTCAGCCTGATCAAACGACTGGCCGGGTACCCTGAAGTCCTGGCAGTGTGCAGCCGGACGTTGGAGCCGCACCCGCTCGCGAATTACCTGGTCGGCCTGGCCGCCGCGTTCCACGGCTACTACAACCGCGTCCGGGTCGTCACCGAAGACGAGAGTTCGAGCCGGGCGCGCCTCGAACTCGTCCGGGCCGTCGGCATCGTGCTGCGCAACGGACTCGGCCTGATGGGCGTTGCCGCCCCGGATCAGATGTGAGCGACGGTTCGGCCGGCGCGCAGAGCAAGCCCGGGGCCTCGGCGATGAAGGTCGGCCTGGCGCTTGGCGCGATCGTGCTCGGGGCGGTCGTCATCTTCAGCCTGGGCGTCATGGAAGGCTCGCGCGTTGCCGGGCTCGCCCCGGTGGTCGCCGCCCCGCCGGGCACGCCGCCCGCGGAGAGCCTGCTCCCCTCGCCGCCGGCGCCAGTCGTCCGCGCGGCAGCCACGTCCCCGGACAAACTGACGTTCTACGACCGTCTCAGCGGGGTCGCGCCCGCGGCTCCGCTCGCGCCGCCCGAGAGTCAAGCTGCCGTGCCGCTGCCCGCGCCGCGGGCGCAAGCGCAGACCCCGCCGGCGCCGCCTTTGGCGGCCGGCGCCCGCCCGCAGCAGAAGTCCGCGGCGCCCGCGCCGACGGAGATCGCGGCCAGAATTGCGGTGCCGACGAAATCGGACCCGGCGGCGAAGATCAGGAAGCTCACCGGCAAGGGGCGGTTCAGCGTGCAGGTCGCCGCGGTCGGCGAGCGCGCCGCGGCCGCCGAGGCGGCTGCCCAGGTCAAGCGCAACGGGTTTGAGGCCGTCACCGTCATGGCGTCGATCAAGGGGAAGATCTGGTATCGGATCCGGGTCGGGAGCTTTCCGAACAAGCAGGCCGCGACCCAGGCGGCCGGGCTTTTCCATTCGGCCTACGGTTTTGATGCCATCCCGGTGGAGAACTAAGTGCCTGAGGCGCCGGCCGTTGAAGCGTGACCGACCCACCCCGGAAGAAGCGGCGGAGATCGTCCCCGTCGGGCCGCTCGAGTGTGCGTTGGTTGCCGAGGCGCGCTCCGGGCGCATCACCTGCGCGAGCGTCTTCCGCGTCGCCGAGGCGCAGGGCGCCACGGTCGCGGCGGCCGGGCAAGCCGTGCAGCGGCTGCGGATCAAGCTGACCGGCTGTCAGATGGGGTGTTTCTGATGGCCATCCTCAACACGCGCGAGCGCCTCGAGGAGCGCGAGGAGATCCTGCTGGCGCCCTGGGCCTCCCTCAGCGGCGCGAGCCGCGGCCGGCGGCACCCGGAGCCCGAGCCGGCCCACCGCACCGCGTTCCAGCGCGACCGCGACCGCATCATCCACGCCACCTCATTCAGACGTCTCGAGTACAAGACCCAGGTCTTCGTCTACCACGAGGGTGACCACTACCGGAATCGCCTGACCCACTCGCTCGAGACGGCGCAGGTCGGGCGCAGCCTCGCGCGGATGCTGAGCCTGAACGAAGACCTGGTCGAGGCAATCGCGCTCGCGCACGATCTTGGCCACCCACCGTTCGGGCATGCGGGCGAGCGGGTTCTGGACGGCATGATGCGCGAGTGGGGCGGGTTCGAGCACAACCGCCAGAGCCTGCGCGTCGTCGAGATCATCGAGCACCGCTACCCGGGGTTCCGCGGTCTCAACCTGACCTGGGAGACCCGCGAGGGCCTCGCCAAGCACCACACCGACTTCGACAACCCGGACACCGGCGACTACCCCCCCGGCGCCCTGCCGTCCCTCGAGGCGCAGGTGGCGAATCTCGCGGACGAGATCGCCTACACCGCCCACGATCTCGACGACGGCGTCGCCTCGGAGCTGATCTCCTTCCGCGCGCTCCTGGAAGCCCCGCTGTGGCGAGAGTGTTACCGGCAGGCCGAGGAAGCGGCCCCCGGCGAGCCCGCTCGACTGCTCTGCGCCGGGGCAATCCGCGGCCTGATCGGGCTGCTCGTCTCCGACTGCGCCGGTGCGACGCTCGCCGCCCTGGAGGAAATGGGCCTGCGCTGCCCCGACGACGCCCGGGCGGCACCCCGGCCGGCGGCCTGTTTCAGCCCGGGGATGGCGGAGCAGTTCCCGTTGCTCAAGGATTTCCTGAACCAGACGCTGTATCGCCACTACCGGGTGCGCCGCATGGAGGTCAAGGCGGAGCGGGTTCTCAGCGAACTGTTTTACGCGTATGTCGACGATCCGGAACTGCTCCCCCCGGGATTCCGTGCGCACGTCAACGGCGCCGCGCCGGAGCGGATCGTCTGCGACTACCTCGCCGGGATGACCGACCGCTACTCGATCCGCGAATACCAGAAGCTGTTCGATCTCACGGAAAAATTCTAGCCCCCACCCGAAAGGACGCCCGACCGATGATCAAGAAACTGCTGAAGAAGCTCTTCGGAGCGAAGGAACCGGCAGCCGGAGCCCGCAAGAGTCCCGCCCAGCCCGGCGACGCGAAACCCACAGTCGAGCACGTGGAGCACCGGCGCCACGCCGCCAAGGCCGGGGGCGCCTCTGCCGGACAGCAGCGCCGCGAGCGGGCAGCGACAGCCGGAGGGGAGGCCGCAGCGCCGGGCACAGGGCCGCAGGATGCCGCCAAGCCGGCGCGACGGCGCCGCGGGGGCCGGGGCCGCGGCAAGGGCGGCGCGACGGCGCCGGCGGCGGAGAACGCAGCCGCGGCGGCGAGTCCGAACCAGGCGGAGCGGACGACTCGCCGCCGCGAGACTCCCCTCGTGCGTGACGCCGCCGCGGGCGGCGCCGAACCGAAGTCCGACCCGGTGGCGCCCAAACGCGCACGACGGCGGCGACGCAGCGGCGGCCGCCCCAAGGAGGGAACGGCGCCGACTCCCGGAGCCGACGCCGCGCCGCCGTCCACGGCAGCCGCTGATCCCGGCGGCGAACAGGCACCGGCAGCCGCGGCCGGCGCTGAACCGGAGCCGCCCGCATCCCCCGCCTCTCCCGCGCCCGAACCCGTCAGCCAGGAGCGCCAGGGCCGCGTGCGCGAGCGCCGCCCCCGGGAGGAGGGCCCCCGCGAGCAGGTCGCCCTGCCGAACCTGCCGCCGATCCCGCCGTGGACCCCCCCCGAGGACCCGACCCGTTTCTCCGCGTACGACCTGCCGCCCGAAGTGCAGGCCGGCATCACCGATGCCGGGTACACCGAGTGCACGCCGGTCCAGGCCAAAGTGCTGCCGCTCTCGCTCCAGGGCCGGGACGTGGCCGCGCAGTCCCAGACCGGGACGGGCAAGACGGCCGCGTTCCTGATCACCGTCTTCTCGCGGCTGCTGCGCCGCGGCCCCGTCGACGGGCCCAAGCCGCGCGCGCTGATCATCGCGCCGACCCGCGAACTGGCCGTCCAGATCGAGAGCGAGGCCAGGAGCATGGGCGCCCACACCGGCCTCTCGGCCGTCGCCATCTTCGGCGGCGTCGACTACGAAAAACAGCGCCAGGCCCTGCGGCTCGGGGCGGACCTGGTCGTCGGGACGCCGGGCAGACTCATCGACTTTCTCAAACAGGGGGCCTGGCACACCGAGGGCGTCGAAATGCTGGTCATCGACGAGGCCGACCGGATGTTCGACATGGGTTTCGTCCAGGACCTGCGCTACATCCTGGGACGGCTGCCGCACCGCGATCGCCGCCAGACGATGCTGTTCTCGGCGACGCTGAACTATTCCGTCACCGAAGTGACCTACGAGTACATGAATCTGCCGGTCGAGGTGCAGGCGACGCCCGAGCGGATGACCGCCGCGCTCGCGGAGGAGGTCCTGCACCACGTCTCGCGCGACGAAAAGCCGGGGCTGCTGCTCGGGATCATGGAGCGCGAGAAGCCCGAGCGCACGATGATCTTCACGAACACCAAAGCCGAGGCCGAGAAGGTGGCCAAGCTGCTCGAACACCACGGCGTGCGGGCGCGCGGCATCACGGGCAACCTCGAGCAGGCGCGGCGCCTCAAGCTGATGGAGGAGTTCAAGAACGGCGAGCTGCCGGTCATGGTCGCCACCGATGTCGCCTCGCGCGGGCTCCACATCGACGCCGTCTCCCTCGTGGTCAACTGGGACCTGCCCCAGGACCCGGAGGACTACGTGCACCGCATCGGGCGCACGGCGCGCGCCGGGGCCGCGGGCAAGGCGATCTCTCTCGCCGACGAGAGCGGCGCCCTGAACCTCGAGGCGATCGAGAATCTGATTGGCTACAAGATCCCGGTGATCTGGCACGACCAGGAGCACCTCGCCGAGGTCCGACCGGGCTGGCGCGAGGCCGCCGCACGGGAGCGGCGCGAGCGTGAAAAGGAATTGGAGGCCCGCGGCATCCGTCCGCGAAGCGGTCCCCGCAGCGGCCCGGCCCCCGGCCGGCAGGGCGGCCGCGGGTCGTCGCGCCCGGGCGGTTCGCGCCGGCGCACCTGAACTAGGACGGGCGGGGGTCAACCCCGCCCCTACGACAACACCGCGATGCGTAGGGGAGGGGTTCAGCCCCTCCCGCGCCGCGGAGGAGTCATTTCAGCGACCGGCGACAGCGGCGGCCAGACGGGCGGCCAACTTCCCGAGCGGCAGGACTTCGGACGCCGCCCCCAACTCGACGGCTGCCCGCGGCATCCCGTAGACGACGCAGCTCTCCTCGCTCTCCGCAACAGTCCAGCCGCCGCGGGCGCGGATGGCCCACATCCCCCAGGCGCCGTCGGTGCCCATACCGGTCAACAGCACCCCGGCGCTGCGGCGCCCCCGCAGTTCCGCCGCCGACCGCATCGTGATATCCACGCTCGGACGGTGCAGGGTGTCCGACGGCTCGAAATCCAGCATCACCGCCAGTTCGGAGCCGCGGGTGGCGAAGGTCAGGTGACGCCCCCCGGGCGCGATGAGCACCTCGCCGGGCCGGGGCCGGTCGCCCTGCTCGGCCTCGCGGACCGACAGGACGCTGGCGGCGTCCAGTCGTCCCGCCAGCGCGCGGGTAAAACCGGCGGGCATGTGCTGCACGACGACGACCGCGGCGGCGAAGTCCGCGGGGAGGGCCGGGATCAGCGCCTGCAGCGCCGGGGGACCGCCCGTGGAAGCCCCGACGACCACCACGTCGGCACCGCCCGGTTGCAGCAACGAGCCGGCTGCCGCGGTCCCGTCGACAACCGCCGCGCGCCGGCCGAGCCGGGCGGGATCCACGGCCGCGGCGGTCCGGATCTTGGTCAGCAACTCCCGACCGGCGATCGCGGGATCGCCGCGGAGGAGCAGCGCCGTCTTGTCGATGAAGTCGACGGCGCCGAGTTCCAGCGCCTGCAGGGTTTCGTCCGCACCCTCCTGGGTCAGCGAGGAGAGCATCACCACGCGCGCGGGGCGCTCGTGCATGACGCAGGCCAGCACCTTGAGCCCGTCCAGACGCGGCATCAGCACGTCGAGCGTGACCACGTCCGGCCGCAGGTCCCGGATCTTCGCCAGCGCATCCAGGCCGTCGGCGGCGGTTCCGACAACCGTCACCCCGGGGTCCGCGTCGAGCAATTTCTCGATCGCGCGACGCACCAGCGGGGAGTCGTCGACGACGAGAACGCGGATCGGCTTCGCGGACATCACGACGCCGGCACTCCGAGCTGCAGATCGGCCTGCTTCAGCGGTCCGCCTAGAGCCGGTGCGTGTCCAGGACGGCTTGCCGGATGCGCGCGTCGAGCTGCGGGAAGCGCTCGAGATACTCGACGCGCTCGCGGTTGAGCCTCTTCACGAGGTCTTCCCGCTCGGCGGCGCCGTAGAGCCGGTGCGGATCAAAGCGCTTCATGTCGTAGATCTTCCCGTGCTCGTCGGTCACGCCCGAGATCAGCACCCGTGTCCCGTAGTCGGGGTCTTCGCTCCACTCCCCGCTGTCGCGAAAGAGCGCGCGCGTGACATACCCGATGCCGTTCTTCCACGGCCGGTTCGCGGCGCGCCGCGGGGCGAGCGGGTTGTCCGGGTTCGGCATCTCGCCGACCCCCCCGGTGTTGAGCAGGAACGAGCGGACTTTGCCCTCGTACCGCTTGAGATACTCATAGAAGATGTTCCCCTCCGCGGCGGTGTCGCCGACGATGAAGGGGTTGGTCCCCACCTCGCGCACGCTCTGGCCGGCCTTCGCGGGATCCCCGGCCGCGGTCTCGATCGACTCGCCGAGCATGAAATACGCCGCGCTCTGCTCCGGAGTCAGCTCCTGGAGAATCGGGCACACCGTGTTGCGCCGCGTGTTGAAAATGATTATCATCGTGTCCAGTTCATCCAGCGGCGGCAGGTCGATCGAACTGTGCCGGCGATCACGCGGCAGGGCTTTGATCGGCAGAATGCCGCGGCCGTTGGCGCAGAGGTCTTCGTCGAGATAGAGGATCTCGCCGAGGTGGTCGATGTAGAGATTCTGCGAGACGAACGCGGGGGATTCGACGGCGGGACGCAGCAGCACGTCGTCGGCGTCGAGGTCGGTCTTGAGAAAGAGCCCCTGCTCCGTGCCGAGCACGCGCCCGTCGGCGAGACGCAGCCCGACGAAATCGTCCTGCACCACCAGCGACTGCTCGCCCGGCAGATCGAGGAAATGCGTGTGCCCGACGTTCGTCGTCTTGCCGGTCCCGGAGTTGCCGAGAATCGCCACACCGTAACGGGTGAACTCCCCCGTGCGCGCGTTCTGGGCCCGCACGATCTTGGTGCCGGCGTGGATCCCGAGGTAGCCGCGCTGCTTGGCCTGGTACATCGCCATGCGCAGCATCCCCTTCTTCGCCTCGCCCATGTAGTCGCAGCCGATGCCGACCGTGACGTTGCTCTCGGGGAAGCCGTAGAAGCGGCCGAAGTTGCCGGTGTGGATGTCGGGCACCATCAGGATGTAGAGATCCTCGGCCCCCGGAACCAGGTCGCGCTCGTGGTACATCTTGCCCCACATGTAGGGGACGTGGTGGTTCGAGCGGTTCTTCGTCGAGACGAGCAGGTGGCAATTGAAAGTGAACTTCGGGTCGTCGCCGGAGCCCATGACGCGGTAGACGTAGTCGACCGGCAGCTGATTGACGTGGCCCGGGAAGGTCTTCCCGCCGTGCTCGCCGCCGAAGACCCGCGTGAACTCCCGCTCCATGCCGTTGAGCGTCTCGCGCTGTTCGGGACCCATCTGCTTCGGCTGCACCGCCTCGGAGCCTGCGATGACGGTGTACTTCGCGGAACGGTTGCGCACGCGGGTGTCCCAGTTGTAGCCGCCGTAGATGTTGCGCTGGCCGGAACCCTCGGCGAGGCGCCCGAGTTCAGGACCGGTGTACAGGGTGACGTTCGTGCCAACGTGACGGGAGCGGTCCACCAGCTGACGGACCTGCTCCAGAACCTTTTCGCCGGTGTAGCCTGCCATGGTCGATCTCTCCTTGCGTGGTGAGCGGCGTTACCGCCCTGCGTCCCCCCGGGCACTCTCGGCCCGAGCGTGTCACTTTTACCGCGACCGGGGCGGTCAAGTCAACGAATCACGGGCCCGCAGATCGGGGGGAGTGTGCAAGCGCGGCGGGTGCGGCGCGGAGAGGCTGTGTTCCTCGCGGGCCGGACGGCGGCCGCACGGAGCCTTCGCCCCCCCGGGGAGCCGCACGGTCACCGTCGTCCCCTGCCCCGCCCCCGCCGAGGTGATGGCGATGCCGCCGCCGAGGTCCTGCGCGATCATCCTGCAGATCGTCAGGCCGACGCCGCTGCCCTCGGCCGACGCGGAAGCCTGCCAGAAGCGCTCGAAGGCGCGCTCGAGCTGCCCGGCGGCGAAGCCGATCCCGTTGTCGGCCACGCGCACGACCGCCTGTCCCTCCTCCTCGGCAAGGGCGATGCCGATCTCCGGCGCCCGGCCCGGCGAGCGGTACTTGATCGCGTTGTCCACCAGGTTCGAGAACAGACAGTGGAGAATCTCGCGGTCCGAGCTGAGCGAGAGCGGCTGCATCGCGCAACGCACGATCACCCCGTGGGCCTCGATCGCGAAAGCGCGATCCTCCAGCACCTCGCCGAGCACCTCGTCGAGCCGCACCGGCGCGAGCGTGTACCGGCGCCCCCCGGCCTCCAGGCGCGCCAGGTCGAGAATATTGTTGATCATCTTCTGCTGCCGCGTGATCGAGGAGGCCATCACCCCAAGCACGCGTTCGGTTTCGCGCTCCAGCCCGTGCCTGCGCACGATGTCGCGCAGGATCTCCAGTTGCATGGCGTGTTTGGCGACGGGCGTCTTGAATTCGTGCGTTACGTCGCGGATCAGCCCGTCCTTCATCGTGTCGAGCGTGCGCAATTCCCGGTTCTGCCGCTCCAGCTCCTCCTTCGCCTGCTGCAATTCCCGGGCGGCCGCGACCCGCGCGGTGATCTCGCGGGAGACTTCGATGCCGGCCACGATCCGGCCCATGGCGTCGCGGATGCAGGAGGCGGTGATTTCCATGACTGCGCCGTCGTCCGCCCGCGGACGCTCCATCCGGTGCACGCCCCCGTCGGCGAACGCGAGGTCGACGGGGCACCCCGGGCAGGGCGAAGGGGCATTGGCGTAAGCCTGGTAGCAGAGATCACCGACGTGTCGGCCCAGCAGCGCGCGGTGCACCCGGTTCTGGTAGAGGATCCGGAAGCCCGCGTCCTGGACGCTGACCGCGTCGCCGATGGCGTCGAGGATCGCCTCGGTGCGCCTGCGCTCGTCTTCCGTCAGGTTGATGACGGTCTGCAGGTCCGAGAGGGCCTCGTCGCGCTCGCCCGCAAGCTGGCGCAGGTAGATGACGGCGAGCAGGGCGATTCCGGCCAGGTGCAGCACGTGCCGCACCGGCGCGAGGACATCGCGCTGCGGCTCGGCGGAGGCCAGGTTCAGCAGCGTCAAGACCTCGTCGAGAAAGAAGCACCCGATCGCCGCCAGCAGCAGCAGGCGCAGCCAGCCGCGCAGCCGGGTCCCGAGCGCCAGGCCCCAGCCGAGCATGGCGGCCGTCGCGAGACTGAAGACCCAGTCCTGCCAGGTTTCACCGAACTCGACGCTCGGGAAGACCAACGCGGTGCGGGCCCAGGGCAGCGCGGTCACCAGGAAGATGGCCATCGCCCCGCCGACGCCCAGCATCAGAAAGCGGCGGCCGCCGCCGCGCGAGCCGAGGGTGCCGCGCAGCAGCCCGGCAGCCACGGTGCAGACGGCCGCCATCTGCAGCGCGTGCTCGAGCGGAGGAAAGAACGGGTGCAGCGCGGCAAGCGGCAGCAGGCCGGAGACGGCGAGCGAGTACACGACGAACATCACGGCCTCGCGCACCAGTCCGACACCGAAGCCCCAGGCGAGGAGCGTCTCGTGCGGTATCTGTTCCTCGCGGCGGCGCTTGAGGGCGTAGGCGAGCAGGAAGCCCCAGAGGATGGCGCCGAGCCCGAAACGCACCAGCTCGTTTTCCGGGCCGCCGCGCCCGCCCCCGACCTGCGCGAAAAGCGTCAGCCAATACTCCTGGAAGCGATCCGCCACCCGCCCTCCCGCAATGCTCTCTGCGCCGGGGAGCCATCCTACACGAGGAACGGCCAAGTGTCGCCGGTGTGGACAACGGCTCCGCCGTGGTGCTATACACACCTGAAGCACACCATCCAGGAAGGGGAACGCGCTCATGGCATCGCCGCACGTGAAGATGTACACGCTGAGTACCTGTCACCACTGCAAGGCCGCCAAGAAATTCCTGGCCAATTGCGGCGTTGAGTTCGAATTCACCGACGTGGACCAGTTCACCGGGGCCGAACGCGAGGCGATCATCGCCGAGGTCCGCCGCCTCAACCCCGAGTGTTCATTCCCGACGATCATCATCGGGGACCAGATCATCATCGGCAACAATGAGGAGAACATCCGCAAGGCGCTCGGGCTGTGAGCGACATCGAGCGCTTCCGCGAGATGATCCGCCAGGGGCAGGAGCCCCAGGGTTACTTCTTCAACCCGGACGACGAACTCGTCGACGAACTGATCGGCGCCCTGCTTGTGAACCGGGCGCGGTACGGGTACATGGCCTGCCCCTGCCGCCTCGCCTCCGGCGTGCGCGAGAAGGACCGCGACATCATGTGCCCCTGCGTGTACCGTCCTCCGGATGTCATGGAGTATGGCAGCTGCTATTGCGGGCTGTACGTTTCCGCGGCCTTCAAAGCGGGAGAAGTGCCGAAGCGGCGGGTCCCCGAGCGCCGGCCGCCGGAGAAGGTGCTCTAGTTAGAAACCGAACCGCTCGACGATCAGGCGTGCGGCCTCGCGCGCGCCGTCGGCGAAGCGCTCGGGAGGCCGGCCGAGATCGAGCAACTCCGGGAGTCGCCGCACCCACTCGCCCGAGGCGAACTCCTCCGCGGCCAGGCGCACACCCCGGCCCCGGTCGCACAGCCAGCGGGCGAGAACGCTCGACTCCCGGAACCCCGGCCGGGGCACGAACCCGTACGGCACGCGCGAGCGACAGGTCTCCGCGAGAGTGCTGTAGCCGATCTTCCCGACCACCGCGTCCGCGGCCGCGACGAGGTCCGGGTGGTAGCAGCCGGAGTGGTGTGGCAGCAGCAGCACGTTGCCGACCCTGCGCAACCGGCGTGATGATCCCGCCAGGATGAACTCCACTTTCGGGAGAGCGAGCAGCGGCTGCAGCGAGAAACCGCCGTGCGGGATCCCCCCCATGGTGACCAGCACCGCGGGGCGGCGCGGTGCGATGCCCAGCGCCGCTCGCGTTTCGGCGCGGGCGGCGCGCGGGCGGCGGCTGATCGGCCCGACCGTCGCCGTCCCGGCCGCCGGCAGGCAGACCGGCCGGGCTTGCACCCGCAGATCGGCACGAGAGACGAGGCCGTCGAGAAGTTCGGCGAAGGGGAGCAGCCCCGGCTCGCGCGCGGCGCAGCCCCGATAGATCCACCCCCAGGTGAAATTCTCCACCAGGACACTGGGGAGCCCGGCAGCCTGCGCCACCGCGATGCCGAGCGGCGCGATGTCGCAGATGACGACGCGGCATCCAAGGCGCGACAACCGGCCGGCCAGCCGCGCAACCAGGGCGCTCCTGGGCGGGTAAACCTCGCGCAGGCGCGCGACGGTCGCCGGGAGGTCCTCACCAAGCGGCCCGCGCTGGACCAGCCCGACGTCGGACGCGAGGGGGTGGAGCGAAAAGCTTCGCTCCAGCGATTCGCTGAAGAACCAGCGCGACACGTTGGTGAACAAGTGCGGCTGGAGGCCCGGGCGGAGTTCGCCGAGGGCCCCGATGACCGCAGCGGCGCGGGCCGCGTGCCCGAAACCGTGCGGCGTGATGAAGCAGGCGACCCCCGAACGACCCGCGGACACGGTATCCCCCCCTCCCGACGGACCATCGTGCCTCGCGCACTCGCCCGAGTCAAAGGCGGCGAATGCCGGGCGCCGCCGCCGGACAGCCCGGTTGACATACCCGCGGCGCCGGGCGAAGATCCTCTCATGGCGGCACAGAATAACCAAGCGCGGGCGGGGCGTTGCGGCCCGGGCAAGCCCCTGCGGATACGCGGCACCAGCCCCTCGAGCGCGACCTGCCGGCGGCTGCTCGCGGCGCACGGCGTCCCGACGCACATCCGTCGCCACTCCGCCCAGGTCGCCCGGGTCGCCCGCGCCATCGCCGAGGCTTTGCACGAGCAGGGCGAGGCGGTGGACGTCGGGCTCATCGAGGCCGCCGCGCTGCTGCACGACATCGCCAAGGCACCCTGCCTCCAGAGTCATCTCGACCACGCCGCCGAAGGCGGCCGGGTGCTGCGCGAGCTGGGGCTCGAGGCGGTGGCGGCGATCGTCGAGCGGCACGTGCACCTGGGCAACTGGAACCCCCGCGGAACGGTGACGGGCGCCGAGGTGGTGAACTACGCCGACAAGCGCGTGCTCTACGTCCGGGTCGTCAGCCTGCCCGAGCGCTTCCGCGACCTGATCGTGCGCTACGGCAAGGGCCGCACCGACATCGAAGAGCGCATCCGGCGCAACTGGGCGACCATGGAGCTCGTCGAGGCGAAGATCTTCGGCCGGCTGCCGATCGATCCCGCCGATGTCGGCGGGCGAAGGAAGGCGCGGTGACGGCCGGCACGCGCCGCATCGGCATCTACGGGGGGACTTTCAACCCCATCCATCTCGCGCATTTGGCCCTCGCCGAGGAGATCCGCGAGCGTCTCGAGTTGGAGCGCGTGCTGTTCGTACCCGCGAATCTCCCGCCGCACAAGGGGGAGCGCCTCCCCTCCGGGGCCGAGCGCCTCGCCATGGTGCGCCTGGCAATCCGCGGCAATCCCGGTTTCGGCGCGGTCGACCTCGAGGTACGCCGGGGCGGCCGCTCCTTCACCGTCGAGACCCTGCGCGAACTGTCGCGCCGCCTGCCGGCGGGGACGCGGCTGGTGTTTCTCATCGGTATGGACGCTTTCGAGGAGATCGGCTCCTGGCACGAGGCCGACGCGCTGGCCGCCGGGGCGGACTTCGCGCTTTTCCCGCGGGTCGGCCACCCGCTCGCCGACCCGCGCCGCCACGCCCCGAAGGCCTGGGGACTCACGGCGCCGCGGCGGGTGCCGGGAGGCGGTCAGTCCTGGCGGACGGCCGCCGGCACGCGCGTCTTCCTGCTGCCGACCGAGCAGTACTCGCTCTCAGCGTCCACGATTCGAGCCCGCGTCGCCCGCGGCGCGTCGATCCGCTATCTCGTCCCATCGGCCGTCGAGCGCGCGATCGCCCGCGGCGGCCTCTATCGTCGCACCACCAGGACATCCCGCGGGACACTCCCGCGGCACACGAAAGGAGCCTGAATGGCAACAGTCCGGGAACTGGTTCGCCTCGCAGTCCGCGCTGCGGAAGAGAAAAAGGCCAAGGACGTGAAGGCCATCGACATTCGTGGCCTCTCGGCGGTGACCGATTACATGATCATCGCCACGGGAAGCTCGGACACCAACGTCCGCGCCATCGCCGAAGGTGTTCGCGAAAAACTCCTCGAAAAGGGCGAGCGACCATTCTCCCAGGAAGGAGTCCAGGAGGGCTCCTGGGTGCTGCTGGACTACGTGGATTTCGTGGTCCACGTCTTCCACTACGAGAAGCGGCTCTACTTCGGCCTGGAGGAGCTCTGGGCGGACGCCAAGGCGGTGCCCGTCGCCGACATTGCCGCGCGCAAGTCCGCGGACCGCTCCGGCACGAGCCCCGCCGCGAGACCCGCCGCACGGATCGCCGCGAAGGACGCGCTGCCGCCGGTGCGGCGCACGGCGCTCAAACCCACGGGCAAGAAGAGCGCGGTGCCGAAGAAGGCCGCGCCGGGCAAGGCCGCTGCGCAGAAGCGCCCCGCCGCGGGGAAGAAAGCCGGCGCCTCGAAGAGCGCGCTCGCACCGAAGAAGGCAGGCGCGGCTGGCCGGTCGTCCGTGCCGAAACCGAAAAAGACCCCCGTGCCGAAACGCAAGACGAAGGACTGACGCGGCGGTTCGCGGCCATGACCCTTCTCTGGAAGCGCAGCCGGGCGTACGCGGATTTCCTGCCGCGCCACCATCCGGCGGCGGGACTGCTCGCGGGCGTCGCGGAACTGCGCGCCGCCGGCAATTTCGCGTTCTCCCTCGCCCCCGACACGCTGCCCGAGCTGCGCCGGATCGCCCCCGACGTGCTCGCCGCGCTGCAGGAGCGGCACCGCGCGCTCGGTTCGCCGCCCGAGGTCTTCGCGAATCTGAGCCTGCTCGCCGACGGCGCCCCCGCGGTCGTCACCGGCCAGCAGGCGGGACTGCTCGGCGGTCCGCTCTTCACGCTGCTGAAAACCCTCACGGCGATCCGCACCGCCCGCGAGCTGACGGCGCGGCACGGGCGCCCCTTCGTGCCGGTCTTCTGGTCCGAGACCGAGGACCACGACCTCGACGAGGTGAATCAGGCCTGGACGCTCGGCGCGCAGGGTCCCGCGCGCTTCTCCCTCCCCGTCGCCGAGGAGCACCGCGGCTCTCCCGTGGGGACCATCCCCCTCGGCCCCGGCGCGGCCGCCTTCCTCGAGGAGTTCTTCGCTGCCTCCCCGGCCACGGAGTTCACCCCCCCGCTGCTGGCGGGACTGACCGAGGACCTCCGCCGAAGCGCCGACTGGGGCACCTGGTTCTCGCGGCACCTGGACCGGCTTTTCGGCCGCCATGGCCTGGTCGTCGCCGACTCGATGGACCCGAAACTCGCCGCCTGCGCGCGGCTGCTCTGGGCCCGCGTGCTCGAAGAGCCGCTGTCGCTGACCGACATCTGCCAGGAGCGGGGCCGCTGGCTCGCCGGACAGGGGTACAAGCCGATCCTGCAGAAGACGGAGCAGCGCACGCCGTTCTTCCTGCTCGAGGCGGGAAAGCGACTGCCGGTGAACTTCGAGCGCGGGGTGTTTCGCACCCCGCACGCCGACTACACCCTGATCGATCTGCTGCGCCGCCTCGACGACGCACCCGGCGATTTCTCGGCGGCGGTTCATCTGCGCCCGCAGCTGCAGGACTTCCTGCTGCCGACCGCGGCCTACATCGCCGGGCCGACCGAGCTGGCCTACTTCCTGCAGTTGCTCCCCGGGTATCGGGCGCTGGGCATCCCGGCCCCGACGATCGTGCTGCGCGCCAGCCTCACGCTCGTCGAGCCGGCCGTCGAGAAGATCCTCGAGCGCTTCGACATCGACCCCGGCGACCTGAGCGAGGGGACCGATCGCGCCCTCACCGCGCTCGTGCGCCGCGAGCAGCGCTTCGCCGCGCCGGCGCTCTGGGAGCAAACGCGCGAGGCGGCGCTCAAGCCGGTCGCCGATCTTGCCGCGGACCTCGCCGCGGAGCACCCCGACCTGGCGCAACGCGCCGAGCAGACGCGCGGCAAAGTCGATTTCCTCCTCAAGGAACTCGAGTCGCGTTCGCTCGCGGAACTGCGGAAGAAATCCGAACTGGCGCGCGACCAGCTCGAGCGCGCCCGGGCCCGGCTCTATCCGAACGGCGTGCTCCAGGAGCGCACGCTTTCCGCGTATTATTTCCTCGGCAAGTACGGCCCGGGGCTGGTTGAGCAGCTCCTCGAGGGGCTGCCGCGGGACACGGCGCAGCATCATTTCGCGACGATCGCGCCCTGAGGATTTCGTAGCCAGCTGGAGACGATGATGGCACCACCAAAGGCCCCGACGACCCCCTTCTCCACCTGCAACTTTCCGGCGAAGCGCAGCATCGGCGCAACCTCCGGGTGCGACCTGCTCGCGTTCGGTCCGCACCCCGACGACGTCGAACTGGTCATCGGCGGCACGGTCGCCGCCTGCGCCAAGGCCGGCTTGCGCGTAGTCGCGATCGAGATGACGCGCGGCGAAAGCGGCACGCGCGGGGACGCGGTGACCCGCGAGCGCGAGGCCTGCCGCGCCGCGAAGATCCTCGGGCTCGCCGGGCGCGAGAATCTCGGCCTCCCCGACGCCCACCTGGAATTCACGCTCGAATACCGCCACGCGGTCGCCGACGCGATCCGGCGGCACCGCCCCGAGGTCGTGCTCGCCCCCTGGTACGAAGACGCCCACCCCGACCACGCCATCGCCGGACGGCTCGTGCAGGCGGCGTTCTTCGAGGCGCGGCTAAAGAAACTCGCCGGGCCGGAGGGGCCGTGGTTCGCGCGGCTGCTCTACTACTATCCCTGCCGCAACTACCGCCAGCCCGACCTGGTCGTCGATGTCACGGAGGTCTGGAAGCTCAAGAAGAAGGCGATGTACGCCCACCGCTCGCAGGTCGGCAGCCGCTCGGTGCGCGCCGCGGGCTCGAGCGACGTCTTCGCGAACGTCGAGTTCCGCGACCGCCACTATGGCGCGCTGATCGGCCGCCCCTTCGGCGAGGGCCTGATCGCCAGCGCGCCGCTGCCGGTGACCGACCCGCGCCAGATGCTCTTCGGAGAACGCCGGTGAGCGCCCGCGCCGCCCGCCGCCGCACGAAGCTGCGACTCGCCGTCGTCTGCTACCCGACCTTCGGGGGCTCGGGTGTCGTCGCCACCGAACTGGGCGTCGCGCTCGCCGGGCGCGGCCACCAGGTGCACGTGATCAGCACCGAATTTCCGGCGCGGCTGCGCATCGTCGACGGGCTCACCTTCCACCGCGTACCCGTAGTCACCTACCCGCTCTTCCAGTACCCGCCCTACACGCTGGCGCTGGCGACCAAGGTCGCGCAGGTGATCCGTCAGGAGCGCCTCGATCTGGTGCACGCGCACTACGCCATCCCGCACTCGGTGGCGGTCTTTCTCGGCCAGCAGATGGGCGGCTGCGAGGTCAGGACCGTGACGACGCTGCACGGCACCGACGTGCAGCTCGTCGGCCTCGACCCCTCGTACTGGGAGATCACCCGCTTCGGCATGCTGCGCTCCTCGGGCCTGACCGCGGTGTCGCAGGCGCTCGCCGACACCACCCTGCGCGAATTCCACCTGGATCGCGAGGTGCGGGTCATCCCGAATTTCGTCGACACGAAGCGCTTCGCCCGCCCCCGGGACGCGAAGAAGCGCCGCGAGATCGCGCGCCCCGGCGAGCGGGTGCTGCTGCACGTCTCGAACTTCCGGCCCGTCAAACGCGTTTGGGAAGTCGTCGAGGTGTTTTCCCGCATCGCCGCCAGGATTCCGTCTCAGCTGTACATGATCGGCGACGGCCCCGATCGACCGCGCGCGGAGGCTGCGGCGCGCGAACTGGGCGTCGAGAGCCGCGTGCACTGCCTCAAGACCATCAGCGACGTCGAGGAGTGGTACGGCGCCGCCGACCTGCTGCTGCACCCCTCCGAAATGGAATCCTTCGGCCTCGCGCCGCTGGAGGCGATGGCCTGCGGCGTCCCGGTGCTGGCCTACCGCGTGGGCGGTCTGCCCGAAGTCGTCGAGGACGGCAAGAGCGGGTATCTCCTGGACGTCGGCGATGTCGCGGGCCTGGCCGCTCGCGGCATCGAACTGCTCTCCGACCCCAGCCGCTGGGCGTCGTTCTCGCGGCGAGCCCGCCAGATCGCCGTGCAGCGTTTCGGCCAGGAAAAGATTGTCGACCGCTACGAAGAGTACTTTTTCGAGGTGCTGGGGCGGACGTAGACCCCGCCCGGCAAGCGCGAAAACGGTCAGTCCGCCGCGGGCGACTGCGCCAGCGCATCCGACGGGCTCCGAACCACCGACCCCGGCCGGTTCAGCACGTGCGTGTAGATCATCGTCGTCGAGACGTCCGCGTGGCCAAGCAATTCCTGCACCGTGCGGATGTCGTGCCCGGATTCGAGCAGGTGCGTCGCGAAGCAGTGGCGCAGCGTGTGGCATCCGACAGTCCGCGGTATTCCGGCACGGCGCCCGGCACCCCGCACGGACTTCTGGAGCACCGTCTCGCACAGGTGCGGCCGTAGGACCCGGCCGTCACCGTCGCCGACCGCGAGCTTTGGTGCGGGGAAGACGAACTGCCAGGGCCATTCCCGCGCAGCGTTCGGCGACCGTGCCGCGACGCCCTCGGGAAGCGGGGCAGCGCCGAAACCGCGGGCCGCATCCCGCTCGTGCATCGCCCGGACCCGCTCCAGGTGCGCCAACAGGGCAGTCCGCACCCGCTGCGGGAGCACGGTGACGCGATCTTTGCGCCCCTTCCCCTCGTGGACCGTAATCCGGTTGCTCTCGAAATCCAGGTCGCGGACGCGCAGGCTCGCGCACTCCGCCAGCCGCAGGCCGGCGCCGTAGAGGAGTTCGGCCATGAGCGCGCAGATGCCCGTCATGGCGTCCAGAAGGCGGCGCACCTCGCCGGAACTCAAGACCACCGGGAGACGCTGCGGCCGCTTCGCCCGCGGGAATACGCCGATCTCGCCGACGGGGGTGCCGACCGCCCGCTCCAGAAAGAAGACCAGGGCGTTCAGTGCCTGGTTCTGCGTGCTCGCCGCGACAGCGTGGACCGTGGCCAGCCGTTCCAGAAATTCGCGCACCAGCTCGGCTGACGGGATTTTCGGGTCACGGCCGCGCCGGAATTCCATAAAACGCAGCGCCCAGCCCGCGTAGGCCCTCTCGGTTTTTGGAGAATAGCGCCGGACGCGAATCTCGGCGCGCAACCGCAGGAGCAACGGTTCCTCCTCCGGTGTCGCAACGAGCGGCGGCGATTTCTTCGCGGCTGCGTTGCACACCGGGCTCGCCTGCCAAGCCCATGGCCGAGCCCAGGGCGCAGCGAACACCTGCTGATAGAGGATGCGGAGTGCCTCCGAAGCCGTGTCGATCTTCCAGGGTGCGAGAGAGGGATTTCCCTGCAGTGCCGAGAGAAAATGCTCCACATCGGCCGGATTCCTGTCGCCCAGGGGAACAGCCGGGGAGGTATCCCTGAAACGTTTAACCCAGATCACGTACCAATAGGCCTGCGGATCGACAATGCCGTTTTGCCGCAAAGCCTTGTTGAAGTCACTCCAGCCCATTGAATTTACAGGAATATCACGCTTGACTCCTTGGTCGCCGCCCTCTACCATGCCGGTGTTCCTCCCTGGCGTTGTTGATTGCCGGTAATGGGAGTGCAAAGACCATGCTATACGCCGCCCAAGACGAGTGGACCAGACCGCTGCCTTGTCCCCAGGACTATCCCCCAACCCTCCCATGCAGAAATAGGCAGCTGATATGGAGACCATACTATTCCGCTGTAGCCGAGAACCGACTACCGGGCGACCATGGAGATTGGGCGTCGCGCCCAGCCTGTTAAGAGTCTGTTAGCGACAAAAAGGATTACGAAAAGGACATGAAAGACCTACCCGAAAGCGATTGGAAGCTCCTCATGCTCATGAAGGACACACTACTTCGAAGAGCATCAAGAACTGCATTGGAACAAGTCAAACAGATCGTCATCGGTCCAGATGATGACCCGCACAAGGTATACCTCTAGCTTTGGGACACGCTGAAAACTGAAGATGGCAAAATTGGACGAATGTTCGACAACATGAAGAGATCCACAGCAATACTCAAACTCGCAGAAATGATTCGGAACGAACTTATTAGGGAA
>JANOHV010000171.1:0-8730 GCA_031406795.1 Candidatus Rokuibacteriota bacterium
CGCCCCGCGGCGGCACCGGCACCGGCGCCCCGCGCCGCCGGCGTGCCGGCTCAACCGGCGGCGGGGGCACCGGCAGCGGCTGCTGCCGCGGCCGGCAGTCGTGGGCAGCTCAACGAGCTGCTGCGCATCGCCACGGAGCGAAAGTCATCCGACCTGCACCTCAAAGTCGGCGCCTACCCCGTGTTGCGTCTCGACGGCCGGCTCACGCCGCTGCAGGAGCGCGAACGCCTGAGCCGCGAGTGGATGACCGACACCCTCTTCGGCATCATGACGCCGGCCCAGAAGGAACTCTTCAAGAAAAATACCGACCTGGACATGGCCTACAGCGTCCCCGGCCTCGGGCGTTTCCGGGTGAACATCTACCAGCAGCGCGGGACGATGGGCGCGGTCTTGCGCGTCATCCCCATGAAGATCCTCACGATCCGGGAACTGGGGCTGCCGCCGATTCTCGAGCACCTCGCGCTCGAGGCGCGCGGCCTGATCCTGGTGACCGGGACCACGGGCAGCGGCAAGTCGACTTCGCTCGCGGCGATGATCGACCACATCAACTCCAGCCGCAACTGCCACATCATGACCATCGAGGACCCGATCGAGTATCTGCACCGCGACAAGCTCAGCCTGGTGAACCAGCGTGAGGTCGGCTTCGACGCGGCGAGTTTCGCCAGCGCCCTGCGCGCTTCGCTGCGCCAGGACCCCGACGTGATCCTCGTCGGCGAGATGCGCGATTTCGAGACCATTTCCACGGCGCTGGTCGCCGCCGAGACCGGGCACCTCGTGCTCTCGACGCTGCACACCGCGGACGCCGCCGAGACCATCAACCGCGTGATCTCGGTCTTCCCGCCGCACCAGCAGCAGCAGATCCGGCTCCAGCTGGCGACCGTGCTGCAGGGAATCGTCTCGATGCGCCTCGTGCCCCGCGCCGACGGGACCGGCCGCATCCCGGCAGTGGAGGTGCTCATTGCCACCACGCAGGTGCGCGAGTGCATCATCGCCCCCGAGCGAACGAAGGAGATCACCGACATCATCGCAGCCGGCACCTCCCAGTACGGCATGCAGACCTTCGATCAGGCGCTGATGGATCTTTACCACCGCGAACTCATCACCTACGAGGAAGCACTCCACCAGGCGACGAATCCCGACGACTTCGCCCTCAAGGTCCGCGGAATCCAGTCCACCGAGGACATGACGCGCGAGTCGTTCGGCAAGAAGGACCAGGCGGCCCCGGCCGGCCTCGGCGCCGACACCTCCGCCGCACCGCCCGGAGGCTTCGCGATCGACCGGTTCGACCGCAAGTAGTGACCGGGAAGCCCCCCGGGCGCACCGCATTCGCCGCGGCGCTGGCGCTGCTCACGGGCCGGGCGCTGACCGTCGGCGAACTCGCCGAGCGGTTGCAGCGCCGGGGGTATGATCCGGGCGCAATCGCCGAGACGAGCACCCGCCTTCTGGAATACGGCTACCTCGACGATCGTCGCACCGCACGTGCCTGGGCGGAGTCCGCCGCGCGGCTGCGCGGCCTCGGCCCCCGGCGGCTGCGCGAAGCCCTCCTCAGGCGCCGCTTGCCGCGGGACCTCGTCGAGGAGACCATGGCGGGGCTCTTCGTACAAGGGGACGAGGCTGGGCTTGCGCTGGCGGTGCTCCTCAAGTGGGAGAAGGCGAAGGGGCCGGCGACCGAAACGGCCGGCCGGCACGCCGCGTACGCGCACCTGCGCCGGCGGGGATTTTCAAGTGCCGCGGCGCGGGCTGCGCTTTTCAACCGCCCGGAAATCGAATAACATACCTCTGGAATGTTTTGGCGGTGGCCTTTGGCTTTCAGCGGCCTGGATTTCGCGGAACGGGCAGGCCGCTGAACGGGTAGCGGGAGAACGGGGACTGGCAGGTCGCTCAAACAGGTCCGTATGCAAGGCTTGCGAGGCCCTGAGGAATGAGGCGTACGAGCAGTACGCCGCAGTGACGAAGGACTCGCCATAACGCCGCAGACGGGCCTGTTTCAGCGGACTGCGGGAGGGGAAGATGTCGGGGCATAGTAAGTGGGCGACCATCAAGCACAAAAAAGGGGCCACCGACGCCAAACGCGGCGCGGCTTTCACGAAGATCATCAAGGAGATGACCGTCGCGGCGCGCATCGGCGGCGGCGACCCGGGCATGAACCCGCGCCTGCGCACGGTCGTCGAGAAGGCCAAGGCCGTGAACATGCCCGCCGACAACATCAAGCGGGCGATCCAGAAGGGAACCGGCGAGCTCCCCGGCCAGATCATCGAGGAGGTCACCTTTGAGGGGTACGGGCCCGGTGGGGTCGCGGTGATCGTCGAGACCGCGACCGACAACCGCAACCGCACGGTCGGTGATGTCCGCCACACCTTCGACAAGTACGGCGGCAACCTCGGGCAGAACGGCTGCGTGGCGTGGATGTTCGACAAGAAGGGCGTGATCGAGGTCGATGCCGGCAAGGCGAACGAGGACGAGTTGATGGAGCTGGTGCTCGAAGCCGGCGCCGACGACATGACCGTCGCCGAGGGCACCTATGAGATCACGACCTCGGTGGCGAGCTTCGAGGCCGTGCGGCAGGCGCTGGAGGCCAGGAGCATCCCGCTGTCGCTCGCCGAGCTGAGCATGATCCCCCAGACCACCGTGCACCTGGACGGCAAGCCCGCGATCCAGATGCTCAAGCTCATGGACGCGCTCGAGGACCACGAGGATGTGCAGAAGGTTTCCGCGAACTTCGACATCGACGCTTCGGTGATGGAACAGGCAACCTGATTCATTTCAGCAGCCAGCGGGGGAAGAGCATGGAAATCAGGATCGAGCCGCTCGCCGACGAGCGCCGCAAGCCGCCTCCCGGGGCGTCAGCCGAACTCGGCTTCGGGCAGATCTTCACGAACCGGATGCTCAAGGCGGATTGGAATGGCAGGCTCGGCTGGCACAACGCCCGGATCGAGCCCTACGGACCCCTGGTCCTCGACCCCGCGGCGAAGGTCTTTCACTACGCCCAGGAGGTGTTCGAGGGGCTCAAGGCCTACCGCTGGCAGGACGGGCGCGTGGCCCTGTTCCGACCGCAGATGAACGCCGCGCGCTTTAATCGCTCCGCTACCCGGCTCGCGCTGCCCGAGGTGCCGGAAAGCCTGTTCCTCGAAGGCATCGACGCCCTGGTCCGGCTCGAGGAGGACTGGCTGCCCTCCGCCGAAGGAACCGCGTTGTACATCCGCCCGACGCTGATCGCGGTGGAGCCGACGCTCGGGGTGCGACCGTCGGAGCAGTGCCTTTTCTTCGTCATTCTCTCCCCCGTCGGGGCGTACTACGCGGCCGGTTTCAACCCGGTGCGCATCCTCGTTGAGGACTACTTCGTGCGCGCCGTCCCCGGGGGGACCGGCACCGCCAAGACGGGCGGCAACTACGCCTCTTCGCTGCGCGCCGGCCTCAAGGCCAAGGAGCGCGGCTTCGAGCAGGTCCTCTGGCTCGACGGCATCCAGCGTCGGTACGTGGAGGAGGTCGGGGCGATGAACATCTTCTTCGTCGTCGAGGGCACCCTGGTCACGCCGCCGCTCTCCGACTCCTTCCTTGCGGGCGTGACGCGCGACTCGGTGCTCGCGATGGCCGGGACGCTCGGCGTACCGGTCGACGTGCGGCCGGTGGACATCGACGACCTGCTGGCCGGCGTGCGCAGCGGGCGGGTCAGCGAGGCGTTCGGCACCGGCACCGCGGCCGTGGTCTCGCCGGTCGGGGTCCTGGGTTACAAGGACGAGGTGCTCACCGTCGGCACCGGCGGCGTCGGGCCGCTGACCCGGCGGTTCTACGACTCGCTGACCGGCATCCAGTACGGCCGGCTCCCCGACCCGTTCGGGTGGCTGCACCAGGTGCCCTGATGCCGGTCCCGGCCGGCGGCCGCGGGCTGCGCATTCTGGGCATCGATCCGGGTCTTGCGGCGACCGGCTGGGCCGTCGTCGTCCCCGGGCCGCAGAAACCCGACGTGATCGCCTGCGGCACGATCCGCACCACGCCGGCGGACGACGCGTCCTCGCGGCTGGTGAAGATCGCCCGCGGGCTGCGCGAAGCCATCGCCGCCCACGCGCCGCAGGTCGCCGCGGTGGAGCAGGCGCTGGTCGCCAGGAGCGCTCAGAGCGCGCTCGCGCTCGGCCAGGCCCGGGGCGTGGCGCTCTTCGTCTCGGCCGAGGCGGGCCTCCCGGTTCACGAATACCTGCCGATGCACGTCAAGCAGGCGGTCACCGGCTACGGCCACGCCGAGAAGGCGCAGGTGGAGCGCATGGTCGCGCAGCTCGTCACGCTCTCCGGCGCGCCCGGCTCCTCGCACGCCGCGGATGCGATCGCGATCGCCCTCTGTCATCTCGGGCACGGCGTGGTCCCGCGCGTCGCCAATCGCGCGCGCCGTTCCACGCGCGCCGCCTGGACGGCGTTCGTCGCGGAGGCGGGCCGGTGATCGGCCGCCTCTCGGGGCGGATCGGCCGCAAGGCCCCGCAGGCGGTGTTGCTCGACGTCCGCGGCGTCGGCTACCAGGTGGCGATTCCGCTCTCGACCTTCTACACCCTCGCCGGCGAGGGGGAGGAGGCGGTGCTCGAGATCTCGACGCAGGTCCGCGAAGACGCGATTACGCTCTTCGGGTTCGCGACGGCGCGGGAGAAGGTGCTCTTCGAACAGTTGATCAGCGTGAGCAAGGTCGGCCCGAAACTGGCGATGGCGGTGCTCTCGGGAATCGCGGCCGAAGAGCTGTGCGCCGCGATCTCCTCCGGAAACGTGGCGCGGCTGGCCACCGTCCCGGGGATCGGCACGAAGACCGCGGAGCGTCTCGTGCTCGAACTGCGCGGGAAGGTCGAGTCGCTCGCGGCGGCCGAAGTTCCCGCGGCGACGGGTGTCGGGGGGGCGGGCACGCTGGCGGCGGACGACGCGGTTGCCGCGCTGGTGAATCTCGGCTACCGGCCCAAGGACGCGGAACGGGCGGTCGGCCGCGCGGCCCGCGAGGGCGAGGGTTCGCTCGAGGCGATCATCCGCCGCGCACTGACGATCCTCTCCGGATAGCGATTCCCGTGAACGGTGGGGGACAGATTTCAAATCTGTCCCCGGAAGATTTACGTTAGAATGGTCGCCATGCCCGCCCGCAACGACATCGTCGATCCGCAGCGCGAGCCGGAGGATGCCCAGATCGAGACGGCGCTTCGGCCCTCGACCTTCGAGGACTACGTCGGCCAGGAGCAGCTCAAGGAGAATCTCCAGGTCTTCATCCGCGCGGCGGGCGAGCGGGGCGAGGCGCTCGACCACGTGCTGCTCTCCGGCCCCCCGGGGCTGGGCAAGACGACGCTGGCCCACCTGATCGCCCGCGAGATGGGCGTCGGCCTGCGCACCACGAGCGGGCCGGTCATCGAGCGCGCCGGCGATCTGGCCGCCATCCTGACCAACCTCGCGCCGCGCGACGTGCTGTTCATCGACGAAATCCACCGTCTCGCGCCCGTCGTCGAGGAGATCCTCTACCCGGCGATGGAAGACTGCAAGATCGACCTGGTCATCGGCCAGGGTCCGGCCGCGCGCAGCGTGCGCCTCGACCTGCAGCCGTTCACCCTGGTCGGCGCCACGACCCGCGCCGGCCTGCTCACTTCGCCGCTGCGCGACCGCTTCGGCATTGTCAGCCGCCTGAATTTCTACACCATCGACGAACTCTGCCGGATCCTGCGCCGCTCCGCGCGCCTGCTCGAGGTGCCCTGCCGCGACGAGGGCCTCGCCGAGATCGCGCGGCGCTCACGGGGGACGCCGCGCATCGCCAACCGCCTGTTGCGCCGCGTGCGCGACTTTGCGCAGATCGAGGGCGGCGAGGTCACGCGCGAGGCAGCCGACCGCGCGCTGCGGCGGCTGGAAGTGGACGAGGCCGGCTTCGACACGATGGACCGCCGCCTGCTGCTGCTGCTCATCGAAAAGTACGGCGGCGGGCCGGTGGGGGTCGAGACGCTCGCGGCGGCGCTCTCCGAGGAGAAGGACACGATCGAGGATGTCTACGAGCCCTACCTGCTGCAGCAGGGCTTTCTGCAGCGCACCCCGCGGGGGCGCATGGCGACCGCGCAGGCCTACCGGCATTTCGGCATCCCCGAACCGGGCGGGAACCTCCAGGGGCGGCTTTTCGGCGACGGCTCTGGGCCGGGGCGGTGAGCGTCGGGAGCCTGCTCCTGCATCTCTGTTGCGCGCCGTGCGCGGCGTACCCCGTGCCCGCGATGCGCGCGCTGGTGCCGCGCGTTGCGGGCTACTTCTTCAACCCGAACATCCAGCCCGCAGATGAACACGGGCGCAGACTCGACGCCCTGGAGAGGTACGCGCCCACCCTCCGGCTCGATCTGGTGATCGCCGCCGCCCCGGAGGCCGACGAGCGGCCAGCCGCATGCGCCCCGGGGGAGGAGCGCTGCCGGCGCTGCTACGAACAGCGCCTGCGCGCCACCGCCCGGGAGGCGAAACGGGGCGGTTTCGACGCCTTTTCGACGACGCTGCTCTACTCGATCCACCAGAAGCACGATCTCGTCCGCGCCGTCGCGGCTGAGGTGGCGCGCGCCGAAGGGGTCGCGTTCCTCTATCGGGATCTGCGCGAAGGCTGGGTCGAGGGGGGGCGCTCCTACCGTGAGAGCGGGCTCTATCGCCAGCGCTACTGCGGCTGCCTGCTCTCGAAACAGGAGCGCGACGCCCCGAAGACCAAGACGCCCGAACGCGAAGTCCGTCCGGTAGCCCAGCGAAGCGAGGGCAATCCGCCCGACTTGCCGGCGTGAACGGACAACCGCTTCTGTTTCAGTAGTCGCCCAGCGAAGCGAGGGCAATCCGCCCTGATTGTCCCGGGAATTCCGTGCATCAGCTGCCCGAGTCGATCGGGAGCGGATTTTTTCGTCCCGGCAAGGCAGCGCCGAGCGCGCGCGGAGGCGGGCTGGTGCCCGCCACACAAGCGGCGCGAGAAGCAACGCCGCCGGGGCGAAAAAAGCCCTCCCCAGCGACCCGGGCTAACGGGATGGCGCGAAGCGGCGGATGATGGCTTCGGCGGCGCGCAGCCCGTCCACCGCCGCCGACACGATTCCACCTGCGTGCCCCGCTCCCTCGCCGGCCGCATACAGACCGGCGAGGGAGCTCTGGCACTCCTCGTCGCGCAGCACCCGCACCGGGGACGAACTTCGCGTCTCCACCCCGGTGAGCAGGGCGTCCGGGTGTGCGAACCCGCGGAGCTTGCGCTCGAGGGCGGGGAGCGCCGCGCGCAGGGCCTGCATCGCGAACTCCGGCAGACAGCCCGCCAGGTCGCCGGGCCGGCAGCCGGGACGGTAGGTCGGCAGCACGTCGCCGAATCGCTCGGAGGCGCGGCCGGCGAGGAAGTCCCCGAGCCGCTGCGCCGGCGCCGCGTGGCCGCCGCCGCCGAGCGCGAAGGCCGCGCGCTCCCAGCGCCGCTGGAAATCCAGTCCGGCGAGCGGCTCGACGCCGCCGAAATCCTCCGGCCGGACGCTGACGAGCAGCGCGCTGTTGGCGTTGCGGCCGTCGCGGGCGAAGCGGCTCATCCCGTTGGTCACGACGCCGTCCGCCTCGGAAGCCGCCGGGACCACCTCGCCCCCCGGGCACATGCAGAAAGAATAGACCGATCGGTTCGCGTCGCCGTGGTGCACGAGCTTGTACTCGGCGGCGCCGAGCCGCGGGTGCCCGGCGGCCGCCCCGTACTGGGTGCGGTCGATGGCGGACTGGAGGTGTTCGATGCGCACGCCGAGCGAGAAGGGCTTGGGCGCCAGCGCCACGCCCCGGGCGTACAGCATGGCGAAGGTGTCCCGGGCGCTGTGGCCCGCCGCGAGGACCACCGCGCCGGCGGCAATCCCCGCGCCGGCGGCGACAACCACCCCGCGCACCCGGCCGGCCTCGATGACCAGGTCGTCGACCCGCTGACCGAAGAGCACCTCGCCGCCGGCCGCGAGGATGCGCGCGCGCAGCGCCGGCACGACCCGCCGCAGGTTGTCGGTGCCGATGTGCGGTTTGGCCGAGACGAGGATCTCCGGCGGCGCGCCACAGGCCGCCAGCTCGGCGAAGACCTTGTGGCGGCGCTCGTCCCCGATGAGCGTGTAGAGCTTGCCGTCCGAAAAGGTGCCGGCGCCGCCCTCGCCGAACACGACGTTGGATTCCGGGTCGAAAGCGCCGCGCTCGAGCAGGCCCGCGACGTCGAGCGCGCGACGTTCGACGGGTTGTCCGCGCTCGAGCAGCAGCGGGCGATACCCGGCCTCGGCGAGCAGCAGCGCGGCGAACAGGCCCGCGGGGCCGCTGCCGACGACGACGGGCCGCGCGGCAAGCCGCTCGCCCCCCGGCGGCGGGGGCAGGTAGCGGTATTCGGGCGCGGGCTCGAGCTTGCCGGTCGCCGCGCGCGCGAGCACGGCCTGCGGATCCGCGACCTCGGCGTCCAGAAGATAGACGAGCTGGACGCGGGCCTTCTTGCGGGCGTCCACCGAGCGGCGCGCCACCCGCCAGGAGAGCAATTCGTCCGCGGGAATGCCGAGGCGTTCGAGGAGCGCCGCGGCGAGCTGTCCCTCGTCGTGGTCGGGCGCGAGGCGGATCTCGAAGACCCTGATCACGACGCCCGCACCGCGGCCCCGCTCCCCGCCAGGTGCCCGGAGGACCAGGCCCACTGGAGATTGAAGCCGCCGCAGTCCCCGTCGATGTCGAGCACCTCGCCGGCGAAGAAGAGACCCGGGGCGATCCGCGACTCGAGCGTCGCGGGGGTCACGGCCG
>JANOHV010000189.1:0-3860 GCA_031406795.1 Candidatus Rokuibacteriota bacterium
CCCTTTTGATCAGCCTGGCCGTTCCCGTGCGCTGAAAAGGGCCCATCTGCTGCGTTGTCCTCCTCGCGGCTCCCTGCGGCGGGCACCAGCCCGCCTCAGTCGCCGCATCCTCGTCCGCCTTGCACCTGGACCCTTTTGATCAGCCTGGCCGTTCCCGGTCGTTGACGGCTGCACGGCCGCAGGATTCAATTGTCACTTCAGCGGACCTTTGTGATTAACACATTGAGAATATTGTGATAAACGCACAACGGTTCGTAGGGGCGGGGTTCATCCCCGCCCGAGTTGAGGACAGTTCACCGCAAACGGGCGGGAGGGGATAAACCCTCTCCCTACGAATAATAACCGTCTGGGGTAACACAGGAAATATTCGCTGTAGTGTTAATCGGCCTAGCCGTTCCAGCGGGTACCCCCCGGTGGCATTGCCGCGAGCGAAGCGAGAGGCGACGATCACGACGAACCCTCACTCGTGCACGGGTTCCGTAACGTGCTGCCCGGGTCAGTCAGGAGGGGATTTTTTGTCCTGGCAAGGCAGCCGCGCTGCGCGCGCGGAGACGCACTCGTGTGCGCCGCACAAGCGACGCGAGCGGCAACGCCGCCAGGGCTGACCGGAGCGATCGCGATCCGCGAACGCGGGTAGTAAAGCGGGCGAAGCCCATCCCTGCCGGAGCGGCGGCCCGCATTGCGGGACGCCGATAAAAAAACCCTCCTGAATGACCCGGGCGCCTGGAACTTACGGGTGACGGCCCTTCAGACGGTTGAGTTGGGAGACGACGGCGAAGCCCTCGTCGTTGAAGCAGAACAACTCGCGCGAGACGAAACGACGCGCGTACTCGTTGCCGGGAAACTGCAGGAAATCGTGGGTGCCCAGCAGGTCGGTCGCGTCGAGTTGGAGGCACAGTGAGCCG
This sequence comes from Candidatus Rokuibacteriota bacterium, assembly GCA_031406795.1. GTDB lineage: Bacteria > JAUVQV01 > JAUVQV01 > JAUVQV01 > DATDCY01 > DATDCY01. The sequence goes on from JANOHV010000189.1 coordinate 906, forward strand.
TACTCCAGATCGACCCACGCGTGATCCTGCAGCGAGCCTCCGAGCGCGACCTGGCCGGTGATGACCCGGACGCTGCCGGCCGGAACCCCGAGCGCCCGGATCAGGCTGGCGAGCAGGGTCGCTTTGCCAAGACAGCTCGCCCGCCCGTCGCGCAGGGTCTGCGCGGGTTCGCCCGCGGGCGCCGACGGTTCGAAGGCGATGCGGTCGCGGACGAAGCCATAGGCCGCTTCGAGCGAGCCGAGCCGGCGCGCGAGCGCCACCACTTCGGGCGCCTCGGGGGCGACGAGCGACTGGAATTCCTCGGGGTGGAGCACCCGGATGTCGTGATACTCGGTGCTCACCGGTTTCGCGTCGCTGCTGAGATCGCCGAGCATGAAACCGGCCGCGAGCGTCACCGCCGCCGCCAGCGCCTGCGGCCACCACCTGCGCCACACAGCCGTGACTGCGCCCATCGCTTTCATTTCCTCCGGCTTGTAGACCTGTCCCCGCCGCTTGTCAAGAGTCGTGCCGGCGCCGTCAGTCCCGGGACTTCGGCCGCTTGTTCGCCTGCATGATCTTCTTGCGGAAACGGAAGACCGCGGGCGTCACCTCGAGCAGTTCGTCCTCGCGCAGGAACTCCAGCGCCTGCTCGAGGCTGAAGGTGCGGGGCGGCACCAGCTGCACGGTGTCGTCCGACCCGGAGGCGCGCATGTTCGTCAGCTTCTTCTCCTTGACGATGTTCACGTCCAGGTCGTTCGGCCGCGCGTTTTCGCCGACGATCATCCCCTCGTAGACCTCCTCGGTCGGCGAGACGAACAGCGTCCCGCGCGGCTGGAGGTTCTCGATCGCGTACGAAGTCGCCTTGCCGGAGCGGTCGGACACCAGGGCGCCGTTCGGGCGCTGGGAGATGGCGCCCTTCCAGGGCTCGTGCCCGTCGAAGATGTGGTTCATGATGCCGGCGCCCCGCGTCTCGGTCAGGAACTGCGTGCGGAAGCCGATCAGCCCGCGCGCGGGAATGCGGAACTCCAGGCGCGCGCGGCCGCTGCCGTGGTTGACCATCTTCATCATCCGCCCGCGGCGCGTCCCGACCATCTGCGTCACGGCGCCGACGACCTCCTCCGGGCAGTCGACGATCAGGATCTCGACCGGCTCGTGGCGCTCGCCGTTGATCATCTTGGTCACCACCTCGGGACGGCCCACCGAGAGCTCGTACCCCTCGCGCCGCATCGTCTCGATGATGATCGCCAGCTGCAGTTCGCCGCGGCCGGCGACCATGAAGGCGTCGGGCGCCTCCGTCGGTTCGATCCGGATCGAGACGTTGGACAGACTCTCCTTGGCGAGCCGGTCGCGCAGGTGGCGCGACGTCACGTATTTCCCGTCGCGGCCCGAGAGCGGCGAGGAGTTCACGGAGAAGACAACGGCGATCGTCGGCTCGTCGACCTTGATCGGCGGCAGCGGCTGCGGCGTCTCGGCGGAGGAGACCGTCTCGCCGATGTTCACGTCGGAGAAGCCGGAGAGCGCCACGATGTCCCCCGGGCCGGCCTCGGCGATCGGCACCCGCTTCAGGCCGGACTGGCCGAAGAGACCGGTGATCTTCGCGGTCACGACCGAACCGTCGAGCTTGCAGAGCGCGGCCTGCTGGTCCTTGCGGATGCTCCCGTTGAAGATCCGGCCGACGATCAGCCGGCCGATGTAGTCGTCGTAGTCGATGTTCGCCACCAGCAGCTGCAGCGGCAACTCAGGGTCGTAGCGCGGGGGCGGCACCGCCTTGACGATCGCCTCGAGCAGGGGTATCAGCAGCTGGTCCTCCCCGTCGAGGCTGGTGCGGCAGGTCCCCTTGCGCGCGTTGCAGTAGAAGACCGGGAAGTCCAGCTGGTCCTCCGCGGCGTCGAGGTCGATGAACAGGTCGTAGACCTCGTCGAGGACCTCCTTCGTGCGCGCGTCGGGGCGGTCGATCTTGTTGATGACCAGAATCGGCGTGAGCTTCTTCTCGAGCGCCTTGGCGAGCACGAAGCGCGTCTGGGGCAGCGGCCCCTCGCTCGCGTCCACGAGCAGCATCACCCCGTCGACCATCGAGAGCGTGCGCTCGACCTCGCCGCCGAAGTCCGCGTGCCCCGGGGTGTCGACGATGTTGATGTGCACGCCGTTGAACTCCACGGAGGTGTTCTTGGCCATGATCGTGATGCCCTTCTCGCGCTCGAGCGACATCGAATCCATGACGCGGACGGCGACGGTCTCGTTGGCGCGAAAGGTCCCGCTCTGCCAGAGCAGGGCGTCGACGAGCGTGGTCTTGCCGTGGTCGACATGGGCGATAATGGCGATGTTGCGAACGTCGTCGCGGGTGGCGCTGCTCATGGTGCGGTGTCTCCTTGGCGGCCCGGAGCCGCGGTTTGGCTGGCTGCAGAAACGGACCCGGCCATCCGGACCCTCTCGTACAACTACTTTTCATTATTATACCAGACTTCAGGCATCTCCGCCGCACAACGGCGCGATAACCCTTCAGTGAACGGTGGCCCGACCAGTACCGTTCGCCCTGAGCCGTGAGCTTGTCGAACGGTCGAAGGGCGTTTGTATGATGACTCATTCCCGTTCGTGGTTCGACCGTTCGTCAAGCTCACGGCTCACCACGAATGGGAAAAGTTGGCTCACTTCACTGAAGGGTTACGTTTGTCCCCTGTTCCCGAACAAGCGCGCGAGTCCGAGGAGAGCGCGAACGGCGACGTTCCTCAAGCAGGCCACGCGCACAACTTCGCGTGCACGGGCGCGCGAGTCCGACGAGAGCGCGAACGGCGACGTTCCTCAAGCAGGTCACGCGCACAACTTCGCGTGCACTGGCGCGCGAGTCCGACGAGAGCGCGAACGGGGTTGACCGTGCCGATCCCGGCGCGATTTTGCGTCCCGGCAAGGCAGCGCCGAGCGCGCGCGGAGGCGGGCTCGTGCCCGCCGCACAAGCGACGCGAGAAGCAACGCCGCCGG
>JANOHV010000262.1:0-66851 GCA_031406795.1 Candidatus Rokuibacteriota bacterium
AGCAGGAAATGGGCCGCCGCCTGTTCCGGTTCGAGCCGGACGCTCTGCTCCAGCAGCTCGATCGCCTCGCCGTAGCGGCGCTGCTCGAGGAAGAACTTTCCCAGGTTGAATCGCGCGGGCTCGTACTCGGGGGCAAGCGCAATGCCGGTGCGCAGTGCCGTTTCGGCTTCAGATGCCTGGCCCTTCATCGCGAGGGCCGTCCCGAGGTTGATATGGCTCGAGGCATTGATGGGGTCGATGGAAGTCGCTTCCCGAAAGAGCCGTATCGCATCGTCGAGACGGCCTTCCCCCATCAGTATGATGCCGAGGTTGTTCCGGGGTTCGGCAATGAACGGGTCGAGGAGGGCCCGGGAATAGAGTTCTCTGGCCTCGGCGGTTCGCCCCGATTTCTCCAGCGCCTTGGCGAGGTTGTTCATGACCACTGCGTCGGCGGGGTTGAGCGCGAGGGCGCTGCGATAACGGGAGATCGCATCGGCCAGGCGCCCCTCGTTGAAGTAGGCGAGGCCGAGGCTGTTGTGGATGAATGCGAGCGTCGGGCTTTTTTGCTGCCCCCCACCCTGCGAAGGACGCAGGGCCAACGTGGCGGCATGGCTGAAAAGGTCGATGCTGGTGCGCCAGCGCGCAACTAGGGAGGCCGTGGCCGCGGCCCACGTCAGCACGAGGACGATCCCCGCGGCAGTGAGTGCGCGACGCACCCGCGGGTTGCTGCTGGCGCTGGCGAGTCCCCAGACCGCAAGGAGGGAGATGCCGATGTGAGGGAGGTAGGTGTAGCGGTCTGCCCTGGACTGCCACCCGACCTGGACCAGCCCGATCATCGGCAGCAGTCCGCCCAGGAACCAGAGCCAGCCCACCGGCAGCCAGGGTTGCCGGTGGCGAAGGCGCCAGAAGGCGGCGGTGACGGCACTGAGGGTCAGGAAGCTTGCGGTCCAGGAGGGCCAGGGAGGCAGGCCGGTCGGGTGAGGATAGAACACCGCAAGGCGGAAGGGATAGAGCGTGGCGACGAGATACGCCCCATAGGCCACGACCGCATTGGCCGCGCGTGCCGCGAGCGGGATGGTCCCGCCAGAAACGACCGCCCCGCCACTGGTTTGTGCGAACAATGTCGCGGCACTCGAAGCGGCTGCGAGAAGAAAGAGTGGGACCTTTTCTAGGAAAAGCCTCGCTGGCGGAAAAGCCCCGAGGTTGGCGGGGCGGGAACCCGTGGCTGTGTTGCGCCGAGACCTCCAGCGGCCGAGCGGCCACCAGTCCAGGAGCAGCAGCAGGAAGGGGAGGGATACCGGCATCGGTTTCGCAAGAAGGGCGAGGCTGAAAAAAACCGCAGGCGCCAGTTGCCACCCTGCAGCGGTGCGGCGGAGTCCGCGCACGTAGGCCAGAATCGCAAGGAGCGTGAAGACCATCGCGAGCACGTCCTTGCGCTCGCTGGCCCAGGCCACGGACTCAACCCGCAGCGGGTGGACGGCGAAGAGGGCTGCAGCGAAGAAGCTTCGCCAGAGCGTGCCGGTGGTCGCGTTGAACACCGCAAAAAGCAGGAGCGCGCAGCCGGTGTGGAGCGCCAGGCTCATCAGGTGGTGCCGTCCCGGATTCATTCCGAGCAGCTGGACATCCAGCATGTGCGAGAGCCAGGTCAGCGGGTGCCAGTTGGCGGCGCGCGTCGTGGTGAACGCCCACGTGAAACCCTGTGCGGAGAGCCCCCGGGCGACCATCGGATTCGCCGTGATGTACTCAGGGTCGTCGAGGGTGATGAAGCCGTTTTCCCCGACGCCGACAAAGGCGAAGAGACAGAGCAAAATGAGCAGGGCCATCGCGACCCCGCGCGCGCGGCCGCCGGGGATCTTCCATCGAGGGGCTGGCGGCTTCAACGCGCGCAACGACCTCCTGTGACGATTGCAGCTGATGCCCGGCGATTCTCCGGCAGGCAGGATCCCCTGTCAAGATCACCAAACCGCGCTGTCAAAATGGTGGATTCTTGACTATCATCCGCGAAGCCCTGAAGATTTCCAATCTTCTAGATGAAAGGATCCTTCGGCCGGTGTTTCGCGGGAAGGGCTCCGGGGGCGGGACAACGTGCCGGGAACTATGAAGAGGCCGAAACCTTCCGAGCGCGCCGGTGAATTCCGGGGCGTCGCTCCGGTGTGGCTGCCGGAGGTGCACCACGACGCCATCACGCACAGCCTGGCGATCCTCTCCACGGTCTATCAGTACAACCACTGGATCTTCGACACCATCCGGGACTTCCTCGGGAGCCGCGTGCTGGAGGTCGGCTCCGGCACGGGCAACATCAGCCAATTTCTGCTCAACGCCGAGAAACTCGTGTGCCTGGAACCCTTCGCCCCCTATCATGTCTACCTGACACAGCGCTTTTCCCAGCACCGGAACGTCTCGGTGCTTGGCATCCCCCTCGAGGAGTGCCCGAAGGGGGACGCCGCCGCGGGTGCGTTCGACTCGGTGGTCTGCCTCAATGTCCTGGAGCATCTCGAGGATGATGCGGGGGCCCTCGCGAAGATGCGCAGCCTCCTGGCCGTCGGCGGCCGGGTTGTCATCCTGGTCCCGGCCGCGCCGTGGGCATTCGGTTCGATGGACGCCGCGATGGGGCACCATCGGCGGTATTCCCGGAAAAACCTCGTGTCCCTCTTCAGAAGGTCCGGGCTACGGGTCGAAAAGGCCGCCTACATGAACATGCCGGGCCTGCTGGGGTGGTGGTGGCACGGCCGGCTGCTCAAACGCAGCAAGCTGTCCCACGTTTCGGCGCGCGTCTTCGACCGCGTCGTCCCGTTCATCTCCGCGTTGGAGAGGTTGTTCCCGGTGCCGGCGGGGCAGTCGCTGGTGGTCGTGGGACGCCGGGACGCTGATTGACCTGGCGGTCGGCGAAAGCGGTCGCCGTGAAGAGGCTCCCCGGGTGTTGTGAGCCGCTGCTCGCCGCGCCTCCTGCCCGAGATCAGAAGGGGCGCGCGGCGGTGTTGAAGGGGATATCCGCCTCCAGGTACCCGAGGGCGCGTGCTGCATCCGCATGGCCGGGCCAGATCGCGAGGCAGGCCCGGTAGTCACGCTCCGCTTCTCCCAGACGCCCGAGCCGCACAAGCGTGTTGGCCCGATTGAAAAGCGCGAGCGGGTACGCGGGGAGGATCTCAAGAGCGGTTCCATAGTGCGCGACGGCCTGCTCGTCCCGGCCGAGCCACTCGAGATAGGCGCCGCGCTGGTACCAGGCGTTGGCGCTCCGCGGGGCGGTGCCAAGCTGGGCGGCGGTGAAGCGGTCCGAGTCGGCCCAGGTCAGGTTCCGCGCGAACGTGGCGGTGCCGAGCGTCAGGGCGATTACGACGAGGACGGCCCGCCAGCGGCTGCTCCGGGAGAGGAGTTCCGCCGCGCCGAGGGCGACTCCGAGACTCGGCAGGTAGGCCAGGCGTTCACCCATGATGGTGCCGATGGGGAGCAGAATATTCGCCGTCGGTGCGAAGAGGATCGCGGTGAGGACGACGGGCGTGCGCGCGGCCCGGACGCGGGCCGCCAGCAGCGCCGCCGAGGCCGCCAGCGCCATTCCCGCCCAGATGCGCGGGTCGGCGAGCGACACGACCGCCGGGATCTGGTTGTAGGAGTAGTCCGCGGACAGGCCGGCGGGGACGACGGTGCGCGCGAGGTAGAGAACCTGCACCCAGAGCGCGGTGGCGACGCGCCAGAGGACCGGCAGGGACGCGAGGGGGTTGAACAGAGCAAGAAACCCCGGTTCGTCCGTCATGATCCGATTGGCGGCGAAAGCCGCGGCCATCACGATCGCCGAGGCTGCCAGCGCCCCCCGATGGCGCTGGAGCGCGGCGCGTCCGTCGAAGGCGAGCAGGACGGCGAAGGGAAACACCACGGCACTCTCCTTCGTCAAAACTGCCCCGGCGAGCAACGCAAGTGCGACGCCCCCCCTGTCGTGCAGGTAGGCGAGGGCCGCGGCAAAGCACAACAGCGCGGCGAGAAGTTCCGAGGAGCCGACCGCAGGCGCGGTGGCCTCCGTGTGGATCGGCAGGAGCGCAAACAGTGCGGCGGCGATGAATGCGACGCGCCGCGTACAGCCGAACCGCAGCAGCGTGGCCCGCACGAGCAACACCACGCCGGACCCGAGGACGAGGTTCGCCAGGTGGAAGATCCAGGGGCGGCCCCCCCCGAGCGTCCACAGGGCTGCCCAGAGAGTCTTGGTGAGCGGCCGATAGAGCAGGCGTTCGCCGAGCGCTCCCGTTACGAAGGGCTCGGTCCAGATCCGGCCGATATCCGACAGGGAGTGGCCGCCCTCGTTGTCGACGATGTGCGGCAGGTCGTCCCAGACGAACGCGCCGCCGAGCGTGACGAGATTCGGGAGCAGAAAGAGCGCGACGAGGAGGATTTGGTCGATCGGGACCTTCCTGCGCAGGGCTGAGAGCGTCAGCGTATGCAATGGCTGGTCCGGCCGGGATGTGACGGTCGGTCAGAAAAGCGTGTAAATGAACGGCGCCACGACCTGGTGATCCGCAAGCAGGACGAGCACTGCCAGCAAGAGCAGCACCAGAACGACGGGCATCAGGAAATAGTTCTTCCGCAGCGCCAGGAAACGAAGGAAATCGACGAACGCGAGAAGAGTCTTCAGCATCCCGAGTGCCTGGGTCGTCGGCGATTGCGATGCATCGGCTATCGGTTTGGCGGCCCGACCGCCTCCGTGTCGCGATAGTGCATGGCGGGAACTTGCTGCAGGAAGGACTCCCGCGACATTTGCGGCGCCTCCAGGCGCCTGATGAGGTCGATGTACCGATCGTAGATTCTCCGGGCTTCTTCCTTGCTGAACACCTCTTCCAGTTCGCCGAGCTTCTCGGCCTGCAACAGGAGCGAATAGTCATGGAGCACCGGATGGATCTGGCGTATGATCTCCATCCCTTGGCGCGCGAACGGCTCCAGGGTGGGGTCTTCCCTCATTGCCCGCTCCATGGTTTCGAGATACTGCCGGTACATCCCGTCGAGTTTGTCGTATTGGCGCATGATAAGATACTGGTTGTACAATGATTCGACGGCCCTTGCCTCGACCGCCGGTTGGAAGTCATACGGTGCCTCGGATTCCAGTTTCTCGACCGGAAGTGCCGGGCTGTCGGGGAGCATCGACCATGCGGTCATGACCCTGAGCATTTCAACGGCGATCGCTTCCTGGCTGGCGATCGTCGGATGCACATAATCGAGCAGCACGTCCAGGCCGAGGATTCCGTCGGGCGTCAATCGCTCCAGAGCGCCGATGCTGTCGACAAGGGGGACCCGGTGATCGACTGCAATCTCCCGCAACACCGCCTGCATGCGGGGCAGCGCCCTGAAAGGATAAGCATCCTTCTCCAGAGCCGAGGAAAAGGCGAGTTTCGCCTCTGCATTCCTGCCCGATCGAAGCAGCGCCACGCCGAGATGGTACCACGTCTCAGCGTGTTCCTCGTCGGCCGCAACTGCTTGCTCGAGAGAGACGACCGCCGCGGGGAATGCGCCCTGGGCGATCTGGACAACCCCCCTCTTGAATTCGCGCTGCCACACCTTCAGCGCCGCGGCAGAGAGCCCCGCTTGGTGCCGGGAAGCGTTGGGAATCCAGTCCCTGATATTGACCGGGACATTCAGCAGCAGCACCGGAATGCTCCGGTCCTGGCAGATTTTCACCATGCGGTCGACATTGTAACGGTATTTGGCCAGGACTTGGCGGTATTGTTCCTGGTCGCGCCGATAGGCGGATGACTTGCCGAAGGCGAACGCGATGCGATTGGATGCCTGATCTCTCGCCGTATACGTATCCACTTCGTAAGACGGCTTGTTCCGGTGGAAGTGGTCGTAGACGCTCCATCCCAGGCGGGCGACTGCCAAGCCATTCAGCACTCCCGGCAGGGGCCGCCTTTGAAAGAGAAATGTCTCGAGAAACTCATTGTTGCCGGTGTAAATAAGAACCAGATCCGGCTGATAACCGATTACTTCGTCGAACACCGCCTTGACCCTGTGGCTGCCAAAGGTGCCTCCGGCAACGTTGAGTACCTCCACCTGCCGTCCGGGGAGCAACCGCGCGAGTTTGCGCTCGAGGAATCGTGCCAGATTGTACTTGCCCACGGCAAAAGGCCAGCCACCGGCGGCCGAACCGCCAAGCAGGAAGACCCGGTAGCCGTTCGGTGGCTTTTCTTTCAAGAAGGTCTGATTCCCGAGAATCAGCCGATGATGACTGGTGCGTCGGTAGACATGACGCCCGTTTTCCAGCACCGATTCAAATACCGGCGCGGGATAACGCATTTCAAGATAGGGATTGCTCTCCTGCCCGAGGTAGTTGCGAACCTGCTCGATGACCCGGGCTCCCGCCTCCAGGAGCAGGAACGAAACAACGACGGCCGTCGCCGGAAAGATCCATCGCCGGTTCCCCGAGAGGCTATCCCGGGCAGCGGCGCCGCGATCCTCGCTCGGCACCAAGGCGAACCTCAAACGCAGCCCGAGGGTCCCGAGAAACAAGAACAATCCCAGCCAGAAAAAGGGTCTGCCGGGCGTCTTCTTGACCCGCATAGCGGCCCGCAGGGTGCCATCGGCCGCATCCTCCCAACTCGCCAGCGAAATTCTGACTCCCCGCCAACCGAAGCTCTCACCCCGTTCCAGCCAGCTTTCGAGCACGATATCCGCTCCCTCGAGCACGGCCAGCTGCACCCTGACCCGAGGCTGATCCAAAGCGAAACGGTGCGAGATGAGAGTCACCGTGTTTCCTTCGGCTTCGCTTCGCCGCACCTGTTGACCAGCCAGAGAGAAGATGAGTTCACGAGTCCCTGCGCCGGTGCGTGAGAGCAGGAAGATCTCACCCGTCTCGTCGTCGAACTTGTTCAGCTGCAGGTAGAAGTCCTGGCCGGGAACCTGTGTTTCCGCATGTCCCTCGGTGAGTCCGATCTCATGGGGTTCGCCCGCTGCGTCGGTCCTGTCGATCCGGACCCGGATCGACAATGGGCCATAATCTGCGACCAAACGTTGCAGGAGCAGGCTGAAAGACCGAACGGACCTTTCTTCGATTTTCGGCGCGTCGGCGATGGCGGCGGACTCTCCAACGGAGAGCTTCCTGATGTCGTCAAACCCCATGCCGGCATTGACCAACCAACCGCAGAGCAGCGCCAGAATCGCTGCCGTGAGGCCGTACCTCGTCACGCGGTATGATTGGGGTGCCCCCAATCCGGCGTGCTGCTGTTGAGGGCTGGCCGTGACTTGATTCCTCATGGTTGGTCAAACGTAAAGTTTGGCACTGATCCAGAGATTACTCGCACCCTCATGTGGAGTCAAACATCCTCGGAAAGCCACCAAAAACCAGCGGACAAGCCATCCGGGGCTGAAAGCAATTGATGCTTTTTCGCCCACAGGCAACGTGCAGGCGGGAGATGCAGCAGCTGACGACGACTGGCCGACCTTGACAAGCCGGTGGACTCCCGTGAGAGTTCCCGGACACGGGACGAAAGGATTCCCGGCGGCGGCGCCGGATAGGAGCAGCGCATTCGATGCCGAGGAGGTTGCATTGATGAATTCGTCGGCGATGCGGGGGGGCGGTGCACTGATCCGGCTCGCGGTGCTCGCACTGGCCGCCGCGGCGCTCTACGCGGTCTTCGGCGAGGCGCGATCCTTCGGTTTCCTTGATTACGATGACGGCGAGTACGTCTTCCGGAATCGGCACCTGATCGAGGGGGGAGCCGTCGAGCGCCTGCGCTGGGCGTTCACCTCCTTCCATGCGGCGAACTGGCACCCGCTCACCTGGATCTCATTCATCGCGGACCGTGCCCTCTTCGGGCTCGACCCGGAGTGGTATCACCTGGAGAACCTTCTGCTTCACGGTCTTAACACCCTCCTGGCGCTCTGGTTGCTGGTGCGCCTGACCGGGTCTCCGGGGAAGAGTGCACTGGTTGCGGCCCTCTTCGCGCTGCACCCGCTCCGCGTCGAATCGGTCGCATGGATCACCGAGCGCAAAGGCCTGCTGATGGCGTTCTTCGCCATGCTGACGTTCCACGCTCACGTTTCTTACACCCGGCGGCCGGCACCCGCCCGTCTCCTGGCCGTTGCGCTCCTCTTTGCCGGCGCCCTGTTTTCCAAGCCCCAGGCGGTCGCCCTGCCCCTGGTCCTGCTGGTCCTCGACTGGTGGCCGCTCGGCAGGCTCGGACGGCGTACGGCAGCTGTGGCAGGCAGGGGCGTCGTGCGCGAGAAGGTGCCTCTGCTGCTGCTGGCTGCCGCCGTTACGGCGTTCACGGTCGCTGCCCAGCGGCGGGCCGGGGCGATGGCGTCGCTCGAAGGGCTGGCGATCGGGAAAAGGCTGGCGGGCGCCGTGATCGGCCCGGCCGCGTATCTGGCGAAAACCCTCTGGCCATTCGGGCTCACACCCGAGTACCCGCTCCTCGACCCGCCCTTCTTGCAGGTTGCCGGCGCCGCCTTGACGCTCGCCGGCCTCACCGTCGCGGCGGTGCGGGTGCGCGAAACGCAGCCGTGGGTCGCCGCGGGCTGGCTGGTGTTCCTCTTGTTTCTGGCCCCGGTCTCGAACCTTTTCCAGGCCGGAGGCCAGGCCATGGCGGACCGGTACACCTATCTGCCCCACATCGCGCTATTCTTCGCAGCGGTGTGGTCAGGAGGGCGCGCGCTGCGGAATCATCCATGCGCGCGTAACGCAGCCGCCGCCGCCTGTGTCTTGCTCGCGCTCGCCTCAGGTTGGCTTGCGAGCCGGCAGGTGGGATTCTGGCGCGATGAGCTGACGCTCTTTTCCCACGCTGTCGCGGTGACGCGGGGAAACTGGAAAATGCACTACAACCTGGGCAACACCTTCGAGCGTCTGGGTCGGGACACGGATGCCGAAGCGCAGTACGGCCTCGCCCTGTCAGTCCGGCCGGATTATGCCGAAGCGCTCAACAATCTGGGAGCCATTCGCGCCCGACACGGCGATGCCGAGACCGCTGCCGACCTGTTCGCCCGCGCAGTGAGGGTCCGGCCCGAATACGGCCCCGGCTGGTTCAACCTGGGATTTCAGAGCGAACAGCAGGGAGATCTCGCCGCCGCGCTCCGACAGTACGGCCGGGCGGCAGCCCTGCAGCCCGACGCCGCGGAACCGCGTGTCAGGCTGGGACGGGTCCTCGCGAGGCTGGGGCGCCGGGACGAGGCAGCCGCTTCCTGTCGAGCGGCGCTGCGGCTCGACCCGTCCTCGGCCGGAGCCGCCGCCTGCCTGCGGGAGGTCTCACGGTGACCGGCGGGCGGCGTCACGTCGTCATCGGCTTCGCAGCGTCGTTGGCGGCGCTCGCCGGCGGATTTCTCTGGTTCGGCAATTTTCTCTACCGGGGCATGGACGGGGTGATGGCCGTCTCCCTCATCCGGGCCGCGCGCGTCTGGAGTTCGCCCTGGGCGCAAAGCCAGATCTCCCACCTCCAGGGGATGGGTGCCCAGCAGGCGCCGACGAATCCATGGCTCAACCCCGGGTACTCAATTTTCTTCATGGGGACAACGCTGCCGATGGCTGTAGGGTCGTACCTCTTCTTTGCAGCCTGCCTCTTTCTCGCCGTCTATGCCTTCGGCCGCGCGCTCGGTCTGGGGCGGGTGATCACGATCCTCGCTGCCCAGGCGGCCTGCGTGCTGACGTTTCCCCCGCTGGAGATCTTCGCCGGCTTGTACATCCAGACCCGCCTCAACCCGGGCGTCGTCTACCCGATCGCCATCGCGATCGCCATGATTGCGCTGCTCATTCGCATCGGCGACTGTCCCGCGGCGATCCGCCAGGGGATCATGATCCTCGCCTTTCCCCTGCTCCTTCTCTACAGCCTGCTCTGCGATCCGATCTGGACGATCGTTCCGCAGGTTTCGCTCGCGATTTTCTTCGCGGCCGCCCTCGCCTCCGGTCCCGACCGCGCCTCCTTCGGGCGGCGCGGCTTGACAATTCTCGCCACCGGAATCGGCCTCGTCGCACTATCCGTCCCCTCCTATCTCCGGCTGCTGCTGGGATATACGGCGCGTAGCCGATTCCGCGTGGAGATCATCGGCGAGATCCAGGACCGCTCCTACGCCTTCTTGCCGTTCCTGAACTCGAAAGCGGCGGTGCTGTTCGCGCTGCTGCTCGCGGGGATCGTGCTGGCGGCCGCGCGGGGGGAGCGGCGCGTGCGGCTCTTTGCGGCCGCCGCGCTGGCGCACATGGCGCTGCTGACCGGGCTGAGCGCCGTCTACCTCTTCACCGGCGTCAACTGGACCTACCCGGTCCCGGCGTACTTCCAGCTCGGGGCCCTCCCCATCTACCTGCTGCTGGCCGCGGCGGGCTGGCATGCGGGCCTTCGTGAACTGCGGCAGAAATTCCCGGGGCTGCCGATGCCCTATTGGCTGCGCGTTCCGGCCTTGCTTGTCTGCCTCCTCCCGGCGGTCTGTCTGGTCTATATCACCGGGCGGGCACTGGTCGAGAAGCGAGTTCTGTTGCAGGACCGCGACACGAACTATGCACAGCGGGTCCCGCTGGATCACCCGTATCTCTGGCTTCTCGAACAGCAATTGGCTGCGGAGCCCGGCCGGCCGTTTCGGGGAAGCCTCGCTATGGTCATCCCCGAGGCGAAGAACGCTCTGAAGCTGCAGATCATCATGTGGGGGGCGGGGATCCCGACACTCGAGGAGTACAACCAACTCGTCTCCCCCCCTCTGTACTACCTGGCCACCCGGGCTTTGGGAGAGGCGGGGGACGAGCCATCGGACCGCAATCGCCTGCGAGTGACCACCCCGCGGGTCGGCCTCCTCCGGGCGCTCGGGGTGCGGTATGTCTGGGCTTCCACATTCCGAAGCGCGCCTCTCGAGCGGTCGGCCGACGCGCGGCTTGCGGCCGCCCCTTTTTCGACGTACCAGCTCTATGAGCTGCGGGCTCCGAACACCGGGACCTTCTCGCCGGTGCGCGTGCTCACGGCTCGATCGGCGCGCGAAACCGTGCAGCTGCTGACCGCGTCGGATGTCGATCTGGAGCGGGACATCGTGCTGGACGAGCCGCTGGCGGGCCTCTTCGTGCCGGTGCGCCGCTCGGCGATCAGCTTCGGCGACGGCAGCGTCCGGGTGACGGCGGAATCGGACGGTAGGTCGATCGTGCTGCTCCCTTTGCAGTTCTCGCACGCGCTGCGCCTGCGCGACGCGCGCGGCGGGGCACGTCTGCTACGGGCTAACCTGGCACAGACGGCGCTGGTGTTCGAGCGCGAGGTCGATGCCGTGATCTCGCTTGACTTCGGTTTTGGCCGGACGGCCGGCCGGGCACGGGACCTCGCCGACCTGGATTCGCTCGGCATCAGCGCGGATGAGCTGCCCCGCCGAATCGACCATCGCTTGCCGGCCATCCAAAAGCCGATAGAATACTGAGACTTGCCGTTTTCGGGGCAGCGCGGTAACCGAACCGCCGGCGCCGGTGTACCAGTCAAGAGGGAGCGAGCATGGGAACGACGGGGAAGAGAGCAGTGAACGAGGCGGCGGACCCGGGCCGGCGCGAGGTGTGCCGGAGGCTGGGCCAGGTCGCGCTAGCCGGTGCGGCTGCGGCCGCGGCTTTTTCGCTGCGGGAGCTGGTGCCGGCCGCAGCGGCGCCCACGCCTCCGGGTCTGGCCGCCGTCAAAGGCGCCCCCGAGGCGGCCGCGCGCCGGGCCGTGGCGCTGCTCGGCGGGATGGGGCGGTTCGTCCGCCCCGGCCAGAAGGTCGTCGTCAAGCCGAACATCGGCTGGGACCGCACGGTGGAGCAGGCGGCGAACACCCACCCCGCGGTCGTCGTCGCGGTGGTGCGGCTGTGCCTCGAGGCCGGCGCCGGGGAGGTTCTCGTCTTCGACCGCACCTGCAACGACCAGCGCCTCTGCTATCGGCGCAGCGGGATCGAGGCCGCGCTCGAGGGGGTCGCCGACCGGAAGGTGCGGCTTTTCCACCCCGACGAGCGGCGCTACCGCTCGGTGCCGATCCCGGGCGGAAAGGCGCTGACCTCGTGGGAGTTCTACGAGGACGCGCTGGCCGCGGATGTCTTCATCAACGTGCCGATCGCCAAACACCACGGGCTGAGCGTCCTGACGCTGAGCCTGAAGAACATCATGGGCGTCGCGGGCGGCAACCGCGGCCGCCTCCACACGGATTTCGACGACAAGATCGTGGATCTGAACCTCGGGCGGCCTTCCGACCTCGTCGTGCTCGACGCGACGCGCATCCTGCTGGCGCACGGGCCGCAGGGGGGGAACCTGGCGGACGTCGGCCACCCCGGCGTCGTGGTCGCGGGGACGGACGTCGTCGCCGTCGACGCGTATGCGACGCGCTTCTTCGCCAAGACGCCCCAGGACGTGCCCCACATCGTGCGGGCAGCCGAGCGCGGGCTCGGGACGCTGGACCTGGCCCGGGTTGCGCCCAGGGAAGAGACCCTCTGATCGCTGGCGAATGAACTCTTTCCGCATTGACGCAGTCAAAACAAGGATGGACATGAGACCAGGTTCGAAATGAGCCCCCGGCGCTGGCTTCTGCTGCGCCGTGTTTCGCAGCTGGTCTTTCTCGTCACGTTCGTCTTCCTGCTGCTGCGCACCGAATATCGCGGTTTCGACGTCATCCGCTACCCGGTCAACACCTTCTTCCAGCTCGACCCGCTGCTCGGTCTGGCTACCTTGATCGGACTGCGCGAGGCGATCGGGCACTTCTGGCCCGCGCTGCTGACCGTCGCGGTGACGCTTGCGCTCGGACGGGTCTTCTGCGGCTGGTTCTGCCCGCTGGGGGCGACGCTGGATCTGACGCGTCGCCTGCTCCGGACGCTCCCCGCGCCGCGCCGCCCGCTGCGCTGGGAGGGCCGCCGCGTGAAGTACTACCTGCTGGCCGCCGTGCTGGCCGCCGCGGTCTTCAACTGGCAAGCGGCGTGGCTGCTCGACCCCTTCAGCCTGCTCACGCGCGGACTCTCGGTCGGGGTCGTCCCGGCGGTCAACGGCGCAGTGAGCGCGGTCTTCAACAGCGTCTACTTCGGCCTGCCGGCGTTGCGCCCGCTCTCCGAGCCGGTGTTCGACCTGCTCAAGGCGCACGTGCTGACCTACGAGCAGCAGTACTTCCGCTGGGCCTGGCTCTCGCTCGGGGTGCTGCTCGCGGTGCTCGCGCTGGAGCGCTGGCAGCCGCGCTTCTGGTGCCGCAACCTCTGCCCGCTCGGCGGGCTGCTCTCGCTCTGCGCGCGAGGCCGGACGCTCTCCAGGAAGGTGAGCGGCGCCTGCACAGACTGCGGCACCTGCTGGGGCACCTGCCCGGTCGGCCTGATCGAGGATGGCACGCATCGCCGTTCACAGGCCGAGTGCACCGCCTGCATGCGCTGCCCGCCGGTTTGTCCCGAGGAAGCGATCGGCTTTGCGTGGGGGTATCGCCGCGCCGAGGCGCCGCTGGACATCGATCGCCGCCGCCTGATCGGCTCGGTCGTCGCGGGGATGGCGCTCGTGCCGTTGACGCGAATGCACCCGGCGCGCGCGACGGTGCCGCCCGAGCGGCTGCGGCCGCCGGGCGCGCGCCCGGAAGCGGACTTTCTCAACCGCTGTCTGCGCTGCGGGGCCTGCATGAAGGTCTGCATGCGCAATGCGATCCACCCGGCGCTGCACGAAGCGGGGTGGGAGGGCGTGTTCACCCCGATCATGGATTTCGAGATCGGCTACTGCGAGTACAACTGCACGCTCTGCGGCCAGGTCTGCCCGTCGGAGGCGATCCGACGCCTGCCGCTGCAGCAGAAGCAGAAGTACGTCATCGGCACCGCGGTCTTCGACAAGGGCCGCTGTCTGCCGTGGGCCAATCACATCAACTGCCTGGTCTGCGAGGAGCACTGCCCGACCGGCGAGAAGGCGATCGTCTTCGAAGAGCAGGACGCCGTGGGGCGCGACGGCAAGACGATCCGCGTCAAACTCCCGATCGTGGTCCCCGAGCGCTGTATCGGCTGCGGGATCTGTCAGCAGAAATGCCCGGTCGAGGGGCGCGCTGCGGTCTTCGTCACTCCCCAGGGCGAGTCGCGGGCGGCCGGGTGAAGCGCCGTGAGGCAGGTTTCGGCATGACACCGGGCGAAGGGATCCCCGGAACGCGGCTGCTGCTCGCGTGCGGCGTTCTGCTCGTCGGATTCGCCGCGTCGTGCTCCCGGATCGACGCGGATGCCGTCTATGCGGTGCGGCTCGCCGCGCCGCCGACCGACGCCGCGTGGGACCTGGCGATGCCGCGCCGCGTGAAGGCCGGCGGCGGCAGCGTGCACGGGCGGACCCCGGTGCTCGCCGGCCTCGAGCTGGACACCGACGCGGTGCACGGCGCGTCGGCCTCCTGCCACCACGGCCCGCCGGTCACCCACCCGACGCCGGTGCAGCTCCGGGCGTACCACACGGCTGCCGATCTCTATCTCGACGTGCGCTGGGAGGATGCCACGGCAGACCTCGTTCCCCGCTCCTGGAAGCGCACCGACGGCGGCTGGGAGATCGCGCCCGACGACGAAGACGGCGTCGCGATCCTCTGGAGCAGCGGCGCCGGACGCTTCGGCTGCCAGGCGGCCTGCCACCAGAGCGATTTCGCCGTCCGCGGCGGCTCGCTGGTGGACGTGCGCTCGATGTTCCTCGCGGAGGAGGGGGTCCGGGAGGAGGCCTGGGTCTGGAAGCCGTCTCTCGGCGGCCGCCAGCTGCTGATTGACCGCACGGGTTTCGTGACCCCCGGCGGGGCGCCCTACAGCGCGGTGAATTCGCGGTTGGCTCACGACGCCGCGCTCGGGCCCGAGGCCAGGCGCGCCGGCATGTTCGGGAAGCAGGACGCACCGGTGACCGACGGGGAGGGGCGACCCGTCACGGCTGCCACGCGCACTGCCCCCGCTAGCCGCTGGGCCCCTGCGGGCGAGGAAAACCGCGTCACCGCCCGTGCCGAACGGTGGCGCCGGGGCTGGCGTGTGGTGTTCACCCGGCCTCTCGCCCCCGGGGACGGACTCGCGGCCTTCCGGCCCGGGGAGCGCCACCGGTTCGGCGTCGCGATCTTCGACGGCACCTCGGTGAACCACCACGTCGTCCGCGACACCCAGATCTTCGAGATCGTGGCGCCGCCTGCTCCGGGCGTGGCGTCGGAGGAGGCGGAGTGACGGATCGTTTCCGACTCGCCGGCGCGCCGCTTGCATTCGCGCTGGCGACCTGCCTGACGCTCCACTCTGTGCCGTGCCGGGCGGCGTCCGATCCGCCGGTCCCGCTACCCATCCTCGCCGTCGACCCGCTGGTCCGCGGCACGGTCCTGGAAAACCACACCGACGCCCTCGCCCACTGGGTCGGGCGCGGCGATGCCCGCGCCGTTCTCCTTCATGTCGCCGCAGGCCACGGGATGAAGGTCCTCAGTGGCGAGAGCCTGTCCGCGCTCAAGGGACTTGCCGGACGCAAGGACCTTCCGGCACTGTCCCGGGCCGGGCGCGGCGGGAGCGAGGGGCTGTATGACGATGGGAACTTTATTCGAGCCGCCGCGGGGCTGGGGATCATCCGCGAGGTGGTCTGGATCGCCCCTATCCCGATGCCGGAGGGGAAGGACGCGGGGGTGCAGATGAAGAAGTTTCTGGGAAGAACCGGTCTTTCGGCACTGGAGCAGGAAAGTTTCCACCCGGCGGCTGGCTGTTATCAGGGCAAAGCCGGGGGAATCCCTGTGAAAGTGTGCAGCCAGGAACGGCTTCCCGCCCTCGGCGAAACCGTGCTGCTGAGCATCGGCGCCGACTACTTTCCGCACGCCGCCGGGCAGCGCGGGCTCACGCTGATCACCGAGATCCGGGCGCTCTTCAGGGCGCTGCGAAAAGCCCGTTACGCCGTCCGGGACACGGTGGTGGCCCACTCGGTGCTGGGAGGTTACCTCTCACCGGACCTGCGCTGGGTTGGCGAGTCGGTCCTGGAGGTGCTCAAAGATCCTTCGGTCACCCTGGCCGAGATGCCGCCTCAGCGGTGGAATGTCCTGCAGAAGCTCGCCGGCCTTGGCGCGGGAGGCGAGCCGGAGGGGGTCGAGATGCTGGGCCTCGCACTCTCGGCGCTGGAGGAGCAACCGCACGATCCCGCGTTGCTGCTGTACGCGGCGGAGGCCGCGGCCGGGCACACCGGCGCCGGCGACCGGGCGCTGGCGTACGCCGAGGAGGCCTGCCGGATCGACCGCGGCCGCTGTGTCGGCTTGCGCGAGGTCGGCCTCCGGTACCTGGAGCGCGGAGAGATCGAAACCGGACTGCGATTCATCGCCGCCGCGGAGAGCCACATGCCGGGGACGGAGTACGGCCAGCTCGACCTGGGAATTGCGCTGATGAAGGCGGGCAGAGACGAGGAGGCGGTGGCGGCTCTCGAGGTGCACCGGGCGCGGCACGGGAACTTCCCGTCCGGTTTTCTGATTGGGGCTATCCATCAGTTCAAGGGCGATCGCGCGGCCGCGCGGCGCTCGTTCGATGGCGCCGTGGCCGCGATCGGGTCTGCCGACGGGCTCCAGGTCGTGCGGGGGGAGATCGCTCACGTCATTGCGACCGCCGCGGCGTTCTACCGCGAGGAAGGGCTGAAGCAGCAAGCCGAGCAGCTCGAGCGGGATCCGCGCCTGCGTCTTCCCTCACCGCGTGTCGGGCCCTAGCGGCGTGTGGTGCGCGGTATATACTGAGACGATGACCCGGGGGAGATGAAGAGATGAGCATGGAAGGGATACCGAAGCTGTCCGCGTCGGCCGCGCTGCTGCTCGCGGTTCTCGCTGCCACGGCGGCCTGCGGCGGGTCGAAGCAGGAGTCCGGCCAGGCGATGGTGCGGGGGAAGGCGCTGACGCCGCTGGCCGAGGCGTACGTCTCGGTCTACCGCGAGGGCATGGACCTGAAGGGCCCCCCCTACACGACCTCCCAGCCCACCGGGCCGGAGGGCGACTTCTCGATCTCGCTGCCGCCGGGGAAGTATTTCTTCGTGCTGCGCCAGCGGGCGGCGGGCGACAGCGTGGGCCCGGTGCGGACGGGGGACCTTCACAGCGAGGTCGTCGGGCCGGTCACCGTGCGCGGCGGCGAGGACATCACCCGCGATCTGATCGCCGTGCGCAAGATCGGCGAGACGAAGGATCTCCCCTCCACGACCCCGGCGCCGACGACCACCGGGATCAGCGGGGTGATCACCGACCCCGACGGCAAGCCGGTCAAGGACGCGCGGCTCCACGCCTACACCTACCCGCAGATGTCCGAGCGGCCGAAGTACGTCTCGGAGGCGACCGGTGCGGACGGGCGGTACGTGCTCTTCTTCCCCGAAGGGGGCACCTACTACCTGGCCGCGCGCAGCCGCTTCGGGGGGCCCCCGAAGATCGGCGAGTTGTACGGCCGCTACGACGACGGCACGGTCGAGCCCTCGGCGATCCACGTCAAGGACAACGAGATCATCGAGCATGTCGACATCACGGTCCACAAGATCTGGTAGACCGGAGCCCACCTCTGATTCCCCCTTGGGCAAAGGGGGAGCAAGGGGGGGTGAAAAAATGCGCCTTCTGCTCGTCTCGGCGTGCTGTGCGGTGCTCCTGCTCGCCGCGGGCGGTTGCGGCCGCGGTCTGTCCGACCGACCGCTCGCCGAGGTGATCGCCGCTGCCGAGAAGGGTGGGGGACCGGCAATCCGCGAACTCGTCAACCGCTTCGGCGACCCGGACCCCGCGCTCGCCCAGCAGGCCTGGGAGGCCGCGGTGCAGATCGGCGCGCCGGTCGTCCCCGAGTGCATCCGCGCGCTCGCAGCCAGGGACCGGGTCATCGGCGAGCACGCCGCCGGGGCCCTCGGCGCGCTGCAGGCGAAGGAGGCGGTCGACGGGCTCGTTGCGGCGCTCGCCCGCCCCGACTTCCGGCGCTACGCGGCGGCCTGGGCGCTCGGCGAAATCGCCGACCCCCGCGCGATCCCGCCGCTGGTGCGCGCACTCGGCGACAGCGATCCCGAGACGCGCAAGTTCGCCACGCGTTCGCTGACCAAGTTCGGTCCGCTCGCCTCGGACGCCCTGCTCGCGGCGCTGGCCGACCCGTCGGCGCCGGTGCGCCGGTACGCGGTGCGGGCGCTCGGCCAGATGCAGGAGCGCCGGGCGGTCGAGCCGCTGCTCGCACTCGAGGGGAAGGTCGACCTGGACGTGCTCCTCTGGGCCTTCGGGCGGCTCGGCGACCTGCGCGGGCTGCCGCTGCTCGAGCGAGAGGCCGGCGCGACCGACTGGAAGGTGCGCCTCGCCGCGGTGCAGGGCCTCGGGGACCTGGCGGATCCCGCATCGGTCCCGGCGTTGAAGAAGGCGCTCGCCGACCCGGAGTGGATCGTGCGCGAGTGGGCGGCGCGCGGGCTCGAGAGCGTGACCGGGGAGCGTTTCACCTACCGGGACCAGCATGGGCAGGACGTCGCCCCCTACAGCCTCTACCGCTAGCGCCGCCGCGCAGCTGCCCACGGCCGCGGCGGGGCGGCTCGTGCGCCTCTGGCGCTCGCCGGCCTTCCCGGCGGTTCTCCAGGCGGCGGCGCTCGCCGTGCTGATCGCGCTGATCGCGGCCGGCTGGGGCCGCACCGGGTTGCCCGGCAGCGGCGCCGCGGTGCCCCTGCTCTACACGAACCTCGCCGCTCTCGGCTTCTGGACGCTCTGGCTGATGAGCCTGATCCTGCTGCTGCCCGGCGTCGGGCGTCTCTGGTGCACGGTCTGCCCCGTCGGTTGGTGCAACGACCTCGCCTCGCGCGCCGGCGCGAAGGCCGACTACCCGCGGCGGCTGCAGCACCTGGGCCTGATGGCGCTGCTGCTGTTCGGCTTCAACGCCGCCGCGGAACTCTGGGCGCTGAACCGCTCGCCGGATGCGACCGCGAAGCTGCTGGCTCTCGCGCTCGCCGCAGCGGTCGTCGCCGGGCTGGCATTTCGCGGGCGCGTCTTCTGCCGCTACTGGTGCCCGGTCGGCGGGATGATCGCGCTGACCTCGCGCCTCGCGCCGGTGGAGGTCGCCGTCCGCGACCTCGGCGTCTGCCGCCGTTGCGAGACCAAGGCCTGCTTCTTCGGCTCGACCCGCTGGCACCGGCTCTCCTGGGCGGCTTGGCACACCGTCTTCCCCCACAAACGGCCGGGGTGTCCCGCGTACCTCTTCCCCCCCGAGGCGGCCCAGGGCCCGCACTGCCTGATGTGCACCGGCTGCATCAAGAACTGCCCGCACGACAACGTCCGCTGGGGTTTGCGGCCCTTCGCGTCGGGGCTCTGGCCCGCCGCGGCGCGCGACCGGGGCGAGGCGCTGCTGCTGGTCGTGATGACGGGGCTGGTCTTCCACCGGCTGGCGCGGTTCTGGGGCGGGCTGCGCGCCGTCGTGGAGTGGCCGACGGAACTGCTGGCGGCCGCCGTCCCGTCGCTGCCGACGCTCGCGCTCAAGGGAGCGAACCTGCTCTGCGGCTTCGTGCTCTGGCCGCTCGCGTTCTACCTCGTCCTCGGGGTCGTCGCCCGGGCGGCCGCGCAGATCAGCGTCGCGCCGTGGCCCGCGCCGGGGGAGGAGCCGGACGGGTTGCTCTACGATGTCGCCGAGGTCGACCGCGAGCAGCGCGGACGCGAGAGCGGCTGGGCGGCGCGGCGACAGAGCGTCTGGGGCTTCATCGCGGTCTACGGGTATGCGTTCGTCCCGCTCGTCGCCGGGGCCTACGCGGCGTTCGCTCTCGTCAAACTCAACGAGAAGGCGGGCTACCTGCCGCTGGCGCTCGCCGATCCCGCCGGCGTGAAGACCTCGGTCGCGATCAACCAGCTGCGCCTGCTCTCCGGCCCGGAGAGCATCGTGGCGCTCGCGGTGGCGCGCTGGGGCGCGGTGGCGCTCGCCGCGGCCGGGCTCGCGATCGGGCTCTGGTCCGCCGGGCGCATCGGCGCGCGGGCCTACGGCGAGGCCACGCCGGCGGCGCGTCGCGGCGCCGCGGTCTTTCGTGTCGGGCTGCTCGCGCTTGGCACGCTGCTGCTGCTCTGCTTGCGGGCCTGGCTGTTCCGCGGCGGGCGCTGACGATGGGGGAGGTGGGCCTGCCATGAGGTGCGGCGTGCTGTCGGGGACGGCTGTCCGGGCGGCGCTCTTCTGCCTGCTCTATGCGGCCGCCGGCCCGCGTGAGGCGCTCGGACAGGCGGCGGCCGAGAAGGCGCCCGGGACCGCGCGTCTCTTCGGAAAGATCACCCGGGACACGCGCGGCGTGGCCGGTGCCCGCGTGCTGGCGTACGCCTCGTTCGCCGATCTGCTCGCCTTTCGCAGCGCCGCCGTCTCGGCGCCTTCCGGCGCGGACGGCAGCTATCAGCTTTCGCTCCCGGCGGGAACCTACCAGCTCGTGGCCCGCGCGCAGGACGGGCCGCCCGACGGGCCGGTGCCGGTCGGGGGACTCCACGCATTCCACGGCTCCAACCCGTTCACCCTGTCCCCGGACAGTTCGACCGGAGTCAATTTTTCGCTGGCTCGCAAGACGGCCGAGCCGGTCGTCAGGACGGCGGCCGACCCGGGTTCGGGGACGCTCGGCGGCGTCGTGACCTCGGAGGGCGCCGGAGTCGCCGGGGTCCAGGTCAAGCTCTACCTCGACCCGGAGAGCGCGTTTCGGGGCATGGGCTACGCCGCGGCCCCGCCGACCGACGAGCGCGGCGTGTTCAGCTTCGATTACCTGCCGCAGAGCGCTTACTACGTGGTCGCCCGCAAGCGGGCGGGGGGAGGGCCGGGTCCGCTCGTCGAAGGCGATTTCTACGGCTACTACCCCGACAACCCGGTGCAGGTGCGGGGCGGGACCGCCGTCGAGATCGCGCTGGAGCTCGTGACCCGGGGCCGCGAGGTCGGGACCGCCGACGGACGGCCCCACCCGTCGGAGACCCGCATCGCGGGCCGCATCACGGATGCCGCGGGGGGGGTCGTTCGGGGCGTCTACGCCTTCGCGTACGAGGAGAAGGTCATGGCCCACAAGAAACCGGCGTTCATCTCGCCGGAGGTCGACGACCAGGGCCGCTATGTCATCCACCTGTCGCGGCCGGGCACCTTCTACGTCGGCGCGCGCTCGGCCTACGGCGACTCCCCCGGCCGGGGGGAGTGGTACGGGCGCTATGACGGGACGAGCGATCACGGGGTGACGGTCGCGGCGGGCGCGAGTGCGGAGGGGATCGACATCCGTGTCGAGCGCATTCTGCCGTGAGCGGCTGATGCGCGCCGCGCGCCGGGGCCTGTTGCCGGCCGTCCTCGCGGCCGGTCTGCTTCCCGCGGCGGCCGCCGCCGGGGAGCTCGTCGTCCGCGGCGGCGTCGCGGCGGACGAGACCTGGGACGGAGCGGTGACCGTCGTCGGCCAGGTCGTCGTCAGAAAAGGGGTGACCCTGACGATCCGGCCGGGGACGACGGTGCGCTTCGCGTGGAGCGACGAGGACGGCAACGGCATCGGCGACGGGGAACTCGCCGTCGAGGGGCGCCTGGTCGCCCGCGGCACCCGGGAGCAGCCGATCACGTTCACGTCCGCGCGGGAGCAGCCGGCGCCCAAGGACTGGACCTA
Organism: Candidatus Rokuibacteriota bacterium; assembly: GCA_031406795.1. Taxonomy (GTDB): domain Bacteria; phylum JAUVQV01; class JAUVQV01; order JAUVQV01; family DATDCY01; genus DATDCY01. The sequence continues at coordinate 21,420 of JANOHV010000262.1, forward strand.
CGTGATCATCAGCACGAGCCGCGAGAGCCTCATGGAACGCTGCATCTTCGAGTACGGCTTCACCGGGCTGCAGGTGCACCTGTCGTCGGCAACGGTGCGCAATTGCCGCTTCCGACGCAACTTCGAGGCGCTGCGGTTTTCGACCTCCGAGATCCTCGTGGAACGCAACGAGATCGCGGAGAACACCTACGGCATACGCTACGAGTCCCGGGGCTCGAGCGGCAGTATCACCCGCAACACCATCTCCCAGAACGAGTACGGCTTCTTCCCGGTCGTCAAGAACGCGGCAGGGGTGCGGATTTTCGAGAACAACGTCGTCAACCGCGAGTACAATGTCAAGATGGGCGCCGAGCAGCGAGAGGACCTCGATTTCAGCGCAAACTGGTGGGGCACCACCGTCCCGGAGGAGATCGCGGCAGGATTCTTCGACGGGCGGCGGGAAGCGTCGATCGGCCGGGTGCTTTTCGAGCCGTTCCTGGACAAGGCGGTCGTGCCGTGCGGACCCTTCTGATAGGTCTGGCAGTTTCCGTGGCGGTTGCGCTCTGGCAGCCGGCAGCTGCCGTGTCTGCGACCCACCCCGCCGGCCCGCTGCCGGCCCCGCTGCCCGGGGTCGTCGGACCCGGGGTCGAGGGACTGGCGGCGCTGCGCGGCGAGTTCGTCCCCGGCGTGGTCGTGCTCGCCTTCACCGAGCCGGGACCGGGGCCGAAGGCCGTCCCGCTCGCGGTGTCGGGAGAGACCGACGAGAGCGGCCGCTACCGGCTTGCCCTCAAGCCGGGCAGCTACTACCTCGTCGCGGTGAAGTCTGCCGGGGCGCCGTGGCCGTTTTCGGGAAAGAAGGGCGACCTGTTCTGCTACTACCTCGGCAATCCGATCGTCGTCGAGCCCGGGAAGATGACGCGGGTCGGCTTCAACATGGTCCGGGTCGGCGAGATGCAGGCGCCGATCGCGGGCGAGGGCGCCGGGATCGCCGGACAGGTGCTCTTCGAGGACAAGCCGCTCGGCCGCGCCTACGTCCACGTGTACAGCGACGCCGGCACGAATTTCCGCGGGATGGGCCTGGCGTCCGTCCCCACCGGCGAAGATGGGCGCTTCCGGATCAAGCTGCCGCCGGGCAGCTATTACGTGCTCGCGAGGAAGCGCCAGGGCGGCGGGATGTACGGCCCGCCGGGCAAGGACGACTACATCGGTTATCTGCCGGGAAATCCCGTCACGGTGCGCCCGGGGGTGTTCTCGCCGCTGCGGTTGGAGGCCACGACCCGGGTCGATTTGCTCGAGGAGATCTGGTTCACCGAAGGGGCGAGCGCGGGGTGGTTCGAAGGGAGCGTGACCGATCCCGCGGGGAAGCCGGCCGCCGGTCTGTACGTGCTGTTCTACACCGACGCGGCGATGACCGGGACGCCGGCTTTCGTCGCCGGCCCGACCGACGCGAAGGGGCACTTCAAAGTCCGCGCCGCCGCGGGAAAGTTCCACCTGCTCGCCCGCTCGAACCTCGGGGGGCCGCTCGAGGCCGGGGAGTGGTTCGGCAAAGCCATCCTTGCCGGCGGCACCGCACCGGCGGAGGGGATCCGGATCGGCGTTTCGCGCTTCACCGGCAAGTGAACCACCGATGATGGTTCGCCCGTGAAGCACGGCCGCGGTGCCCTCGCGGCGCTGGGAATGATCGTTGCCTTCTCTGCCGGTCTCGCGGCGGGGCGGCTGATCGAGTTCGGGGAGACGCCTCAGAACGGCGAGGATTTCCAGATTCGGGAAGGCCGGCAGGGATACACGAACCCGCTGCTGGAGTGCGAGATCGCCAACGAGCGGCTCGTCGCGCCGCTGCGGCCGTTCGGCAGCCGGCTGAGGGAGCTGGTAGCGTCTCTCGAGCAGGACGAGCGGACCGCCAGGGTGGCCGTCTACTTCCGCGACCTGAACAACGGGCCCTGGGTCGGGCATCGCGAGAAGCGGCCCCACGCACCCGCCAGCCTGGCCAAGGTGCCGATCGTGATTGCCGGCTTCCGCCAGGCCGAAATCGATCCGGGCTTCCTCTCCCGCGGGATGGTGTACGAAGGGAGCGAATCGGAGCGGGAGCCCGGTTTCCTGAACCCGGAATCGAATCTGCAGCGGGGAAGGACCTACACCGTCAACGAGTTGCTGCTGCAGATCGCCAAGTACTCGGACAACGCCGCTGCGCAGTTGCTGCAGCAGGCGATTCCCCCGCGGCTGCTGCAGAAGGTCTATTTCGATCTCGGCATCGACCCGGAGCGCCTGAAGGACCCGCAGTTCGCGCTCTCGCCGAAAGAGTACGGCGCGTTCTTCCGGGTCCTGTACAACGCGAGCTACCTGAGCCGGGAGTTTTCCGAGCGGGCCCTGAGCTACTTCGACCAGAGCACGTTCGAACTCGGTCTTGTCGCCGGGGTCCCGGCGGGGCTTCCCGTGGCGCACAAGTTCGGTGTCTGGGAGGATCCGGCGCCCGGTTCGCGCCCCCCGCTTCAACTCCACGACTGCGGCATCGTCTATCACCCGCGTCGCCCCTACCTGCTGTGCGTGATGACAACAGGGGAAAACTACGTGCAGATGGCGTCGGCCATAGCCGCCGTCTCCCGCTTCGTCTACGGGGAGGTCGACAGCGATCCGCGGCGGCCCGGCGAGAGGGCCGGGCTGCCGGACGGTGCGGACACCGTTGGTGGTCGGTAACGGGTCGCGGGAATCGGCCGGCGCACTATTTCGTGGCGGCACCGCGGGCGAGCCCGGGGGTCAGGGCCCGCCCCGCTTCGCCAGACCGGCCGCGAGTTGTGCCTTGGCCACAGCGAGGTGCTCGCGGATCGACGGGTTCCCCGGTTCAAGCGCCGCCGCCTTCTCGAGGAGCGGCACGGCCTCCCAAGCTCGTCCGGTCCGGGCGAGCGCTACTCCCAGCGCATCCAGCGTGCGCGAATTCCCCGGCTCGAGCAGCAGCGACTCGCGGTAGGCGCCGATCGCCTCGGCAGGGCGGCCGAGCCGCTCGAGCGACCTGCCGCGAAGGCGGTACGGCGCGGGGTCGTCCCCGTCGCGGGCGCTGGCGTCGGCATACCAGGAGAGGGCCTCCTCGTGTCGCCCGAGATCCGAGAGCGCGCGGCCGAGGTTGAGATAGCCCTTTGCTGATTCGGGGGCCAGCCGGACCGTTTCTTCAAAGTGGGGCAGTGCGGCCCGGGCGTCCCCGCGCGCGAGAAGAGCGGTGCCGAGATTGTTGTGCGCGATCCGGTTGCCCGCAGTCACCTCGAGCGCCCGCGTGAACAGCGTCACGCCGTCGCGCCAGGTGGCAACTTGCCGCGCGGTGACGACACCGAGGCACCCGACGGCGACCAGGGACGCTGCGGCGAAGGCCGGCCCCAGTCGCCCCCGCCCTGCGATCTCTCCCAGCCCCCAGGCCGCGGCCACGAAAACGCCGACGAGCGGGAGATAGGTGTAGCGGTCGGCCATGGCCTGCACGCCGACCTGTACGATACCGATCACCGGCACGAGTGACACGAGGTACCAGAGCAGCCCCACGAGGATCCAGGGCCTTTGGCGGGACTGACGGATGCCGATTGCGGCCAGCGTGGACAACAGAGCCAACGAGACCACGAATACGAGCGGCGGGTGCCCGTCCCAGGGGTATGGGTAGAAGACCGCGAGATCTTCGGGCCAGAGCGCCTTGCGCAGATAACCGGCCCAGGCGACAACCGCGTTGACGGCGCGCGCCGGCAGGGGAATACCCGTGGCGGCCAGCATCGCGCCGGCGCCGGCCTGCACCACCCAGGTGACGATCGCTGAAGCAACGGTGAGCACCAGCAGGGGCGCTTTTTCGAGCCAGAGGCGCGCCGGCGGCAGAGAGCCGACGAGAGGGCCGGCTGCTCGCGCGGCGCCGGGCGTCGACGCCCACCGGCCGAGAGGCCACCAGTCGAGCATCAGCAGCAACAGCGGGAGCGTCAGCGGCATCGGCTTGGCCAGCAGCGCCAGCGCAAAGAGCAGCGGCGTCGCGAGCTTCGGAGCAACGCTGTCCGGGCGGCGCACGCCCCGGACGTACGCGAGGGCCGCCCCGAGAGCGAAGAGCGTCGAGAGCACGTCCTTTCTCTCAGCCGCCCAGGCGACGGACTCGACGTGCAGCGGGTGGACGGCGAAGAGAGCGGCAACGAGGGCGCTCGGCCAGAGCGCGCCGGTGAGGCCGCGCAGCAGCGCGAACAGCAGCACGGCGTTGACGCTGTGGAGCCCGAGACTGACCGCGTGGTGCGCTCCCGGGTTCAGGCCGAAGAGTCGCACGTCGATCTGATGCGAAATCCACGTGAGCGGGTGCCAATTCCCGCCCCGGGTCGTCGTGAAGGCCCACTTCAGCCCGGCGAGGCTCGGGCCGTTGGCGAGGTTGGGATTCGCCGTCAGGTACAGATCGTCGTCGTAATTGACGAACCCGTTGCGCAGGACCCCGCCGAGGGCGGCCCAAGTCAGCAGGACGAGAACGAGGGAAACCGTCCAACCGGATCGCCCGGCAGTCGAACGAGGCCTCGGGTCGCTGGTCATCCGGGGATTCTCGACGCGGGGGCCGGGGTTGTCAACGACACCCGTGGCCACTGAGGGGACCAGGCGGGGTGCGTCGGTGGAGGGGCTTGACAATGATGCGGATTGGCGAAAAGATGGTGCCAGACGTGAAAAAAAACACCGTGGACAAGGAGGATGGCGCATGCGCAAGGTCAAGTACGTGAAGCCCGGCGTGGTGGGCGGCTCCAGCGTTCACCCCTGCTGAGCCTGGTTTCGGTCGCGTTTTCCGGGCCGGCCCCCCGCGGTGTGCCGGCTCGTCTCACCTCATGAATTCTTCCGAGGCCCTCTCGGATGCGGAGGGCGCCATCGTGTCTCGTCTTCTGCGCCTCGTCGCCTCGCTCTGTTTCGGCGTCGTCGCGGTCGCGCTGTGTGCCGGCGGCAGCCTGGCGCACGGCGGTCCGCCGCTGCGTATCGGGGTGACGCCGGACCCCGTCGTTTCAGCCGTGGCTAGGCTCGCCCTGGTGCACCTGCGCGAGGGAGTCGGGTTCGCGGTCGACTGGCGCGAGTTCCCCGACGAAGCCGCGCTGCGGGCAGCTTTTGCCGGCGGCAAGCTCGACATCGCCGTCGCGCTGGCGGAGCCCGCACCTCCTGCACAGCCGCAGCCGGCAGCCGATTGCCCGCGCGAGACGCTTGCCGCTCTGGGCGAAGGCCTGGGCCGGCGCTGGGGCGGCGAGGCGTTTCTTCTCGGGTTCTCCGTCGGCCCGTCGGTCTGCGCCCGGCCGGCGCTGATCGTCTCTCGCGCCGTGTTGGAGGACCTGCGCTTCGGCATCCTCCGGAAAGAGAGCGGGAGGATGGCGGCGCTCATCACGCGGGAGGACGTCGCCGCGGTCCGGGCCGCGGCCGGGAGCGGCGGCGAAAGAACGGCCACGGCTGCCGCGCGCGCGGCGCTGGCGACGAAGCCGAAACCGTGAAGATCCTCTGTCCGGTCGACTCGGCCGCCGAGGCCGAGACGCTCGCGGGGCTCGGCGCCGACGAACTTTACGGCGGCTACCTGCCGGCTCAGTGGACGGAGCGGTTCGCCCTTGCGGCACCGCCGAACCGGCGAACCTTCGCCGAGGCTCAGATCAGCGACGCCGGGGAGCTGCGTGCGGTCGTCGCGGCCGCGCACGCCGGCGGGGCGGAGTTCTTTCTGACGGTCAACAGCCCGTTCTACGCGAGCGGGCAATATCCGGCGCTGCTGGCGCTGGCCGAGGAGGCTCTGGCCGCCGGGACCGACGCCTTCATCGCCGCCGACCCCGGATTCATCCTCGCGGCCCGGGCTCGCTGGCCGGGGGTGCGCATTCACCTCTCGACGCTCGCCGACGCTGCCAACAGCGGCGCGGCGGCGTTCTGGGGCCGGCTCGGCGTGGAGCGCATCACCCTGCCGCGGCATCTGACGCTGGCCGCGACCGCCGCGCTTCTTGCCGCGAGCCCCGGCCGGCGTTTCGACGCTTTTGTGCTGTATGGGCAGTGCCCGAACGACGAGGGGCAGTGCACCTTCTCGCACGATCACCCTGGCCGCGTCTGGCCTTGCGTCCAGCCGTACACGGCGACCCCGCTGCCGGACACCCCCCGGGCGCGCCGGGCGGCGGCCGCGCACGCCGGCTGGGCGGGCCTCTCCCGCGCCGACGCCTGCGGGCTCTGCGCGCTCTGGGATCTGGAGCGCCTCGGCGTCGAGGCCGCGAAGATCGTCGGCCGTGGGACGCCGACCGGGCGCAAGGCCTGGGCGGTGACCACGGTCAAGGAGTTGCTCGGAATTATCGCCGCCGGCTGCGGCCGCGAGGAGTTCCGCGCCGAGGCGCGGCGGCGCTCGCACGGTCGTTTCGCGCACCGGTGCGATCCGCGGCTCTGCTACGTACCGGAACTGATCCCGGTCGAGGGGTGAGCGTGGAGCGCGCCGTCTTCGTGGCCGATCTGGACAGGCTCCCCCCCGAGGGCGAGCCGTATGACCGTCTCTACCTCGGCAGCGAGTTCTGCGCCTGGCGCCTCCCGGAGGAACGCGAGCTCCAGGAGGCGCGCGGTGTCGCCGCCCGCAGGGGGGTCGGCTTTTCGCTGGTGACACCCTTCCTCGACGAGCCCGGCCTGGCGCGCACGCTAGCACTGGTTCGCGCGCTCCCGGAGGACCCGGCGACCGAAGTCGTCGCCAACGACCTCGGCCTGATCGAGGTGCTGCGCGGTGCCGGGTGGGGAGGGACGGTGGTCGCCGGCCGCCTGCTCACGCGCCAGCGCCGGGGCCCGGGGTTCCAATCGTTCGGCGACGTCACCGCCGCGGCAGCAGCCGCGCTGCGCGGTTCCGCCCTCGACTCGCCGGCCTTCGTCGAGCTGCTCGGTTCGTACGGCGTCAAGCGCTTCGAGCTCGACGACCTCGTCCAGGGCGCTTCGATCCCCGTTCTGCCCGCGGGAGTCCACCTCTCGCTCTACCGGCCGTACCTGCTCGTCACCGCGACCCGCAACTGCCCGTGGATCTTCGACGGCCGCACCTGGGACCGCAGTCGCGGCTGCGCCCGCCCCTGCCGCGGTCAGGAGCTTCACCTGGTTCCGCAGCGACGGGACCCCGAAGCCCAGCACGGTCTCCACCTGGGCGGCTGCGCGCAGTTTCTCGAGCATCGGAGCGATGCCCCGCCCCCGGCGGGCGTCGACAGGATCGTCTGGCAACCGGAGATACCGGCGTGATGAATCTCGACTGGAGTCGTTTCTGGCTCGTCCTGCTTGATGAGGCCACCCGGATGTGGTGGGTCTTCGGCCTCGGCGTGCTCGTGGCCGCGCTGATCAAGACTTTCAAGTGGGACAAGAAGATCCGCAAGCGGCTCAAGGGGAGCCGGCACGGGGCGATTGCGCTGGCGACCGGCGTCGGCCTCGTCTCGCCGCTCTGCTCCTGCGGCATCGTGCCGCTCGTGATCTCGCTGATCTTCGGCGGCGTCCCGCTCGCGCCGGTCTTCGCGCTGCTGATCACCTCGCCGCTGATGAGCATCGACGCGTTCGTGATCACGCTCGGCGGCCTCGGCCCGACCCTGGCCTGGGGCAAGCTCGCGAGCGCCGTCTTCGCCGGCCTCGCGGGCGGCTACGCGGTGCTCGGGATGCAGAGGCTCGGGTGGATCCGGGAGGAGGGCCTTCTCGGCCGCGAGCGCCCGAACATCCGCGAGAAGTGCCTCGACGACGCCGCGCCCGACGACCCCCGCCGCGGCCTCGAGGTCCCGGAGCGGCGGCTCTGGTACTTCGGCCTGATGGTCAAGGACATGACCTGGATCATCGGCCGCTTTCTCGTGCCCGCGCTCGTGCTGGAGGCAGCGATCGTCGCGTTCGTCCCGCTCGGCTGGATGAAGGCGCTGGCCGGTGCGCCCGAGCCGGTCGCGGTGATCGTCGGCGCGTTCGCCGGCATCCCGGTGCCGCTGCCCCAGATCGCCGCGGTGCCGCTGCTGCGCGGGCTGCGCGAGCTGGGCCTGGGGGACGCCGGGGCGATGGCGCTGCTGGTCTCCGGCCCGGTGACCAGCATCCCGGCGATCGCGCTGCTCGCGGCGGTCTTCCAGCGCCCGGTGCTCGCGCTGTACGTCACCACCGGACTGACCACCGCCCTTCTCGCAGGTTTCACGATCCTCGCGCTCGGTTAGCACTCCAGCAGATGATTCGGTCCTTTTTCGTCATTCCCGACTACAACCTCGGGAACGACGGGAAGGTCTGCTGTAGTGTTCGCCTGGCTTCAGGCTCGAAGGACCGTCCTGGCGGAGGGGTGGCGCGGAGGGGAGGTCTCCGTCGCGCGGAGCGAAGGGAGCACGATGGAGTCCCGCAGCGACAGGACCCCGCAGCCTGCACGGGAACGGTCGAACGGCTCAGCCGACGTCCGTGACCTCGAGCTTCCTGCCTCCCGGCGAGAACAGCCCACCTCCGCCGATGCCCGCCCGGTGCAACACGAACTTCGCGGTCGTCGCGAGCACCCCCAGGCCGTACTGCACGCTGCGGCGGAAGTTGATCGAGGAGGCCTCGGGGAAGTACTTGGTCGGGCAGCTGACCTCGCCGATCGTGAAGCCGAAGGCGACGGCCTGCACGAGCAGCTCGTTGTCGAAGACGAAGTCGTCCGAGTTCTCGCCGAGCGGGAGCGTCTCGAGCACGCTGCGGCGGTAGGCGCGAAAGCCGGTGTGGTACTCCGACAGCTTCACCCCCAGCGCGAGGTTCTCGACGAGGGTCAGGAACCGGTTCGCGAGGTACTTGTAGCGCGGCATCCCGCCGAGCAACGCCCCCCCCGCCGAGGATGCGCGAGCCGAGCACGATGTCGTAGTGGCCGGAGGCGACCATCGAGGCCATCGCGGTGACCAGGCGCGGCGAGTACTGGTAGTCGGGGTGGAGCATCACGACGATGTCCGCCCCCGCGGCCAGCGCCGCGGCGTAGCAGGTCTTCTGGTTGCCGCCGTAGCCGCGATTGGCCGGGTGGATGATCGTGCGCGGCCCCAGCTCGCGGGCGACCGCCGCGGTTGCGTCCGGCGAGGCGTCGTCGACGAGGATCGTCTCGTCCACGTAGTCGTGCGGCAATTCGGCGTGCGTCCGCCGCAGGGTGCGTTCGGCGTTGTACGCCGGCATTACCACGAGGAGCCGTTGTCCGTTGATCATGTCCCTCCTCGGGGCGCGTTTCTGCTAGATTATAGAGACTTTGCCCGGGGCGAGATAGCGCGAAGGCGCACCGTGCCGGTTGCCGCGCAGGGAGGGTGAGATGCAGGACGGGGAGGTGTTCGACCGCGGCCGGCTGCGGCTGCAGCCGCTCGCAGAGCGGTCCCACGATCTGGCCGCGGCGGATCTGCAGCCGCTCGGCTGGGAGGGACCGATTCCCGGCGAACTGCGCGCGCTCTCCCGGCGCATCCTGGCCGCCCGGGACGCGGGCCGCCCCGTGATCCTGATGATTGGCGCCCACGTGCTGCGCGCCGGGGTGCAGCGCCACCTGATCGATCTGCTCGAGCGCGGGCTGATCACCCTGGTCGCGATGAACGGCGCCGGCGTGATCCACGACTACGAGCTCGCCCTCGTCGGGGCCACGACCGAGAGCGTGGCGCGCTACATCGCCACCGGGGAATTCGGTCTCTGGGAGGAGACGGGGCGGATCAACGACATCGTGAACGCCGCCCACGCCCGGGGGGGCGCCGGCATGGGCGAGGCGGTTGGCGCGGCGATTCTTGCCGGCGAATTCCCCCACGCCGACATCAGCGTCCTGGCGGCCTGCCGGCGCCTCGGTGTGCCGGCGACGGTCCACGTCGGCATCGGCTACGATATCATCCACGAGCATCCGAACTTCGACGGCGCGGCCGCCGGCGCGACCTCCTACCGCGATTTCCTGCGGTTTGCCGCCGAAGTCGAGCGCCTCGAGGGCGGCGTGCTGCTGTGCTTCGGCAGCGCCGTGATGGCGCCCGAGGTGTTTCTCAAGGCGCTGGCGATGGCACGCAACGTCGCCGCAGGGGAGGGCCGGGTGATCAGCCGGTTCGACGTGCTCGTCGCCGACATCCGGGAGCTGCGCGGCGATCTTGCCGCGGAGCCCGACCGCGCCGACCCCGCCTATTATTTCCGCCCCTGGAAGACGCTGCTGGCGCGCACCGTGGCCGGGGGCGGCGAGAGCCGCTACCTGCGGGGCAGGCACGAACAGACGATTCCGGCCCTCTGGCGCGCGCTCGCCGCGGCGGCGCAGGACGCCTGATGCGCGAGGGCAAGGTCGTGACCGTCGGGGAGCTCGCGGAGCGGGTGGCCGCGCTTCGCGCCGCCGGCAAGCGCGTGGCGCACTGCCACGGCTGCTTCGACCTCGTGCACCCCGGCCACATCAAGCACCTGCAGGCCGCCCGCCGGCTCGCGGACGCGCTGGTGGTTACCGTGTCCCCCGACCGCTTCGTCGACAAGGGCCCGGGGCGCCCGGCGTTCCCCGAGCTGCTGCGCGCCGAGTCGGTCGCCGCGCTGGAGTGCGTGGACTACGCCGCCGTGAACCAGTGGCCCACCGCCGAGGAGACGATCCGCCTGCTACGGCCGGACTACTACGTCAAGGGGCAGGAGTTCGAGCGCACGGAGGATCGGACCGACAAGCTGCGGCGCGAGGTCGATGCGGTGCGCGAAGTGGGGGGAGAGATGCGCTTCACGCACGAATTCGTTTCATCATCAACGGCGCTGCTCAAGAAGCATTTCGGCGGTGCGTAGCAGTTCTTCAAGGAAGGCACGGGAGACCATGGGATCGATTCTGACGCTCGCGGAGGCCGGGGCGCGCTGCGCGGCGCACCGGGCCGCCGGCAAGACCGTAGTCCAGAGCCACGGGGTCTTCGACCTGGTGCACCCGGGGATCGTCCGCCACCTCGAGGGGGCCCGGCGCCAGGGAGACGTCCTCGTCGTGACCGTCGCCGGCGACCGCGCGCTCGCCGAGGGGCCGGTGCGGCCGATCTTCCCCGAGCAGCTGCGGGCCGAGAACGCGGCCGCTCTCTCTCCGGTGGACATCGTCTGCATCGTGGACGAGGCGGCCCCCCGCGAGAGCTTGCGCGTGCTCAAGCCCGACGTCTTCGCCCAGGGTCAGCCCGTGACGAGCGCGGAGCGGCGCATGCACCAGCACCTCTTCGGCGGCTCCGGCACGGGGTTCGAGCTCGGGGCGACCGGGCTCTACGAGACGCTCGAGCTGATCACGAGCTCGCCGACCCTGCTCGGGACGTTCCTCGACATCTACCCCGACGAGACCCGCGGCTTTCTCCAGGACTTCTCGCGGCGCCATACCTTCGAGCAGGTGCGCGCGGGCATCGACGCGCTCGGCGAGCTGTCGGTCACGCTGGTCGGCGACACGATCATCGACGAGTATCACTACTGCCGGGCGCTCGGCAAGTCCGCGAAGTCGAACCTCGTGGTGAACCAGTACCTCTCGCACGAGGTCTTCGCCGGCGGCGCCCTCGCGATCGCCAACCATCTCGCCGGCATCTGCCGCGAGGTCCGGCTCGTGACGCTTCTCGGCGACACCGACCCGCGGGAGGAGTTCATCCGCGCGCACCTGCGGCCGAATGTCGCCCCGGTCTTCTTCCGCCGCCCGGACGGCCCGACGATCGTGAAGAAGCGCTACCTGGACCTTTACCTGAACCAGAAGCTCTTCGAAGTGAACTACCTGAAGACCCAGCCGGTCGGCGCGGCGGTCGAAGGGGCGCTGCTCGAGCACCTCACGGCGGCGCTGCCGGCCACCGACCTGGTGCTCGTCTCGGACTACGGGCACGGCTTCATCACGGCGCCGGTGATGCGCGCGCTCGAGCGCCAGGCGCCGGCGCTCGCCGTGAACACGCAGAACAACGGCGCGAACGTCGGCTACAACATGATCACGAAGTACCGGAACCCGACGTTCGTCTGCCTCGACGAGTCCGAGCTGCGGTGGGCCGCCCAGGACAAGGAGGGCCCGATCGAGGAGGTGCTCGAGCGGATGGCCGCGGCCGTGGGCTGCGACTGCCTGATCACGACGCTCGGCAAGAGCGGCTCGATCGGCGTCAGTCGCGGGGGCGCCGTCAACCGGACCCCGATCTTCTCGTCCAAGGTGGTCGACACGATCGGCGCCGGGGACGCGTACTTCGCCTTCACGGCGCCGCTCGCGCTGCGCGGCGTCCCGCTCGACCTGGTCTCGTTCGTCGGCAACGCCGCCGGGGCGATCGCCGTCAAGATCGTCGGCAACCGCCGCCCGGTCGAGAAGGGCGAGCTGCTCGAGTTCGTCGCGACGCTGTTGCGCTAGGGGCAGGCGATGACGACGACCCTCTCCCAGACCCTCGAGGCCCTGGCCGCGCTCGCGCGCAGCGCCGCGTGCACCGACCGCGCCGGGGCGGCCTGCGACCCCGATGCCGCGTTCGACCGCTGCGTCGACCTGCTCGCCGGCTGCGGCGGCGCCGGCGGCACCGTGCTCTGGATCGGCAACGGCGGCAGCGCCGCACTGGCGAGCCATTTCGCGGTGGACGTCTTCAACGCCGGGGTGCGCAGCACCGCCTTCAACGACGCGGCGCTGCTGACCTGCATGGGCAACGACTGCGGGTACGAGCAGGTGTTCGCCCGGCCGGTCGCGCTGTTCGCCTCCCCCGGCGATGTGCTGATCGCGATCAGCAGCTCCGGGCGCTCGCCGAACATCATCGCGGCGGTCGGCGCCGCCCGCGAGCGCGGCTGCGCGGTGATCACCCTCTCCGGCTTCTTGCCGGACAACCCGCTGCGCGGCCTGGGCGACTGGAACTTCTACCTGCCGTCCGGGTCCTACGGTCCGGTCGAGATGGCCCACGCGTTCATCTGCCACGCGCTCGTGGACGCGCTGAAGGAGCGGCGCCGTGGCTGACCGCTTCCGCATCGACGGCCACAAGCTGATGTACCACCTGCCGCGGGTCGCCGCGTGGGTTGAGGGCCGGCCGGTCTACCCGATCGCGATGGAGGTCGGCCCCTCCGGTTCCTGCAACCACCGCTGCCTCTTCTGCGCGGTCGACTACCTCGAGTACCAGCCGCGCTTCCTCGACGCGGCGGTCCTCGGGCAGCGGCTGAGCGAACTGGCCGGGCTCGGCCTCAAGAGCGTGATGTTCGCCGGCGAGGGCGAGCCGCTGCTGCACCGGGAGATCGCCGGGATCGTCGCGCACACGCGCGCCGCGGGCATCGAGGCCGCGCTCGTCTCCAACGCCGTGCTGCTGGGCGAGGAGCTCTGCCGCGCGCTGCTCCCGAACCTCACCTGGCTCAAGGTCAGCTGCAACGCCGGCACGCCCGCGACGTACGCCGCGGTGCACCGCACGCGACCGGAGGACTTCGAGCGGGTCATGGCGAACCTCGCCGCCGCGGTCCGGATCCGGCGCGAGGCGGGGCTCGCCTGCACGATCGGGATCCAGCTGCTGCTGCTGCCCGAGAACGCGCACGAGGTGGCTGCGCTCGCCGCGCGCGCCCGGGAGATCGGGCTCGACTATCTGGTGATAAAGCCCTACTCGCACTTCGACCGCAGCCGCACCACCCGGTACCGCGACATCCGCTACGAGGAGTACCGCGGTCTGGCCGCCGCGGTGAGGGCCTGCGCGACGGCGTCGTTCGACGTGGTCTTCCGCGAGGAGACGATGCGCCTGCACGACGAGGGGGAGCGCACCTACGGCCGCTGCCTGGCGCTGCCGTTCTACTCCTACATCGACGCCGGCGGCACGGTCTGGGGGTGCAAGGAGTACCTCGGCGACGAGCGCTTCGCCTTCGGGAACATCAACGAGCAGAGTTTCCGCGAAATCTGGGACGGGCCGCGCCGCGCCGCGGTGCTGCGGTTCGTCGCCGAGGAGCTCGACGTGCGCGGCTGTCGCACCAACTGCCGCCTCGACAAGATGAACCGCTGGCTCTGGGAGATCTCCCACCCGGCCGAGCACGCGAACTTTATTTAGGCAGGCGGCTGAAAATGACCCATCTGCGGCGGGTTTTCGTGCTGGGCAGCAACTCGTTTTCGGGGAGCGATTTCGTCGACCTGCTCCTCGAGCGCGGCGGCTACGAGGTCCACGGGGTCAGCCGCTCGCCCGAGAAGTCAGCGCTCTTCCTGCCCTACCTGCGACGCGCGGGCGCCCCGTTCACGTTTCACCGCCTCGATATGAACGGCGACCGCCCGCGGCTGCTGTCGCTGCTCGATCAGCTGCAGCCGGCGTTCGTCGTGAACTTCGCGGCGCAATCCGAGGTGGCGCCGAGCTGGGAGCACCCCGAGCAGTGGTTCCAGACGAACGCGGTGGCCCTCACCGGGCTCGTGCACCACCTGGCGCGCCGCGCCTGGCTGCGCCGCTACGTGCACATCTCCTCGCCCGAGGTCTACGGCGCCTGCGTCGGCACCGTGCGCGAGGACGCGCCGCTGAACCCCTCGACCCCGTACGCCGCCTCCAAGGCGGCGGGGGACCTCTCGATCTTCACGTACCACAAGCAGTACGGCTTCCCGTACGTGATGATCCGCGCGACGAACGTCTACGGCGCCCACCAGCAGCTCTTCAAGATCATCCCGCGCGCCTTCATCAGGATCCGCCGCGGCGAGCCGATCGAGCTGCACGGCGGCGGCAGCGCGGTGAAGTCGTACATCCACATCCGGGACGTCTCGCGCGGCGAACTCGCGGCTCTGGAGTCCGGCCGGCCCGGCGAAATCTACCACCTCTCCCCGGACGCCGGGATCAGCGTGCGCGAGCTGGTGGGCCGGATCTGCACGCTCTCGGGCGTCGCATTCGCGGCGGCGACCCGCGACGTGGGCGAGCGCCCGGGGCAGGATGCGGCCTACGTGATCGACTCCGCGAAGGCTCGGGCCGAATTCGGCTGGGCGCCGCGCGTCGGGCTCGACGAAGGGCTCGCCGGGGTGCGCGACTGGATCGACGCGAATTGGGCCGCGATCGAGCGCGAACCGCACGAGTACCGCCACCAGCCGTAGCCTGATGCACATCGGGCTGGATTTCGACAACACGATCGTCATCTACGACCGTCTCTTCCACGGCGCCGCCCTCGAGCGCGGGCTGATTGCCGCCGGCGTGCCGCAGAGCAAGCGCGCGGTGCGCGACGCGATCCGGCTGCTCCCCGGGGGCGAGAGCGCCTGGACCGAGTTGCAGGGCGTGGTCTACGGGCGGCGCATGGCGCAGGCCGAGGCCGCCCCGGGGGTGGAGGCCTTCCTTGCCGCCTGCAGCGCCGCCGGCGTCCGGGTCTCGATCATCAGCCACAAGACCGAGTTCCCGGCGCTCGGCGCGCGGGTGAACCTGCGCGATGCGGCGCGGGCGTGGCTCGCGGCGCGGGGGCTCCTCGCCCGCCACGGCATCGCCGCCGACGACGTCCTCTTCCTCGACACGCTTGCCGAGAAGCTCGCCGCGATCGCCGCTCGCGCCTGCACGCACTTCGTCGACGATCTCATCGAGGTCCTCGGGCACCCGGCGTTCCCCCCCCGGGTGGAGCGCATCCTCTACGCCCCCGTGGGCGGCGAGCTTCCGCCGGGCGTCATCGCGTTCGACACCTGGGAGAGCATCCGGGGCCACCTGCTCGGGGGGAGGCCGTGACGCCGTTGCCCGGGGGCGTCCGCGAGGCGCTCGAGCGGGCGTACGGCGAGACGGTGAGCGCCGCGCACTCTCGCGCCGCCGGGGCGAACAGCGAGGTCTGGGAGGTCGCGACGGCCGCCGGGGCGCGGTATCTCGTCAAACGCTATCCGCCGGCAAGAGCGGGGGAGTCCGATCGCCTCGCCACCGAGTGCGCGGCGCTCGCCTTCATGGCCCGGCACGGGGTGCTCCCGGTGCCCGCTGTCGTCTGCACGCTCCCGGCGGCGCGGGTCGGGATTTTCAGCTTCGTCGCCGGGACGCCGCTCGAGCCGGGCGACGTCGGGGAGAGCGAGGTGGCCGCGGCCGCCGGTTTTCTCGCGCGGCTGCACGGGCTGCGCGGCGCCGCGCGCGCCCGCGAGCTGCCGGTGGCGAAGGAGGCCTGTTTCTCGATCGCCGCGCACGAGGCGCTCGTGCGCGCGCGGCTGGCGCGGCTGCGCGAGGGGGGGAGCTGCTCCGGCCTGCGGGATTTTCTCGACCGGGACCTCGCCCCGCACCTCGAACGCGTCGGTGCCTGGATCGGCGCGACGGCCGACGCGGGCGCGGTCGACCCGCGCGCCGAGCTGCCCGATGCCGCCCGGACGTTGAGCCCGTCGGATTTCGGTTTTCACAACGCGCTGCGCCTGCCCGACGGGACCCTCGTCTTCATCGACTTCGAGTATTTCGGGTGGGACGACCCGGCGAAAACCGTGGCCGATTTCCTGCTCCAGCCCGCCGTTCCGTTGCCGGAGCGGCTCCGGGGCCCCGCGTGCGTCCGGCTAAGCGGCATCTACGGGCCGGAGGCCGATCTCGACTGCCGGCTGCCGCCGGTCTACGCGCTGCTGTCCGTCAAGTGGTGCCTGATCGTCCTGAACCCCTTTTTGCGTGCCGCGCCGGAAGCCGCCGCCTCGGTGCGCTCCGAGCGTCTGGCCCGGGCGCGCGGCCTGCTCGGTCGCGCCCGGCGCGAGTTCGAGTCCCGGGCGTTCCCATTCGCTGGGATTTGAATTAGCATGGCGCCCGCAATGATCGGCCCACAGGCGAAACGAGGCGAGAGCCGGGCGGCGTTGGATGCGCGCTCTGCGCACCTGCGCCGCGCGATCCTCGACGTGGTCCGCAGCGCCCGCCGCGGCCACGTCGGGTCCGCGTTCTCCATCGTCGAGATCCTGCGGGTGCTCTACGACGAGATCCTGCGGGTCGACCCCGCCCACCCGGACCGCCACGACCGTGACCGCTTCATCCTGAGCAAGGGGCACGGCTGCCTGGCGCTGTACGTCCAGCTGGCCGAGCGGGGCTTCTTCCCGCGCGAGGCACTCGCGAGCTTCTGCGAGGACGGGTCGCTGCTCGGGGGCCACCCGCAGGCCGGGAAGGTCCCCGGGGTGGAGGCCTCCACCGGGTCGCTCGGCCACGGCCTGCCGGTCGGGGTCGGCATCGCGCTTCACGGCAAGCTCACCGGCCGCGACTTCCGCACCGTCGTGCTGCTCGGCGACGGGGAGTGCAACGAGGGCTCCGTCTGGGAGGCGGCCCTCTGCGCCGCCAAACACCGGCTCGAGAATCTCGTCGTCCTGGTGGACTACAACAAGATGCAGTGCTACGCCGCCACCGCCGAGGTGCTGGACCTGGAACCCCTCGCCGCCAAGTGGCGCAGCTTCGGTTTCGCCGTGCGCGAGGTCGACGGGCACGCGCTGCCCGCGCTGCGCCGCGCGCTGCGCGCGCTGCCCTTCGCGGCGGGGCGTCCGTCGGCGCTGATCTGCCACACCGTCAAGGGGCGGGGGATCGCGCGGTGCGAGGGCAACCCGCACTGGCACCACAAGAGCCGGATCTCGGACGCCGAGCTCGGCGAGCTCGAGGGCGAGCTCGAGGCCGGGCGCGACGGGAGGTGCGCGTCGTGAGAAAGGCCTGTCTCGAGAGCATCCACGAGCTCGCGCGCCGCGACCAGCGCGTGCTCTTCTTCGGCTCGGACATCGGCGCCGGCACGCTCGAGGGCTTCCGCACGGAGTTCCCGGCGCGCTTTTTCATGGAGGGGGTTTCGGAGGCGAACATCGTCGGGGTCATGTCCGGCCTCGCGATGAACGGCTGGATCCCCTACCTGAACACGCTCGCGGTCTTTTTGACCCGGCGCTGCTACGAGCAGACGCTCCTCGACGCGGCGATGCACCGGCTGCCCGTGCGCCTCTGCGGCAGCGGCGGCGGCGTGGTCTATGCGCCGCTCGGGCCGACCCACCTGGCATTCGAGGACCTGGCGCTGATGCGCGCGATCCCCGGCATGACGATCCTTGCCCCCTGCGACGCCGGGGAGATGCGCCGGCTGATGGCGCAGACCCTCGACTGGGAAGGGCCCGTCTACGTCCGCCTCGCCAAGGGCGGCGACGCAGTCGTCAGCGACGCGGCGCTGCCCTGCCGCATCGGGCGCGGCGTGCTGATGCGCGGCGGCGCCGACGCGCTGCTGGTGACCACCGGCATCACCGCGCAGATCGCGCTGGCGGCGCACGCGCAGCTGGCGCGGGACGGGATTGCCGCGGGAGTGCTGCACCTGCACACCGTCGCGCCGCTCGACACGGCGCTGCTGCTCGAGAGCGCCGCCGGCGTGCGCGCCGTGGTCAGCGTCGAGGAGCACAACCTCACCGGGGGGCTCGGCAGCGCGGTGGCCGAGGTCCTCGCCGAGGCGAACTTGCCGCGTGCGCCGCGGTTCCGGCGGATCGCGCTCGCCGACGGCTTCCACCCGGAGTACGGCTCCCAGGCGAGCCTGCTGCGCCGCGGCGGCGTCACGGCCGAGGCGGTCGCGGGCGCCGTGCTGACGCTTCTCGAAACGAAGGAGGGCTGATGGCCTACGTGGATTTTCTGTCGGCGATTCACACGAGCACGAAGCGCGATTACCTGGCGCGCGTCAACGAGTACCCGAAGGCGGAGGCGATGAAGATCGCCCGGCGCTACGACCAGGAGTACTGGGACGGCGACCGCAAGTTCGGCTACGGCGGCTACCGCTACGACGGCCGCTGGCGCAAGGTCGCCCGCGCGATGGCCGACCACTACGGGCTCAAGGCCGGCGACCGCATCCTCGACGTCGGTTGCGGCAAGGCCTTTCTGCTGCACGACCTCACGCTCGAGGTGCCGGGCGTCGAGGTCGTCGGCATCGACATCTCGGCGTACGGTATCGCCCACGCCAAGGAGGAGGTCCGTCCGCACCTGCAGGTCGCCGACGCGAAGCAGCTGCCCTTTCCCGACAAGAGCTTCGACTTCGTCTACTCGATCAACACGCTGCACAATCTCTACGCCTTCGACATGGTGGCGGCCGTCAAGGAGATCGAACGCGTGAGCCGCCGGCACAAGTACATCGTGGTCGAGTCCTTTCGCAACGAGGAGGAGCAGGTGAACCTGATGTACTGGGTGCTCACCGGGCGCTGCTTCCTGGCGCCGGTGGAGTGGGACTGGTTCTACGGCCTCGCCGGCTACACCGGCGACCACTCCTTCATCTACTTTGAATAAGCCGATGCCGCTTCATCGGCCTGCAACTGCGTTGCACTCCTCGTGCCGTCCTGCGACGTACGCTCGTACGTCTCGGCCATCACTCGTCGTGCGCCTTGTTTCGGCTCAATGCTGCGACATCGGCGGGCAGATTCAGGTGCTGCGATGAAGGCGGCGATCCTCGTCGAGTCCGGGAGGCCGCTCGTGGTGGCACAGTTAGAGCTGCCGGAGCGCCTCGAGTACGGCCAGGTGCTCGTGCGGGTGCACGCGAGCGGGATCTGCGGCTCCCAGATCGGCGAGATCGACGCCGTGAAGGGGCCGGACAAGTTCCTGCCGCACCTGCTCGGGCACGAGGGGGGCGGCGTCGTCGAGGAGATCGGCC
This sequence comes from Candidatus Rokuibacteriota bacterium, assembly GCA_031406795.1. Taxonomy (GTDB): domain Bacteria; phylum JAUVQV01; class JAUVQV01; order JAUVQV01; family DATDCY01; genus DATDCY01. Next base: position 40,767 of record JANOHV010000262.1, read on the forward strand.
CGGGAGTGCGCTTCGTCAAGCCGGGCGACCGCGTCGTGCTGCACTGGCGCAAGGGCCGGGGCATCGAGTCGCCGACGCCGCGCTACCGCTGGGGCGACCGTACGGTCAACGCCGGCTGGGTCACGACCTTCAACGAGCGCGCCGTCGTCTCCGAAAACCGCGTGACGCCGATCCCCGACGACATCGACTTCGGCGTGGCGGCCCTGCTCGGCTGCGCGGTCACGACCGGCCTCGGGGTGGTCGTCAACGACGCGAAGCTGCGGATCGGCGAGTCGATCGCCGTCTACGGCGCCGGCGGGGTCGGCCTCTCGGTCGTGCAGGGGGCGGCGCTCGTTTCGGCCTGGCCGATCATCGCGATCGACCGCGACGAGGCGAAGCTGGCGATGGCGAAGGCCTTCGGGGCGACCCACGTGATCAACACCGCGACGGGCGGCACCGCGGAGCAGGTGCGCGGGATCGCCGGGGCGGCCGGCGTGGACGTCGCGGTGGACACCACCGGGGCGGTCGCGCTGATCGAGGAGGCCTGGGGGGTGACGTCGGCGCGGGGGCGGACCGTGCTGGTCGGGGTGCCGCGGGCAGGCGAGCGCGTGCGGATCAACACCCTGCCGCTGCACTTCGAGAAGCGGATCGTCGGCTCGCACGGCGGCCAGGCCGAGCCGGCCGAGGACATCCCGCGGTACGTGAATCTCGTGCGCCAGGGGCGACTGCGCCTCGCCGGGATGATCACCCACACGTTCGCGCTGGATCAGATCAACGACGCGGTAGCGCTGATGCGCGCCGGCGGGGGCGGCCGGTGCCTGATCAAGCTGTGAGCGCGGGCGCGGCGCCGGCGACTCCGGCCCCGGCGCCCCGGTCCCCGGGCCTGGGCGTCGACAGCATCCCCTACGGCTGCGACATCAGCTTCTTCGTCCCCGCCCTCAACGAGCAGGACCTCATCGTCCCGACCCTCGAGACGCTGCTCGGCGCGCTCTCGCGCTTTCGCCACTCCTACGAGATCATCGTCGTGGACGACGGCTCGACCGATGCCACCGCGGCCCGGGTCGGGCAGTTCATCGCCGCGCATCCCGGCGAGCCGGTCCGCCTGATCCGCAACCCGGCCAACCGCGGGCTGGGGCGCAACTACGTCGACGCCGCGTTCGTCGCCACCGGCCGGTACTACAAGCTCGTCTGCGGCGACAACCCGGAGCCGCAGCACACGATCGAGGCCCTTCTCGCGCACCTGGGCGAGGCGGACATCATCACCCCGTACCTGCGCGCCGACCCGCGGGACTGGCAGCGCCGGCACCTCTCGGTGCTCTTCACGAAGCTCGTCAACCTGGTCGGCGGCTACCGGCTGCGCTACTACAACGGGACGGCGATCCACCTGCGCTACAACGTGATGCGCTGGCACTCGGACACCTACGGCTTCGCGTTCAACGCGGAGATTCTCACGCGGCTGCTCAACGAGGGGGCGAGCATCATCGAGGTGCCGATCGACGTCGTCGAGGCGCCCGGCAGGACATCGCGCGCCTTCAGCTTCCACAACATCCTCTCCGTCCCGCACAGCCTCCTGCAGATCTTCCTCCGTCGCCTCCGCCGCGCACTGTTTCACGTGTAACCTGACCGCGTAACCTGGACGGCGCGCTTGCGCCGGGTCTGCCGGCGCTGCTCGGCGCAGCGCGTCTCCCCTGTGCTATTCTTTCGACAGACCATGAATTATCGTGCCCTCGTCGTCGTGCTGGGGTTGATCGCCCTGGCGGCATTGGTGTATGCGCCCGCGGTGCACCACGGCTTCATCTCTCTCGACGACGAGGTCTACGTCACCGGCAATCCGCCGGTGCAGGCCGGCCTCACGGCAGCGGGTGTCCGATGGGCCTTCTCGTCGTTCCGGGCCGGCTTCTGGATTCCCATGACGTGGCTTTCCCTGATGGCCGACGCCACGATCTACGGCGGGTGGCCGGGGGGGTATCACCTGACCAACCTGCTCCTGCACGCGGCCGGGGCTGCTTTGTTGTTCCTGGCACTTCGCTCGCTGACCGGCTCCACCTGGCGAAGCGCGGCGGCGGCGGCCCTCTTCGCGGTCCACCCCATCCACGTGGAGTCGGTGGCCTGGGTCACCGAGCGAAAGGACGTGCTGGCGGGAGTGTTCTTTATGGCGACCCTGTTGGCCGCGGACCGCTACGCGCGACGGCCGGGCCGGGCGCGCTACCTGGTGCTGGCTGGGCTTTTCCTCCTCGGCCTGATGTCCAAGCCGATGCTGGTGACCCTGCCGTTCGTGCTGCTGCTGCTGGACTGGTGGCCGCTCGGGAGGTTCGTCCCGGGCGCCGCTGTGCGCCTCCTGGCTGAAAAGCTGCCGCTCCTGCTCCTGTCGATCGGCGCGTCCGTGATGACCCTCGTCGCCCACCGACACGTGCAGGGTCTGGTCTCGGTGGAGAGCATTCCCATAGCCGCGCGGGTGACCAACGCCCTGGTTTCGCCAGTCCGTTACCTGCAAAAGCTGGTACTGCCCTGGGATCTCGCGCTTTACTATCCGCACCCCAAGGAGGCGCTGCCGCTCCTGACGGTGGCGGGAGCGGCGGCCCTGCTCGGGCTCTTCACCTGCCTCGCTCTTGCCGGCAGGAGGAATCGGCCGTTCCAGGCGGTCGGGTGGCTCTGGTTTCTCGTCATGCTCCTCCCGGTCATCGGACTCGTGCAGGCGGGGGGTCAGGCGCTGGCCTATCGCTTCGTCTACCTGCCGCTGATCGGTGTCTACCTTGCGCTCACCTGGAGCGTCGCCTCCTGGCCGCCGGCCGGCAATGTGCTGAAGCGGCTTCTCCCCGTGGCGGCCTTCGGGGTGATCGCGGCCCTCGCCGTGGGCGCCAGGGCGCAACTGCGCTACTGGGAGGACAGCGTCGAGCTCAGTCTCCACACCATCGCCCTGACGGGCGACAACAGTTTCATCCGTCACAATCTCGGCCTCGAACTCGTCCGCCGGGGCCGCTACGCCGAGGCCGTCACCCACCTCGCCGAGGAAGTCCGCATGGTGCCGCGATCACCGGAGGCGCGCACGGCGCTTGCCATGTCCCTGCTGCGCGCCGGGAGAATCGAGGAGGCCAGCCGGCAGCTCGAGATCTCGCTTCAGCTCGATTCGAAGAATCCTGAGACCTTGTTTCTCGGGGGCGTCCTGCTGACCAGACAGGGCCGGTTCGCCGATTCGATTCCGTGGTTCTCCCGCACGCTCGCCCACCGTCCCGACCATGCCGACGCGCGCTACAATCTCGCTCGGGCGCTCAAACTCGCCGGGAGAACGCCGGAGGCGGTCGAGGCCTATCGGAACGCGGTCCGGCTTCGACCCTCGGACAGCGATGCCCGGCTCGAACTGGGAGCTCTTCTGGCCGGTCTGGGCCGGTTCGACGAAGCGGCCGAACACTATCGCGCCGTGCTTCGGAAGAAGCCTGACAGCGAAGCGGCCCGGACCGGGCTGCGGGAGATCGGCTTTGGACGCTGACCTCGCGGACCCGCCGCTGGTCAGTGCTGCGGCGTCCCCGGTGCCGGTTCCTTGGCCGTCGCGACATGCACCCCGAGCTTGCGGCGGGTCTGGCGGCGGTGTTCGGCGAGCTCCTCGAGCGTCATGTTCATCATCCGGGCGGCCTTCGCGGTCCGCTCCGGGGTGCAGAAGTTGATCCGGTCCCACTCGAACGCGCGCAGCACCATCAGCTCGAACGGCGTGAACTCGTCCGTCGCGATGAACGCCTGGGCGTAGCCGAGGTACTTCGGGTCGCGGAAGTCGAAGTCCGCGGGCAGCACGCCGGCGTCCTTCGCGAGGCGGTAGAGGTCGGTCTTCGGCAGCGGCGTGGCGATGTGGAAGTGCACGAGGTCGAACGCACACCGGTCGGCGAACGCGAAGGTCATCCGCAGCTCCTCCCAGGTTTCCCCGGGGAAGCCGATCACGAAGTTCGCGCCGAGATCGATGCCGATCTCCCTGCACCAGCGCACGACCGGCTCCACGCTCGCCAGCTTGAGCGGCTTGCGGATCACCTGGTTGAGCACGCGCGGACTGCCCGACTCCACCGAGATCGTCAGCTGCACGCAGCCGCTGGCCTTCATCAGCTTGAGCAGCGGCTCGTCGAGGTGCCAGGCCGCGACGCTCGCGGCCTTCCAGGTCAGGCCCCAGCCGCGCGACAGCATCGCGCCGAGCAGCGCCTCGATGCGCGGCCGGTTGCCGAGCAGGCAGTCGTCGATGAAGACCAGGTGGCGTACGCCGAACTTCGTGCGCAGGAAGTCGATCTCCTCGAGGACCTCCTCGACGGGCCGGTAGACCACGCCGCGGCCGCTGATCGTGCGCGTCGCGCAGAAGAGGCAGTTGTACGGGCACCCGTACGAGGAGATGATCGGCGCCGAGCGCTCGCGGGCGTTAAACTGGTAGTCCTTCGAGGCCTGGTCGACGTAGGCCGCGACGTCGATCAGCGAGTAGTCCGGCCGCTCGAGCTTCTTGACGGCGGTGATGTAGCTCGCCACCGGGTTGATGACCGGCTCGCCGCGCTCGTCGCGGTAGCCGACGCCCGGCAGCGCCCGGACGCGTTCGGTCTCGCCGGCGAGCACCTGCTTCAGGAAATCAACGGCGCGCTCCTCGGCGTGGCCGACGAAGATCCAGTCGATGTTCGGGTCGCGGAGGACCTCCTCGCCGAGGACGGTCGGGTAGACGCCGCCGAGGATGGTGACGGCGTCCGGGCAGCTCTCCCGCACCAGCGCGGGGACCGCGTGGTACTGCCGGTGGTACTCCACCGCGAGCGCCGAGACCAGCACCGCGCGCGGCTGGTGCTCGCGCAGCCAGGAGCGCACGTCGTCCTCGGAGAGGTCGGCGGCGTTGGCGTCGAGGATCCGGAAGTCGAACTCCTCCTTGAGCAGGGCGGTGAGGATCAGCGCTGCGTGCGGCAGGATCATCCAGCCCTTCTTCCCCTGCCAGCGCGAGTTGGGGATCACCAGCGCGACCAGCGCGGCCTGGTGCGGGACGGTAGTCATGGACGCTTCACTCCTCCTGCCCGTTTCTCGTTTTCAGAATCTTCATAGTCTACCAGATGCCCGGCGCGCCGCGCCCTCACCCTCCCGGCGGCTCGAATTCGCTGCGGGTCCCGAGGAACAGCACTTTGAGCAGGATGATGACGCGCGCCGCGGTCAGCAGCAGCGGCGCGCCGATCGTGTAGCGTCCGCCCGACTCGCGGACCTGCCCGCCGGCCAGCAGGCGGCCGAGGCGGGCGTGGACCATCTGTGCCGCGCCATAGCGCTGCAGGATCTCCTCCCAGCAGAGGCCGCCGGGGGCCTCGAGCAACTCGATCAGCAGCCGGATCCGCCGCGCGGTGATCCCGAGGTTCAAAAAATTGAAGTAGCAGTAGGAGAGGCAGAGGTACGCGAGCAGGTCCGCCAGCGCGGTCGCGGCGCCGTCGAGCAGGGTCGCCGGCGCTCCGGCGGGGGGGAATGCCGCCCCGGCGGCGACGGCGACGAGCCCGGCGAGAAAGCCCCCCCCGATCGAGGGCGCAATGCCCCGCCCCGGGAAGCTCCGGACCAGCAGCAGCTGCGTCGCGGCGTTGACCGCGAGGGCGGCCACCGGGAGCAGGGGCGCGAGCAGTGCGGCGCTCACCTGCTCACCCCCCGCGCACCGGCAGCCGCATCAGCAGCCGGTAGCGGGCGAAGAGCGTCGCGTAGCGCCGGCCCGGCCCGGTCAGGGCGTACCGGCCGCGGCGGAGCTCGACCATTTCCTCCCGAACGAGGTCCGCGAGGCGGGGCCGCACGAGCACCTCGTCGGTCAGCAGGCGCTCCAGATCGGCGGCGGGCAGCCCGGCGGGTCCGGCTGCGGCGATGTTCAGCAGCATCGTCAGCGAGGGGCTGTCGACCGGCAGCGCGGTGTAGGTGACGATCCAGGCGAGGGCGAGCGCGATGAAGAGCACGCCGACGTGGATCAGCTCGGCGGCCGTGCGCGGCGGCGGCACGCCGAGCAGCGACACCCGCGTGGGGAGCAGCGGCAGCGCCAGCAGCCCGGCCGCCAGGACGCCGGCATGCAGCCGCAGCAGCACCGCGATGTGGTGGCGCGGCAGGTGCACCCGCCAGAGGGCGAGGTGGGCGAAAAAGGCGATCAGGAAGAGCGCGAGGCCCCAGACGAGGACCGTCATGTCCCCGGCCGAACCCGAGCCGGCGGGTCCAGCCCCACCCCGATGCACCGCGGCTCGAAGGGGATGCTGCCGGAATCCGGGGTCCCTGATGTTTTCATCATCCGTGCGGCGAAGAATAGTGCGCGGCGCCGCCGCCTGTCAACGCCGCCCCGCCGGCGGGGGAGCCGGAATCACGGCGGCGCGCCGCCGCGTCTGGCGCCGTGCCGCGCGCCATGGATCCCGATCGCCGCGGCCATGACGATGAGGAGATAAACGGGGTCCGAGTAGCGCTGGTGGGCCTGGGCCATGACGCTGACGACCGCGTACTGGGAGAAGCCGAGGAGCAGCAGCAGGCACAGCAGCGGGCGTGCGCGGCCGGCCCAGCCGAAGGGGAGGAAGATCAGGCACGCCGCAAGGACGAGCGGCTTGAGGAGGTAGCCGCCGCGATACAGAAAATCGAAGAAAGGGGTGGAAGGCTTCCCGCCGCTGACCTCGGCCCGCAGCTCTTCCGGCAGCTTTTCGAGACCGGAGCTCAGATAGGGGATTCCCGCCAGGTCGGTGGTGCGCACCGCCTTCCCGTACCGTACGTCGTTCGGGCCGGCCGCGAGCATCAGGAAATTGTCCCAGAAGAGCAGGGCGCTCTTCGGGTAGGCCCGCAACGCCTCGAATGCCACGTCCTTCAGGAGCCGATCGGCTGCGGCCGATCCGTACAGCTGCCAGGCGGCGTTCCAGATCAAGGGATAGTAGCCGGCCTCTTGGTCCTCAATGAACAGAGGGGCGTCTGCGCTGTCGTAACCTCCCGAGGACATGCCGTAGTTCGCGACCGCCTGATACAGCTGTCGCGTGGCCGGACCGTTTTCCGGCCTGATCAGCCGGAATGGCCGGTCGGGATCGTAGGCCCCGTGGTGGCGCCCCGCGACGTACACTTCCCAGAACAGACTCGCGCCACCCAGGCGGCTGGGAACGCCCAGTGAGAGATGGGCGCCGAGCCCCCGCAACCCGGTCTGGCCGTACTCGCCGGGAATGGCGGCGAACAGATCCGCGGCCCCCTTCGGGCCCAGTTCCGCCGCGGCCACGACAGACATGAAGCGGAAGTATTCGGCGTTCGGCCTGAGGAAGATCTCCCTGAGCAACCCGTCGGGGTCCCCGGCATAGGCGGCGAACCACGGCTGCGGCGTGCGGAAGCTCCACAACCCCGGCTTCTCGTGCAGGAAGCGCGACAGGCAATCGTACAGCGCCCGGCTCGCCGGCCCCCGCTCCGGGGTGATGAGCGGCCGCGGCTGCTCGTAATCCCGGAAGTTCTTCGACCAGGTCGAGTAGTAGGTCTCCACGAATCGCTGCTCGGTGAGCTCGCGAGAGAGGCGCAGTTCATGGGGCAGCCGGTCGCAGTGGCCGAGCAGGAGCCAGTCCACCCCGGACCACGCCACCAGGAGGGAGCAGTACAGGCCCGCGGCCAGCAGCGGGTGCCTGATGCGGCGCGGAGCGGCCAGCATCGCGACGGGGAGGAACACCCAGAAGACCAGGCCGGCGGCGGGCCGCGTGAACACCATGGCGAACGCCGTCAGGGTGGCGAGGTACAGGAAGATCGGCGCGCGCCGCCCGGAGAAGTAGCGCGAGGCGAGGAAGACGAAGAGGAACTGGAGGAACAGGTTCAGGTGGTCGGTCATCACCATGTTGGCGTAGATGAAGGGGATCGGCACGCCGATCGCGACGAGCGCCGCCGCACGCGCCGCCGTTCGGCCGACCGGGAGCAGCGTGCCGTAGATCAGCAGGGGAATGGCCAGGCCCAGCAGAGCCTGGACCGCCACCAGGCCCCGGAACGTGTCGAACCAGGTGACGCCGGTCAGGACCAGGAAGAGGGGATACCCCGGCGGACGGTGGTCGGCGTAGTTCTGGTGGGGGTTTGCCGCGAGGTTCCTGGCATTGGCGAGGTACTGGGTGGAGTCCATGGTGAAATGCGTGTGGGTGGTCGCCAGCCACCAGAGCATCATCGCCGAGCCGAGGGCGACAAGGATGACGAGGTCCCTGCCGGATGCTGCGGCGGATGCACGGGGCGCTTCAGCCATGCTCGGTTCCTCTTCTCGGTGGCACACGATCCCGCGACGGGACTGCGATCCCGCCCTGGTTCTTGTACTTGAAACGGTTCCGGCGCGTCAAAGCAATACTGCCGGTCCGCATTCCGCGCGCAACGCGGATGAGTGAAGGCAGCTTGTCAAATCGGCCTGAAATCGCTGGCTTCTTCTGTTGCACGACCGACCTTCATGACCCACGTGTTCCTTGATCTGAACAAAGTCAGGTTTCAGGAGGTTGAAATGCGGTCGACCGCAGGCCGGCAAGTTCCGGCGGCGCTCTGCGCCCAAATCCGCGCGTAACGCGCGGTTCAGTCGAGGCAGGCTGCGCGATTCCCGTTGACAAGACGTGTCCCGACGGAGAAAACTTCACAATTCGGTATACGGCAGGTCCGCGGCAGGCGGGAGGGATGCGATGGCCGGTGGCGAGGGGAAGATGAAAGAGGCGCAGTACGATTTTCTTCTCGATCAGGAGGCGTCCGCGGGAGCGGAGACGCTGGGCCTGATGGCCAGCCACGTCTGGCGGGACGACCCGAAGCGGCTCTGCTTCCTGCTCGCCCGCTACAAGTTCGTCGCCAAGATGCTCGCCGGCTCCGCGTCGGCGCTCGAGGTCGGGTGCGCCGACGCCTTCGGCACGCGCCTGGTGCGCCAGGAGGTCCCCCGGGTGGTGGCCACGGACTTCGACCCGGAATTCATCGAGCGCAACCGGGCGCGCGACCAGGGGCGCTGGGGCATCGAGTTCCGCGTGCACGATCTGCTCGCCGGGCCGGTGGCAGAGGGCTTCGACTCCGCCTACGCCGTGGATGTCCTCGAGCACGTCCAGGCCGCGGACGAGGAGCGCTTCGTGGCCAATCTCGCGGCGTCGCTCGGCCCGCACGGCGTCGGGATCATCGGCACGCCGACGATCCAGTCCCAGGCCTACGCCTCCGCCGCCAGCCGCGCGGGCCACGTCAACTGCAAGGACGCGCCCGGCCTTTCGCGCCTGCTGCGGGGCTTCTTCCGCAACGTCTTCATCTTCTCGATGAACGACGAGGTGGTGCACACCGGCTTCACGCCGCTGGCCCACTATCTCTTCGCGTTGTGCTGCGGTCCGGTCCCGGGCGGCCTGCCGCGGCGCTAGCGGCGGGGGAGGAGGGGTGACGCAACCGGCCGCGGCGACCCGATCCGCCGCCCTGCCAGCCGCCGGTCTGCCCGCCGCCCGTCAGCACCTGCTGGCGCTCGCCGTGCTGCTCGCGATCACTCTCGGCTTCTTCTCCCCCTACCTCTTCCAGGGGAGAGTCTTCCTCGCGGGCGACGCGCTGTACTCCTACCTGCCCTGGAGCGGCTACGCGACGCCGGGCCAGCGGCCGAAGAACACCCTGATCACTGATCCGGTCAACGCGAACTTCGCGGGTCTCTACAACGAGCAGCTCAAGTCCGGTGGCCTGCAGCACTGGAACCCCTGGATTCTGACCGGGCTGCCGAGCACCGGGGTGACGTCGATGAGCGGCGGCGCGCCCGGCCGCTATTACCCGCTCAAGCTGCTGCTGCACCGCTGGCTGCCGACTCTCCACGCGTTCATGTGGCTGCTGATCATCCACGTGTTCCTCGCCGGCGCCCTCCAGTACTGGTACCTGCGGGAGATCGGCGCGGGCTTCGCGGGAGCGCTCTTCGGCGGGGTTGCGTTCATGCTCAACGGCTACGCGCTGGTCTGGCTGGAGTTCGAGAGCGTGGTCGCCGTCGCGGCCTTCCTGCCGCTGCTGCTGCTGATCATGGAGCGCTACCGGCGCCGGCCGGCGCGCTACGGGCTGCTCGGGGCGGTGGTGCTCGGCATCGTCGCCCTCTCCGGCCAGATCCAGTACCTGATCTACACCGCGCTGCTGCTGCTCTGCTACGCCGCCTTCCTGCTCGTCCGCTCCTGGCGCGAGCGCCGCGACCCCCGCGAACTGCGCGCGATCGCGCTGGCCTTCTGCGGCACCTGCGCGCTCGGAGCGCTGATCGGGGCCGTGGAGCTGCTGCCGACGCTCGACCTGATCCAACACAGCAGCCGCATCGCGCGCACTTTCACGTTTTCGACCTTCTTCGAGACCCTCGGGCGGGTCCCCTGGCGCTATTTCGTCACGCTGCTCTTCCCGGATTTCTTCGGCAGCCCGGTCCTCGGCTTCAACCTCGTGCCCCGCCTGCCGACCCAGGAGTACATGAACTACAACGAGCTTTGCGTCTATCTCGGGGTGCCGACTCTCTTCGCGCTGGTGGCGCTCCCGCTGGGCCCGAAGCGGCCCCACGCGCAGCTGTATCTCGCGCTGACGGCGGTCGTGGCGCTGCTGCTGGCCGGGACGGTCCTGTACTACCCGCTCTTCGCCCTCTTCCCGGGGATGGACAGGATGAATCCGACGCGGCTGATCTTCCTGTTCGTCTTCGTCGCCTCCGCCGCGGCGGGGCTCGGCCTCGACGGGCTCGCGGGGCTCTCGCGGCGACGCCGGCTCGTCTTCTCGGCGCTGGCGCTCGCGCTGCTGGGGGGGGCGGCGGCCCTGGCCGTTGCGGGAGGGTCGAGCGGGGCTCTGGCCGTCTGGTTCAACGCCGAGGCGTTTGCCGGCGGCACCGACCCGGTCCTGCTCGACGCGCTGGTGCGCCTGCGGGCCTGGCCCGCGGCGCTGGTGGTCAAGCCGGTGCTGCTCGCTCTTAGCGCCGCCGCGCTGCTGATCGCGTACGCCTGGTGGCAAAACCGCGCGGCGCGCCAGGCGGCACTGGCTCTGCTCGTCGCGCTGCTCGGCTACGACCTGGGGAGCTTCGGCTGGGGCTACAACGCGATCGTCGAGCCGCGGCAGGTCTACCCGCGCACGCCCGCCATCGATTTTCTGACCAGCCGGCCCGGGCCGTTCCGGGTCGTGCTCGACGGCCGGCAGCCGTTCCTGATCAACTCGCTGGCCCCGTACGGCATCCAGGAGGTGGGTGGCTACAGCAGCTTCTACCCGGCGGCAGCCGGACGCTATCTCTCGTTCATGCAGTACGGGGAGGACGCGGCGCGCGGCGCGCGGTTCGACCGGTGGGTGGCGTTCAGCCGCCCGCAGGCCGCGCTGCTCAACCTGGCGAACGCCCGGTACCTGCTCACCGCGCCCGGCGTCGTCGTGAACAATCCGATCTATCGCCTCGTCTTCCGCGAGGACCTGGCGGTCTACGAGAACACCGCGGCCCTGCCCCGGGCCTTTGCGGTGCACCGCGCGCGGGCGGTCCCCGACGCCGACCAGGCGCTGCGCCTGCTCGGGTCCGGCGGTGTCGATCCCGGCGCGGAGGTCATCCTCGAGCGGCTGCCCGACGCGGCCTTTCTCGCCGGGGTGCGCGAGGGGGCGGGTGGCGATCGGGTGAGCATCGAGCGGTACACGCCGGACCGCGTCGAGGTGCTCGCGGAGCTGGGAGCGGCGGGGTGGCTGGTGCTCTCCGACGCCTGGGACCCCGGGTGGCGCGCCGAGGTCGACGGCTCGCCGGCCGCGATTGAGCGGGCCGATACCTGTTTCCGGGCGGTGGCGCTCGGCCCGGGGCGGCACACGGTGACGTTTGCCTACGTCCCCCGCGCCTTTCACCTCGGCCTGCTGCTCACCGGCGTCGCACTGGCGCTCGTCGCCGGCGGGATCGCCTGGGACTCGCGCGGGCGGCGGGCGTGAGCCCGGGCGCAACGGCAGCGGCCTCGCCGTGACCGAACCGATCCGCTCCCTCGACGAGATCCCCCGCGGGCTGCGCCTCTGCCTCTACGGCGCGGGAGAGGGGGGCGCGCACTTCCTCGAAGTGCTCCGGGCGCAGCGGCCCGACCTGGCCGTCGTCCGGTTCGTCGACGACGAGCGCCGCGGCGCGCGCGGTGGCGTGCCGATCGCTTCCCCCGGCGACGAGGGGGCGCTCACGGCGGTCGATCTGGTGCTGATCACCTCCTCCTGGTGGCGTGCAATCGTAGCCCGTCTCGCCGGGCAGGGCGTTGCCGGCTTCCGCGTGGTGGACCCGTCGCTCTTCTTTCTCCAGCACGTCTTCACCGCCGCGGAGCAGGCGGCGGCGGCCCCGCTCGCCGTGCGCGCCGAAGCCCTCCTCGCGTTGCCGGAGGACCGCGCGCTCTACCGCGCAGTGCTCGCCAATCGCGGTCTGTTCGGGAGCGGCGGCGCGGTCGACCCGTACCGGCTTTTCACCGCGGGCGCTCCCCCGCGGGCGGAGTACCTCGATTTCATCGTCTGGGAGCGCGTGCGCCGTGCCGTCGACGGGGGGGCGCTCGACGGGAAGAACACGCTCGAATTCCTCGGCCGCATGCCCCCGGGCGGCGAGGTCTGGGCGTTCGAGCCGGGAGCCGACGCACTGCGGCACGGCCCGCACGCTGCGGCGCTCGCCCGCTCGCCGGGCGCGCATCTGTGTCCCGCGGCGCTCTGGAGCAGCTCGGGTTCGGTCGTCTTCCGCGCGGACAGCGGCAACCCCGCCGGCTCGACGGTCCTCGGCGGCGGGTCGGCCCCGGCGGCGGGCCGCACGGTGCCGGCGGTGGCGATCGACGACTTCGCCGCCGCCCCCGGGATCGGCCGCCTCGACTTCATCAAGCTCGACGTGGAGGGGGCGGAGCCGGAGGTCCTCGCCGGGGCTGCCCGGACGCTCGCATTGTGCCGGCCGCAGCTGGCCGTCTGCATCTACCACCGCAAGGAACACCTCTACGGCATCCCGCTGCAGCTCGCCGCGCTGCTGCCGCGGTACGTGCACCGCATCGGGCACTACTCGCCCTCGTTCTGGGACACGGTCTGGTACGCGATCCCCGCGGAGCTGCTCGACGGCGGGGGGGGCTCGCCGTGAGCGGCAGCGCGCCGGCGCCGCTGCCGCTGCCGGCGGGGTTGCCCCGCACCGCGATCATCGGCGCGGCGGGTTTTCTCGGCCGGGCCTTCCTCGCGGCCTACCGGCGCGAGCACCCCGGCACGATCGGGGCCGCGCGGGCGGCCGGGCCGGGGCTGCTGCCGCTGGACCTGGCGTCGCCGGGACCCCTGGCAGCCCGGCTGGCCGAGACCGGGCACCGCGAGGCGCTGATTCTCGCCGGCGTCGCCTCGATCGTGCGCTGCGAGCGCGACCCGGCAGGAACGCGCGCGGTCAACGTCGAGGGGACGCTGCGGCTCACCAAAGCGCTGCGGGCGGTCGGGGTCCGCCCGGTCTTCGCGTCGAGCGACTACGTCTTCGACGGTGCGCGCGGGGGCTACCGCGAGGGGGACCGCCCGGCGCCGGGCACCGAGTACGGGCGGCAGAAGGCCGAGACCGGGGCGCGCCTGCTCGAGGCCTGCGGGGGGGATTGCCGCATCCTGCGCCTGAGCAAGGTCTTCGCCCTCGAGCGCGGCGGGGGGACCCTGCTCGACGAGCTGGCCGCGCGGCTGGTCTCGGGCGCGGGTGTCGACGCCGCGGACGACAACATCTTCTGCCCGACGCGGCTCGAGGATCTCATCACTGCGGTCGCGCTCGTCCAGGCGCGCGATCTGCGCGGCCTCGTCCACGTCTGCGGCTCCGAGGCGCGCTCCTGGCACGATCTGGCCGCCGCGCTGGCGGCGGCGCTCGGCGTCGATCCGCTGCTCGTGCGCCGCTGCTCGATCGACGACATCCAGCGCGACCCGCGGCGGCCGAAGGACATCAGCATGAACAACGAGCGGCTCGTGCAGGCGACCGGGTGCGCCTTCACGCCGGTCGCGGCCAGCGTCGAGCGCGTCGCCGCGCAGTGGCGGGAGCCTGGCCGGTGAGTCCGCGCAGGCTCGTCCGGCGGCTCGCGCACTCGACACTGGCGCGCTTCGTCGCGGTCGGCGTGCTCAATACCGCGTTCAGCTACCTGCTCTATGCGGCGCTCGTGCTCGCCCGCATCGACTACCGCTGGGCCCTGACGATCTGCAGCGCCGTCACGATCATCTGGAACTTCAACACGACCGGGAGGCTGGTCTTCGGCAACCGGCGCCAGGCGCTGATCTTCAAGTTCATCGCCGGCTACGGCGCGATCTATCTGGTCAACCTCGGGCTGCTGATCCTGCTGGCCCGCCTCGGGGTCGGCGAGCTGGCCCGCCAGGCGGTCGCGCTGCCGTTCATCGTCGTCTTCTCCTTCATCCTCAACCGCGCCTGGGTCTTCCGGGATCACCGCCACCCGACGTTCGGACACCGGCACCCGCCCGTCGGCTGATGTAACCGCCGCCCCCCGGAGGCGTACTATCTATTGTGAAATTGACCCGCGGGATTCCGCGGTGGTATGGTGTTTCCGGGGTAGTCAGGCTGGCACGAAAGGAGCAGAGCATGGCGAAGTCAAAATCTCTTGTCTTTTTAGGCATGTACCTTGTCGTAGCCGCATTCGTCGCCGGACCGGCCCTGGCTCTGTCGTTCACGGACGTGACCAAGGGGTCCGGCGCCGACGACAAGGGGCGCGGCAAGGGCGTGGCCTTCGCCGACATCGACGGTGACGGCGATTACGACCTCTACGTCTCGAACAAGGGGGGCGCCAACAAGCTCTACCGGAACGACAGCACCCCCGGGGACATCAAGTTCACCGACATCACGGCTGCGGTCGGCGACAACCTCGGCGACGTCGGCTTTTCCATGGGTTCCGCCTTCGCCGACGTCGACAACGACGGCCGGCCGGACCTGTTCATTGCCAAGGGCGGTCAGGGCGAAGTCGAGGCCAACCGGCTCCTCCGCAACGTGAGCACCCCCGGACGCATCAAGTTCGTCGACATCTCCGTCGAGGCCGGCGTCAACACGAAGGACTTCACCTATCAGGGCGCTTTCGCGGACTACGACAACGACGGCCGGCTCGACCTGTTCATGGCGAACTACGGCGTCGGCGTCAAGAACCGCCTCTTTCACAACGACAGCACGTCCGGCCGCGTCAGGTTCACCGAGGTCAGCGCCAAGGCGGGCGTCGGCGCACCGGGCTGGTCCTGGGCGGCGACCTGGGCCGACGTCGATGGTGACGGCTTCCAGGATCTCTATGTCGTTCGCGGGCGCTATCCGGCCGGCGAGCCGAACCTGATGTACCGCAACAACCACGACGGCACGTTCACCGAGATCGGTCGCGAGACCGGCCTGAACGACCCGAACTGGGGTCTCGGCGCCGCGTGGGCCGACGTCGACAACGACGGCGATTTCGATCTCTATCTCTCGAACTACGTCGGCGGCAACAAGCTCTTCCTCAACGAGGGCGGCTGGAAGTTCACGGACGCCACGAAGACCGCGAAGCTCGACTTCCACGGCTGGGGCAAGGGCCCGACCTTCGCAGACGCCGACCACGACGGCGACCTCGACCTTTACGAGGGGGACTGCAAGATCGGCAACCAGCTGTACATCAACGACGGCCGTGGGACGTTCGCGAACGTCATCGAGAAATTCCCCTTCATGAAGAACGAGGGCGTCCGCACGAAGGGCACCGCGTTCACCGATCTCGACAGCGACGGCGACATGGATCTCTTCGTCGTGCAGTGGAACGTGCCGAACAAGATTTACCGCAACGACCAGAACGACAAGGGCTTTCTCAAGGTGCGTCTCGCCGGGACGATCAGCAACCGGATGGCGATCGGCAGCCTCGCCCGGGTCTATGACGCCGGGTTCGCCGAGGACCAGAAGCACTTCCGCGGCGTCCGCGAGCTGCGCACGGCCACCGGTTTCTGCGCCCAGGAGGGCCAGGAGCTGCACTTCGGCGTGCCCGCTGCCGGGACCTACGACGTGGTCGTGAACTTCCCGAGCGGCGTGAAGGTCATCCAGCGCGGCGTGAAGGCCGGCCAGGTCCTGAGGATCGAGGAGCCGAACGCCATCGCCAGCAAGTAGCCGGTCGGTTCCCCGGCTCGTTCATCCGGCTGCCCGCGTGTTCACGAAACGCGGGCAGCTTTCTTTTCGCCTTCCGGCAAGGGGGAGTAGTTGACGACGCATATCCCCGCCAATCCCGCCATCGCAGTTGCCGCGCTCTTTGCCGTCGCTCTCGCCGGCTGCGCCGTGAACCGGCCGCCGGTTGCGAGCACCGTCCCGACCGTTGGCCTGGTGCAGGTCCGGCTCATGCACCGGGAGCACGCGGTCCCGGGAATCAGGGTGACCGCGGTGCGAAACCTCGGGGTCGCCCTGCTGGAGGAGCGGATCGTCGCTGACGCCACCGCGGACGGCCCTGCGCGACTCGGCCTCGCGCCGGGGAGCTGGTATCTCTCGGCGTCGACCGGCGAGCCGGCGCTCTTCGGCTGGTACGGATCAAATCCCGTCATGGTCCGCGCCGGGGAGACGGTCGAGGTCACTATCCCGGCGGTCCCCGCTCCAGGCGCCATCACGGTGACCTCCGTCTCGCCGGGAGAGGAAGCGGTCGCGGGAGAGGTCCTTGGCGACACCGGAGCCATCCCCGGAGCCGGGGTGGCATTCTATCTGGACGCGTCGACCCAGTTTCGGGGGCCGGGTTACATCGAGGCCCGGGCGGACGAGCGCGGTATCTTCGAGACGCGCCTCTCCCCGGGGCGCTACTGGATCTTTGTCCGCCGCCGCTCGAGACCGCAGGTTTTCGGTCCGCTGGAGGCGGGAGACGACTTCGGCTCCTACCCCGGCAACCCACTCGAGATCCGGGCGGGGGAGCGGGTGGCGATCCGCATCCCGACCGTGCGCGTCCTGAAGAAGAGCGGCTGGAGCGCCCCCTCGGCGTTGCGCACCCGCGTCAGCGGCACGATTCGCGACACGGCCGGGCGCCCGCTCCCCGGGTTCCGCGCCTTTCTCCACGCGAAAACTACGATGCTCGGCAAGCCGGAGTTCGTTTCGGAGCCGAGCGGGGCGGACGGCTCCTACCTGGTCTGGGTCGACCGCGAAGGCGTCTATTACCTGGGCGCGCGAGCGGAGATTGGGCGTGCACGCGAGGAGCGCGAGCTGATCGGCCTCTACGCGGGCTCCCCCGACCACGCGATCGAGGTGCGGCTGGACGCGGGCGCGCTCCCGGCGATGGACATTGTCGTGGGCGGCGCGCCATGAGGTATTTATGGGTGTGCTTT
Organism: Candidatus Rokuibacteriota bacterium; assembly: GCA_031406795.1. GTDB lineage: Bacteria > JAUVQV01 > JAUVQV01 > JAUVQV01 > DATDCY01 > DATDCY01. The sequence continues at coordinate 57,909 of JANOHV010000262.1, forward strand.
GTCGCGGCCTGCCTGGCTCCCCTGACGGGGTGTGCTACGAACCAACCGCGTAACGGCTCTGCCCCGGGGGCGATTTGGACTTGGTCGGGCGAGCGCCGGATCGCCAACTACGTCGAGATCCCCGCCGGCGTCACGCTGCTGATCGCGCCGGGCACTACCCTGCGCTTCGCTTTCATCGACCGCGACGGTGACGGCATCGGAGACGCGGGCCTGCACGTGCTCGGTCGCATCGAGGCCGTCGGGACGCCGACCGCACCGATTGTCTTCACCTCGGCGGAGGCCGACCCCCAGCCCGGCGACTGGCAGGGATTGGTCTTCGACGCATCGAAAGACAATCTCTTCCTGGAGAGCCGTTTCGAGTACGCGCAGCACGCGCTGCACGCGCACTTCTCCTCGGCGCGCCTGGAGCGCTGCCGGCTCGAACGCAACATCGAGGGAACCCGCCTCGGCAATTCAAGCTTCACGCTCGAGCGCTGCCTCGTGCGCGGCAACATCAGCAAGGGGCTCAATTTCTTCGGCTGCTCGAACATCATCCGCCGCAACTTGATCACCGGCAACACGGACGGGGTGTTCCTCTTCGAGACCGACACCAACTCGGTCGTCGAGGCCAACAACATCGTCGGCAACCTGCGCTTCGACGTGCGTCTCGGCGATTTCTATCGCGGGGGCAAGACCATCGGCGAGAACTGGTTCGGGACCACCGATGTCGCCGCGATCCGGGAGCGGGTTTTCGACGGGAAAAACGACCCGGGTCTCGGCCGGCTCGATTTCATCCCCGCGCCGCTGCCCTTCGACACCGGATGGGAGGGCGAACCGTGAGCACCCCGGCGCTCGCGGGCTGGAACCAGCGACTCGGCGTCGGGCTGCTGATCAGCTCGCTCTGCCTGCTGGCTCTGGAACTGACGCTCTCGCGCATCTTCTCGGTGCTGATGTGGTACCACTTCGTCTCGCTCATCGTCTCGCTGGCGCTCTTCGGCATCACGGTCAGCGGGCTGGCGGTCTTTCTCGTCCCTGAGCGCTTCCCCCGCGAGGCGACGGCCACCTGGATGGGGCGAGCCTCGCTGGCGCTGACCCTCGCGCTGCTCGCGCTCTGGACCTTCTTCCTGCTGCTCGCCCGCTCGCCGCAGCTGGCCTACCGCATTCTCGCCCCCTTTCACCAACCGCAGTACGAGCCCTTCGGCGCCGACAAGGTCACGCTCCTGGACGGCGGCCAGATTCTGCCGCTGGCGGTGCTCTACCTGGTCTCCGCGCTGCCCTTCATTTTCGGCGGGTTCGTCGCGACGCTGGCCCTGACGCGGTATCAGGAACGAGTCGCGTCGGTGTACGCCTGGGACCTGGTCGGCGCCGGCCTCGGCTGCGTCGCGGCCTTCGCCCTGCTGACCTGGCTCGACCCCTTCGCCACGCTGGCGGCGCTGGCCGTTTTCGCGGCGCTTGCGGCCTGGGTCTTCTTCCGGGAGAGCGGCGGCCGCGGCGGCGCGCTCGGCGCGCTGGCGCTCGGGGCGCTCTCGCTCGCTCTCGTCGCGGCGACCGCGAGCGGCGGGATCGTGGAGTTGAAGTTCGTGCGCGGCCGCTATCAGCCGGACCTGCTGCTGACGCGCTGGAACTCCTACTCCCGGGTCGCGGTCTGGCCGCTGCGCACCGGCCAGGGCGAGGCCTCGTGGGGGATGAGCCGCGGCTACCGCGGACCGATCCCGGAGCAGTACGGTCTGGTGGTCGACGACACCGGCTACACCACGATCGCGCGCTACCGCCCCGGCGACGACCTGGGCTGGGCCCGCGCGAACCTGCTGTCGCTCCCCTACGCGGTTCGCGAGGACGCGCGGGCGCTGATCATCGGACCGGGTGGCGGCAAGGACATCCTGATCGCGCTGGCGAGCGGGGCAGCCGCGGTGCGTGCGGTCGAACTCAACCCGCTGGTCGTGCGCGCCGTCCAGGACGACTTCGGGGACTTTTCCGGCCGCCCGTACACGCTGCCGGGCGTCGAGAAGGTCGTGGACGAGGGGCGCACCTTCCTCGCGCACGACACCTCGCTCTACGACGTCATCCAGGCCACGGTCGTCTACGGCCGGCTCGCCCCGGCGGCCGGGGCTTTCACGTTCACCGAAGACCACCTCTACACGACCGAGGCGTTCCAGACCTACCTCGACCGGCTGGCGCCCGGGGGGATGCTGGCCTTCTCGCGCTTCATCTACGAGAAGCGCATCCTGCGGCTGGTTGCAACGGCGCGGGCGGCGCTCGAGGCGCGCGGTATCGCGGCGGCTCCCGGGTGCATCTTCATCGCGGCCGAGCGCGGCCTGGCCTCGGTGCTCATCAAGAACGCGCCGTTCACGGCGACGGAGCTTGCGGAGCTGCAGGGCCGCTGTCGCGAGCTGGGCTTCCAGGTGCTCTATGCTCCCGGCGGAGCGGGCGACAGCGCCATTGCCGACCTGCTGCGCGCGCCGGATCCGGCGGCGTACCTGGCCGCGCTGCCCTTCGACGCCACGCCGGTCGGCGACGACCGGCCGTTCTTCTACTACCTGATGCGGCCAGGGGATTTCCTGCGCAGCGGCGCCGCCCGAGCGCCCGATTTCGAGGACCGGGGTCTGCTGCTGATGCGCAATCTGCTCGGCACGGTGTTTGGCCTGGTCATGCTGTGTATCGCGCTGCCGCTGGCGCGCTACGGTCGCCTGCGAGAGATCCGCTGGGGGCGCGCCTGGGCTGCGGTCGGGTATTTCGCGGCGATCGGACTGGGGTTCATCGTCGTCGAGATCGGCCTGCTCAAGCGCTTTCTGCTGCTGCTCGGCAAGCCGGCGTACACGCTGGCCGTGACGCTGGCGATCTTTCTCGCGGCCGGCGCGTTGGGCAGCGCCCGGGCCCGGTTGATGGCGGGAAACGCGCGCCTCGTTCGCCGCAGCTGCGCGCGCCTGACCATCGTCCTGCTCCTCACGGCCGTTCTGTTGCCGCCGCTGCTCGAGACGCTGCTTGCCGCGCCGCTCTGGGCCCGGCTTGCTGCGACCGTGGCGGTCATGGCGCCGCTGGGGTACCTCATGGGCCAGCCGTTGCCGGCCGGCCTCTCGCTGCTGCGCCAGCAGCGTCTCGTTCCCTGGGTCTGGAGCATCAACGGGGCGCTCTCGGTGCTCGGCTCGGTCGGGGCGCTCGTCCTCGCGGTCAACTTCGGCTACACGACGACGATGCTCGTCGGCCCGGCCTGCTACCTCGTCGCCGGCGCCCTCGCCGAACTGGTCGAATGAGCCCGGTGATGGAATTCGATTGCGAGAGTCAGGCGGAGGGGTGGCGCGGAGGTGTGGTCTCCGTCGGCGGACCGGAGGGAGCACGCTGGAGGTCCGCAGCGTCAGGATCCCGGAGCCTGCACGAGCCCGGGGGGACAAAGATGAATCGTGCTATCGCGGTGATGGTCTCGATCTTGGTGCTGACTGCGTCCGGGTGCGGCGCGCGGCCCGGAAACATCGAGGGGCGCGCTGTGTCGCGCGGGACCGCGGTCGCGGGCGCCACGGTGGAGGTCTATCTCTCCGGCGGACGCGGCAGGGAGTCCGTTCCCTTTTCCACCGCGTCGACGGCAGCAGACGGTTCGTTCCGGCTGGAGCTTCCCGCCGGGAGTTATTGGGTCTGGGTGAAAGATCTTGCGAGCACCCAGGGGCCTCGTCGCCTGGCCGAGTACGCTGGCAACCCGGTGAACCTTGCGGCCGGGACGGCACGGCCTCTCGGTGAAATCGAACTGCACGCCGTCGGTGCTTCGCGCGAGTCGTCGGCCAGTCCCGGCGCCGGCGTCCGCGGGCGCGTCCTGTACGCCGGCCTCCCCGCCGACGAGACGGCTGTCATGATCTATGACCCCGCCAGTACCAGGTTGGCCGGCCCCGGTTACGTCGCGCTGGTGCGCACCGATGCGGAAGGTCGCTTTCAGATCGATCTGGCACCGGGCCCCTATCGATTCGCTGCTCGCCGGCGTCGCGACGGAGCGACGTCGGGGCACCTGCAGGGAGGTGACCTGAGCGCAACGGCGTCCATGGACCCGATCGTCGTCCCCGCGAACGGTTACCTCGACCTTGGCGACCTGCCGCTGCACGAGGTCAACGCCGAGCGGCTGGCTGCGAACGGAGCGCAGAGGCTTCAGGAGCCGGCGACGACCGTGCTCGAGGGGCGCGTCCTCGATCCCGAGGCCAGGCCGCGCATCGGACAATTCGTGTTCGCCTACCGGGACGAGGGGATGATCGGAAGGCCCGAGTCGATGGCCCGCACTGGCGTCGACGGCGAGTTCGCACTCTCGCTCCCCGGGGGGGGCAAATACTACCTAGGGGCCCGCAGCCGCCACGGCGGGCCGCGCCAGCCCGGCGAGTGGGCGGGCAAATTGGCCGGTTCGTCCGACAGCGGTCTGTCCGTGCTCGCCGGCAGACGGGTGAAGGGTTTGACGATCGTCATGGAGCAGGTGTGGTAAAGAGCGATTGGGGAGCTTATATTATAAAAGAGCCGGAAAAATCCCGGCGCAGAATTGCTGGAGGGCTTCGATGAAGAGGGTTCTTCTGACGGTGGTTGCGGCGGGGCTGGTTGCGGCGATGGCGGCGATGAGCTGGCCGGTTGAGGCCTGCGTCGGCAAGACGGTGTTCCTCGGGCGTCTGCCGGGCCGGGAGCAGGAAATCCTGACGGAGATGTTTTCCTGGATGGTCAGCGAGCGAACCGGGACCACGATCCAGGTCAAGGCGCTGCCGGACAGCCGGGCGATGCACGCTGCGCTGCAGACCGCCGATGTCGATTTGTACCTCGAGGACCAGAGCCTGGCGTTGCGCGAGTTGCTCGGCCAGCCTGCGAGCGGCACCGTCATGGACCAGCGTGAGACGGTCCGCCGGGAATACGAGCAGCGGTTCAACCTCATCTGGCTCGAGCCGTGGGGCATGATCGGGCGGCCCGCACCCGTCGCCGTGGCGGGACCCGGCGGGCCGGTCGCGCCCGGATTCGTGGCTCCGGTGATCCGTAAAGATACGCTGAAGAAGTTTCCGGCGCTGAGCCGGCTCGTGAACAAGCTCTCGGGCGTGGTCGACAACGCCACGCTGGCGCGGCTCGTACAGGAGAGCGAGAAGCGGCCGGCACGCGAGGTCGCGAAGCAGTTTCTGAAGGAAAAGCGGCTGATCTAGCTGGCTGCGGATTCTGTCACCGCGTGTCCAGAATCCTCGTCTTCGTCGCGCTGATTCTCTGCGGGGCCTGCGCAGCTTCGCGGAACCTGGTCCCGGAGAACGTCGCGTCGCCGGTGACGGTTCAGGGCACGCTCGTTGCCGATGGCGTCTGGAGCGGCACCATTGTCGTTGCCGATGATTTTCAGGTGCCGCGCGGCCGCACGCTGCGGATTCTCGCCGGGACACGGGTTCTCGTCCGTCCGGCCGACACTACGAAGACCGAGCCGGAATTCCTCGACAACGCCACGGAGTTCCTGATCCGCGGCCGACTGCTCGTCGAAGGGACCGCGGCTCGTCCGGTGGTCTTCGAGCCTCTCGCCGTCGAGGCGGGAGGGGAGGCAGCGGTCCGCTGGGGCGGCCTGATTTTCGATGGGGGAGAAGGACAGATTCGCCACGGGCGGCTCTCCGGCGCCGAAACCGGGGTCACGCTGCTTGGTTCATCGCCATCCATCGCCGACCTGCTGATCTCCGGTGCTCGCCAGGGCATCGTCGTTCACGCCGGTTCCGCCCCACGCCTGGCACGGGTCACCGTGGCCGCCGAGGATGGCGGTGTGGCTTGCTGGTCCGGGTCGAGTCCGATTCTGGAATCGGTCACCGTTCATGCCGGCGAACACGAGGGCCTGCTGGTCGCGCCGGGTGCCGCCCCGCACATCAAGGGCTCCTCGTTCCGGGGGAAGTCCTTCGACGTTCTCTGGGGCGCGAGCGGCGCTCCGCCGACGGAGCTGACGGGGGCCCGGGTGCTCAGGACGCGCCCCGCGGTTCATCAACCGGGCGAACGGGAGGGTGGCCGGAGTCAGGACCTCGCCGATGCGGACGGCCCGCTGCTTCCGCCGCCGCTGCCGTTCGCACCGCAGGTGCCGCCTCCGGGCGCCGTCCCGACGCGGGTTTACCGCGGCGAGCGCTTCATCGGCGAGGACACGACCTGGGAGGGGGAGATCCTGATCGACGGCACCGTCATGGTGTCGCCGGTCGCGCGCCTGACGATCGCGCCGGGAACGATTGTCCGGTTCGGCTTCGTCGACACGGACGCCGACGGCGTCGGCGAGAGCGAACTCTTCATCCAGGGCCGCCTGCTCGCCGAGGGGACGCGCGAGGCGCCGATCGTCTTCACCGCGGTCGACGGCGAGGGACGCGGGCGCTGGGGCGCGATCAACCTGATGGGGACCGACGCCGAGGAGAGCCGTCTGGCGTGGTGCCTGGTGGAGAAGGGGTTCCGCGGCCTGCACAGCCACTTTTCGCGCTTTCGCGCCGAACACTCGATCTTCAGGAACAACTACCGCTCGATCCAGTTTCAGGAGTCGACTGCGGCGATCACGGACTGTGCGGTGACCGGCAGCGCCAGCGCGCTGCGCTTTCGCGACTCGACCGCCGCGATCGATGGGCTGGTCGTCTTCGGCAACACCCTGGGGATCCAGATCCTGAGATCGTCCTTTTCGCTGGTCGGATCGAGCCTCATCGGCAATGCGCTCGCCGGGATGCACGTGCGCGAGTCCGAGGGGACGATTGCCGGCAGCCGCTTCGAGTCGAACTCGCCCGGCCTGCGCGTCAGCGACTGCCGCGTGAGCATCGAAAGCAGCCGGTTCCGGGCGAACAATGGCGCCGGCCTGCAATTGCGCCGCACGCAGGGGCGCGTCGAGGGGAACCGGATCGAGGCGAACATCGGCAACGGCATCTCGACCGACAGCCCCGGCGCGGTCTTGCGCGGCAATTCGATCGCCGGCAGCCTGCGTTTTGCGCTGGAGAGCAACTCCGCCGAGGCGATCGACGCCGTCGGAAACTGGTGGGGTCCGGAGGGGCCGAGCGCCGGGAGCATCTTCGACGCGGCGGACGACGCCGGTCTCGGGCCGGTGCTGACCGACCCGCCGCTCGCCGCGCCGCCTGTGCTATAGTCCCCGCCGCGACAGGAAAGGCTTGCGCAACGGTGCGAATCGCGGTTCTTTCGGACGTTCACGGCAACCTCGAAGCGCTCGAGGCGGTGCTCGCCGACATTGAGCGCATCGGGGTCGATCTGCTCTACTCTCTGGGCGACGTCGTCGGCTACGGGCCGAGTCCGGGGGCCTGCCTCGAAGTCATGCGCCGCCACGCAGCCGTTTCCGTGGCGGGCAACCACGACGCCGCGGTTGCCGGGTGCGCTTCGCTCGATGATTTCAACGAGTTCGCCCGTTCGGCCGTGGAGTGGACCGCCGCGCAACTCGATGCCGGTCAGCTGGAATATCTGAGATCGCTCCCGTACCTCTATCGTGCGCCGGAGCTTCTGCTCGTGCATGCTTCACCCATCGAGCCCGAGCGCTGGCACTACATCCACGGCCTGGCCGACATCGACGAGCATTTCGCCGCGTTCGCCGAGCGACTGTGCTTCGTGGGACACTCGCATCGGCCGGGTGTCTACGCCATTGGCGCAGGCGGCAGCGTCGCGCGGCGCGGGGTGCGTGAACCGCTGCGGCCGGAGTTCCGCTATCTCGTCAATGCCGGCAGCGTCGGACAGCCGCGCGACCGCGATGCCCGGGCCTCATACGTCCTGTACGACACGGCGGACACCAGCGTCGAGGTGCGGCGCGTCGCCTACCCGGTCGGGAAGACGCAGGAGCGGATGCGCGAAGCGGGCCTCCCGTCCTTTCTGATCGATCGCCTCGGCGCGGGCGTCTGAGGGGCCGCCGGACGTGGCTCGTCGACAAGGCGGCACCTCGCTGATCGTCACCGCGACGCTGGCGTTCTGGGTCCTGGCTGCCTGTGCGCTCACGGCGCCGGCGGTGGCGGTGGCGGTGGCGGCGACCGCCCCGGGCCGGGCCATCGACGTGATGCGCGGGGGAGGCGAATCGCAGATCGACGAGACCGCGACGGACCAGTCCCCGCCCGCCTCGGTTCGGCCTGCCGGGCCGACGAGCTTGCAGGAGCGCCTGCGCGACTACGTGGAGGGGAGTCTCACCCGCTACGATGCTCTGAAGAACGAGTCGGCGGGCTTCCGCCGCCAGGGGTGGTTCCCCTCGCTCTTTCTGCGCGAACCCGGGAGCGACGTGGTCATCGAGCCGGGGGCAGATGGGAAAGTGACCGTCACCGTCCACATCTCGTACGCGCGCCGGGACCTCGATCAGCGCCTAGTGATCGCGCCGGCGGGTCGCTTCGAACTGCCGGGTGCCGACCAGCGGTTCTTCGCCGAAGTGATCGCCGGGCTCGCGACGGCGGCTGCGGAGATTGACCGGGCCCGCCTGCGCTTCTGGTTTGCCACGCTGCGGGCCGACGGACAGATGAGCTGGGAGCTGCGCGGCGGCATTGCGTTGAGCGCGGCGGCGGCGAGCCGTTTCCCGGCGGGGAAGCGGACGGCGGCGGCGATCTGGCCGCTCCTCTCCGAAAACACGATCCCCCCCTCCTTGTGGGACGTCCCTTGAAAAGGGCTCATTTGCGGCGTTGGGCTTCGCGCGTCTGCCTGCGAGGTGGTACAATCGTCCGGCAATGAGCATGTTGGCTGGGGGCCGAAGGCCGCGGATGTCTTTCTGCCTGGCTGCCGCCCTTCTCCTGTTTCCGCTGACCTTGCCGGCGGCCCCGACCGGGCCGGGGGTCGGTTCGTATGCGCCGCCGCTTGAACTCTCGGACCTCGGCGGGACCGCCAGGAAGGTGGTCTGGGGCGAGGGTAGCCCCGCCGCGACGATCGTCTTCTTCTTCGATCCGCAAGCTTCGGGATGCCTCCTCGAGATGAGCTTCCTCGACGCGCTTTACGGCAGCGGACACGACTTCGGCCTCGCGGTCTACGGCGTGGAGGCTCGAGGGCGTCAACCGGCCG